>NZ_AOGZ02000014.1:1470000-1825000 GCF_000332515.2 Leptospira wolbachii serovar Codice str. CDC
CAGTGGAAATCGAAGCGAAGCGGAGATTGCAACGGAAAGCCCGGTCATGCCTGGAACAAATGAGACTTACAGGAAAAAATCGAGGCGCCCCGAGTTTTAACAAAGATGGCAAATCTGTGGATTTGGTTGAACTTTACAGCGTTTTTGATCGTCTTAGAAGGGAAGGAATTATTTTATATATTTATAAACTCTATGACAAAAACAAAAACTCTCACATCCAATGACTGGCTTTCGATCACTTCCTTTTTGGTATTGGTCTTTGCCATGATCGCACCCATTGGCGAAGGACTGCTGATTGCATTCGCTGTTGTATTTTTAGCAGTGGGAATTTCCAGTGCGGTTCACAATGCAGAAGTCATTGCCGAACGAGTGGGACCTGCACTCGGAACATTGATTTTGGCAATTTCAGTCACGGTGATTGAAGTGGCACTTATCGTAAGTCTTATGAGTAACGACACTGCAGACTCACCACAAATTGCAAGAGACACTGTGTTTGCGGCTCTAATGATTGTGACCAATGGTATCATTGGAATCTGTATTTTGTTAGGTGGATTGAAACATAAAGAATTAGGATTTCAATTGGTGGGAACAACCGCTTTACTAGGAGTTCTTGCTGTGTTATCCACTCTCACATTAATTTTGCCATTATACACAACTTCCACAAACAAAGGAACTTATAGTGCGGGGCAATTGATTTTTGTTTCCTTTGCCTCTCTTGTTTTATACGGATCTCTTGTTTGGTCACAAACCAAGTCTCATAAAAACTTTTTTTCTGCTTCCGAAGGTGAGGTTCTGCCAACCGACACAACCGCAACTAAACCTTCCAAAAAAAGAGCCATTACTAGTTTTATCTCGCTTTTATTTTCACTCGTCGCCGTTGTTGGATTGTCAAAAATTTTAAGTCCGACAATCGAAAGCACCATAGCCGCATTAGGTGCACCAAAAGCAGTAGTGGGGATAGTCATTGCGATTCTTGTCCTTGCGCCAGAAACATTGGCTGCGATGAATGCAGCAAAAATCAATGAATTACAAACCAGCTTAAATTTAGCTTTGGGATCGGGAGCAGCCAGTATTGCGCTGACCATTCCCGCAGTGAGTCTCTATTCGTTGTTATTTGACAAGCCACTCACCCTTGGTTTGGATACCAAGGGAATTGTGTTTTTAATGGTAACATTTCTTGCAGGAAGTTTTACTTTTGGATCAGGAAGGACCACATCCCTTCATGGACTCATCCACTTAGTGATTATGGCTTCTTTTTTGGCGATCTCTCTTATGCCATAAAGAGTCCGCTTAACTTCCACATACGAGGCATCCTTCTTCCATAGAACAAGATTCGCCGACAAATTCAGATTCCGCTTGGACTTTGTTAGTTGATTCTTGCATAGCAAGTTCGTTCTCTTTTGTAATTTTGTCTTTGGCTTTTTCCACAGTGAATTGAATGGCTTGGGTAGCGGCTTTCGTTCGTAAGTAATACATTCCTGTTTTTAAACCTTGTTTCCATGCATAAAAATGCATAGACGAAAGTTTAGAAACTGTAGGATTTTCCACAAACAAGTTTAAAGACTGGGATTGGCAGATAAAGGCACCACGGTCTCTTGCCATATCAATGAGTGATCTTTGTTTCATTTCCCAAACTGTTTTATAGATTTCTTTGATAGAATCAGGAATGGAAGGAATGGATTGGATACTGCCACCCGCTTCAATAATTTGATTTTTCATTTCAGAATTCCAAAGTTCGAGTTCAATTAAATCATGTAACAAGTGTTTATTGACAATGATAAATTCTCCACTCAAGACTCGTCTTGAATAAATATTGGAAGTATAAGGTTCAAAACATTCGTTGTTTCCCAAAATTTGTGAGGTGGAAGCTGTGGGCATGGGGGCCACAAGAAGGGAATTTCTCGCGCCATATTGGATCACTTCTTTACGAAGGCTTTCAAAATCCCAACGTCCTGTTGGATTTACATTCCATAAATCAAATTGAAATATTCCCTTCGAGAGAGGAGATCCCGAATAACTTGGATAAGATCCTTCCACTTTTGCTATATCTTTACTTGCGGTCATTGCAGCAAAATAGATGGTTTCAAAAATCTCGATGTTGAGTTTTTTTGCAGCATCACTTTCATAAGGCATTCGTAATAGAATAAAAACATCCGCAAGACCTTGCACACCAATGCCGATGGGACGGTGTTTTAAATTAGAATTTTTAGCTTCAGGCACTGGATAATAATTTTCATCGATGATGCGGTTTAGATTCACAGTCATCTGATAGACAATCTCATACAATGTTTCAAACAAAAACTTCCCGTCGGAAACAAACTTCAGTAAGGCGACTGATGCTAAATTGCAAACCGCTACTTCGTCGGGACTAGTAAACTCTAAAATTTCAGTGCAAAGGTTACTACTTTTGATGGTTCCTAAGTTTTTCTGATTACTTTTAGAATTGGCAGCATCTTTGTATAACAAATACGGAGTCCCAGTTTCGATTTGTGATTCTACAATGGCAAACCATAGGTCCTGGGCTTTGACTTTAGTGCGAGCGCGACCTTCTATTTCATACCTTTCATACAATTGAACAAAATCATCACCATACACATCAGAGAGACCTGGAGCTTCATGGGGGCAAAACAGGCTCCAATCTCCCCCCTCTTCCACACGTTTCATAAATAGGTCGGAGATCCAAAGAGCATAGAATAAATCACGGGCACGCATCTCTTCTTTTCCATGGTTTTTCTTTAATTCCAAAAAAGGAAATATATCGGCATGCCAAGGTTCTAAATAAATGGCAAAGGCACCTTTTCGTTTCCCACCACCTTGGTCCACATAACGCGCTGTATCATTAAACACTCGTAACATGGGAATGATTCCATTACTGGTTCCATTAGTACCGCCAATATAAGAACCTGTGGCACGAATATTATGAATGGAAAGTCCAATCCCACCAGCACTCTGCGAAATTTTGGCTGTTTGTTTCAATGTATCGTAAATTCCATCAATGCTATCGTCTTTCATGGTCAAAAGAAAACAGCTACTCATTTGTGGTTTCGGAGTGCCTGCATTAAAAAGTGTAGGAGTTGCATGAGTAAACCAACGTTCGCTCATTAAATTGTATGTTTTGATGACTTCTTCAATTCGATCTTTATGGATTCCTATCGCCACTCGCATATACATGTGTTGTGGCCGTTCTACAATCTTTCCATCAAGCTTCAATAAATAGGATTTTTCTAAAGTTCTAAATCCAAAATAATCAAATCCGAAATCCCTATCATAAATAATGGAACTATCCAAAAGTTCAGAATGTTTTTGCACCACTGCCCAAACATCTTCTGCAATGAGGGGCATCCATTTTCCTGTTTTCGGATCTTGATAAGAATACAAACGTTCCATTGTTTCCGAAAAGGATTTTGTTGTGTTTTTATGCAGATTACTCACAGCAATACGACTAGCAAGAAGTGCGTAGTCTGGGTGTTTGGTGGTAAGTGAAGCAGAAATTTCTGAGGCTAAATTGTCTAATTCAGAGGTGCTCACCCCGTCAAAAATCCCTTCGATTACTTTTTTAGCTACATCGATGGGACTCACCAATCGACTAAGGCCATAGGATAATTTTTCAATCCGAGCAGTCACCTTATCAAACTTAACCGATTCTTGTTTTCCATTTCTTTTGAGTACAAACATATAATTACCTTTTAGAATTTAAAAATCTTCATTAAGCGAAAATGTGAAACCTTGTTCCGAATTGAGAACACCAGCCTTCTGGTAGTCACCCACTCGTTTTTCAAAGAAGTTTGTTTTCCCTTGTAAGGAAATCATTTCCATAAAATCAAATGGATTGGAGGAATAATAGAGTTTCTCAAAGCCAAGTTCAATGAGCCAACGGTCAGCGACAAATTCAATGTATTGTTGCATCAGTTTTGCATTCATACCAATGAGGTCCACTGACAAAGATTCGGTGATAAACTCTTTCTCGATATTTACTGCATCGGTAAAAATTTCATACACACGTTCGGCACTTGGTTTGTCTTGTATCATTTTAAAAAGGATACAGGCAAATTCGCAATGTAAAGCTTCATCGCGACTGATGAGTTCATTGGAAAAACTAAGACCAGGAAGGAGCCCTCTTTTTTTCATCCAAAAAATGGCACAAAAACTTCCGCTAAAAAATATTCCTTCCACAGCAGCGAAGGCAAGGAGTCGTTCCGCAAAATTTCCTTCACCGATCCAACGTAATGCCCATTCTGATTTTTTTTGAACGGCGGGGATGGTTTCTATGGAATGAAATAAGCGATTTTTTTCTTTTGGATCTTTGATGTAGGTATCAATCAAAAGAGAATAAGTTTCCGAGTGAATGTTTTCCATCATAATTTGGAATCCATAAAAGCACCTAACTTCAGGCAATTGAACTTCTCTCATAAAGTTGACTGCTAGGTTTTCATTTACAATCCCATCACTCGCAGCAAAAAATGCTAAAATATTACTTAAAAAAAATCGTTCTTTGTCATTGAGTGAGTTCCAATCGTCTAAATCGCTACTCAAATCAATTTCTTCAGCAGTCCAAAAGGATGCTTGTTGTTTCTTATACATTTCCCAGATTTTAGGATATTTAATGGGAAGGATCACAAAACGATCCTTGTTTTCTTTTAGTAATACTTCTGATTGATAATCCATGACTAAATCTCCGTTAGTCGGGACGCAACATCTTTTTTTTAGAAGGTGTGGGTATCCCGGTAGCAATAGTCCGGGGCCCTGAAAAAATTTTCGGTACGGATGATCGTTTACGGGCGATTCATCTGTGGGAAGATCCGACTTTTCTTACCTGAATTGGATAAGAATTTACGGTTGCGCCGTCAGTTGAGGAGTTTCACCTCATTCCTCCCGGAATAGAATCTAAACAAATCCAAAGAGACATATTTTGTCAATGGAATAAAACGGAGGAAAAATCAAAAAAGTCCAGAGAATAGAAATCCTAAGCTAACAATGACAAACGAATCATTTTAAATAATGAGTATTCAATCATCTTCCCATTTCGAAAGATTTCCTCTATGCATCTTCTTTACACATTGGCCTTGGTCGTTATTTTTTTCATTCTCGCCGTTTTACATTTTCTTTGGTCCCTCAATATTCTTTGGGGATTCGAATCTGCACTGCCACGAAAAAAAGATGGAAGTTTTCTATTTTATCCAAAAAAGATCGAAAGTTTTTTGGTTGGACTCGCACTCACTCTTCTAGCAGGATTTTACTTTTCATTCACAGGTTTTATACCGTTGTTATTTGATTCCATAGTTTATCAAATTGGATGTTGGTTTACTATTGTTATCTTTGGGATTCGTGCCATTGGAGATTTTCACTATGTTGGTTTCACCAAACGTATCAAAAATAAGGAATTCGCATATTGGGATACTATCCTCTTTTCTCCTCTCTGTCTTTTTATCTCGTTTTTAGCTTATTTGGTAGAAAGAGGAATAGAGTCTTTGTTCTAACAAAATTTCTAAGACCTTTCGCTTTTATCTCCAGAATCTTGGGTATTGATTTATAAATCAAATTTTGTTAGGTCAAATTTTGATAGATAGTGGAAAGAAGTTCTGAAAGTATGATAGGTTTTTTTACATAACCATTCATTCCATTTTCCAAATATTCATTCAATTGGGATTCCATACTATTTGCAGTGATCGCTATGATGGGAATATCACGGTACGAATCATTTCGTTTTCGGATGAGTTTTGTTGCTTCCATTCCATCTAATACTGGCATCTGAATGTCCATTAAGATTATATCAAATCTATCTTCCAAATGACTTAATGAATCATCCAAAAGCTGAATTGCTTCCTGACCATTCGACGCAACACTTACCTTGATTTTTTCTTTTTGAAATATTTTTACTATGAATTTTTGATTTAATAAATTGTCCTCAGCAATTAAAATATGAAAACTTTTACCAAAGTCATCTAACTTTGAATTAATATTAGTTAACGGTGCTTCTCTTTGATCCGTTTCTTGAAATGGAATGGTAAATTGAAATGTGGAGCCTGAGTTTACTTTACTTTGAACCTCGACTTCCCCACCCATTAATTGAACAAGTTGCTTAGAGATATAGAGACCAAGGCCAGAACCTTCAAATTTTTTGGTTCGAGAGTCTTCTAATTGAACAAATCGATTAAATAATTTAGAAATATTCTCTTCAGAAATTCCGATTCCTGTGTCCTTTACCTTAAAAATTATAAATCTTTTATCATCACTTAAATTTACATCTAAACATATCGATCCTACAGATGTGAACTTAAAAGCATTTGCGATTAGATTGATCAATATTTGGCGTAAGCGGTTTTCATCAACTAGGACATAAAGGCTAGAATCCAAATCTGTTACATTCAAATGTAACTCTAAATTCTTTTGCTGCGCATCCACCGAGAACAAATGGACTACGTCTTTGCAAAGTTTGTTTATGTTAGCTGGTTTTGAAACAATCTCTAATTTTTTGTTTTCTAGCTTAGATACATCCAGTATGTCGTTAATAATTGTAAGGAGAGACAAAACCGACTTTTTCGCATTATCTAAATAGTCTTTTTGTTCTACATCTACATTGGTCTGTTCCAACAAGGTCAACATTCCTAAAACACCATTCATCGGTGTGCGGATTTCATGACTCATATTTGCCAAAAAATCTGATTTGACTCTGTTGGCTTTTTCAAGCTCAAAGGTTCTCTTTTCAACTATATCCTGAATGCTCTTTTCTTTACCCATAATAATAAGAAGCAATATCCCGAGTAGTCCTGTTAATAACGAAGAAATAATTAACAAAAATTTGGATGCATTTGTTAGATTCATTTGAAAATATTCTTTCGTTGCAATAGTTTTTATATTTAAAACATGCGAACCAATTGTCATTTGACGTTCATAATAAAAATCAGAAAAAATCTTTTCCTCCATATTCGAACATTCTTTAGAAAACAAACCTATGTTAGATGAATTTTTCAACTCTTCAATTTTTATACATAAATGATTTTGATCATTCCCGATCAGTGCCTTTTCAATTATGGTGGCTATTCGAATCACGGCAGTGGCAAATCCAAACTCTCCGTTCCACCTCTTGACAGGAAAAAGAACCAAAAAACCTAAATTATTATCCAAACTTTGAACCAAGCTAATTTTACCTGTCATATCGATTCCTTGTCTTTCAGTTGCACGGAAAAGTGCCTCCATCCTAGTTGAATCTGAAAGTAGGTTGAATCCAATTGCTTGTTTGTTTTCATTATATGGGTATATATATCTTATATATACGTATTCTTCGTTCTGAGGCGAAGGTAATAATTTTTTATCCTTTTGGATGGAAATTCCAATAGAATCTGGATAATCTATTTTTAAGTTTGCATCCGCTATGGAACGTAATGAATGTCGAACCAAAGGGTTCCAAGAAAGTGCAGTTACACTATCCGAGTCTTCCATAATTCCTTTTGAAAACGCATCAAAGTATCTACGATTTAATTTTTCTGTTAACGCTATAAATGAGCCAAGCCCCTTAACAACTCTAAGGTTTTCTAATAATCGATTTTCGATTCCAGTAGAAATGATTTGGCCATCTGATTTGATTCGATATTTAATAAATTCTTTTTCCCAATTCCGAGTTAAGAAAAAAATAGATAAGGTAAAAACAAAAGTACTCATTGTTGCAGAGGCAAAAATAATTAATCTTAATAATTTTTCCTCACCCTCGTACCATTTCCAAATTAATATAAGTAGTGGAGTAAAAATGATAATTCCGATCGAATCACCCATCCACCAAGTAATCCAAGTTTGAAAAAGAAACTCAAAGTAGATGATCTTAAAATAAAACAAAGATAAACTACCAATCACTGAAGAAATGAATGCAGTAACTGGACCGGCTAATAAAAAAAAGATTAAAATCTCGTTTGCTTGGAAAATATTCAATTTGGGACTCGAATACTTTTTTAAAAGATAGGATCCCAATATCGCTGAAGTCGAATTCCCCAAAGAGATAGTTATATTTTGTGGATTAGAGATTAAAAATTGAATCCATGGTTCCGATGTGGGGAAATGGGTTGTGTTAGTAAAGTAAGCACCAAAAAATAGTGCCGGCCAAACACGATTGCCAAATATTAAAACAAATCCCAAAGCAAGGCCCGCTGGGGGCCAAACGGGAGTACTGTATCCATCTATGGAGGACAGGTTGAGGCTGAGTTTTCCCGCTATGAGATAGAGAAAGAATACAAAGATCAGGAGAACAAATTCTCGAATGAAATTTCTGATCAATGCATTCCAGACAGGCATACAATTTTAAAGACGATGAAAATTAAAAGAATCAGTAAAATTAAAATTTCGACTGAGGGGAAATAAAAGTATTTTTCTCGTCCAAGTCAGGAAGGACCTACCTAGGGTACCAATCGTCCGATTGTTTTGAACCAATCGAAAATTTCTAATGGGACTCTACGTATTTCTTAAAGTTGTCAAGTATGGCTTGCCATCCTCCCCTTTGCATCTCTACCGGATTCTCTTTCTCAGCATCAAAACTTACGGTTACTGTTGTTTTATTTCCTTCAGTTTCTAAATCAACAGAGGCTTTCCTGCCATCTTCCATCGTATAGGTAAATGACTTTTGTTCGATGATATTGTCATAGACCGCTTCAAACTCAAAACCAAAACTTCCATCCTTGGCTTCCATTCTTGCACTGTATTTACCGCCGACTCGCAAATCATTTTTGGCCCAAGGACATTGCCAGTCGTCAGTAGCAAAGTTCCAATGGATGATGTGTTTCGGATTGGTGTAGTAGTCCCAAACTTTTTTAGAGTCAGCATCGATAGTGGATTGAATCATGATTTGGTTGGAGTCCATGCCAGGAGTTTTACCGGCTTCTCTTTTCAGTTGCAATTCATTTTCAGTATCACCGAGATCAAAATTTTATCAAAAAAAATAAGTCAGAAGCAGCTCTAGATTTTAATCCAACTTCTCTGCAATTCCTTTTATGATATCCAAACATTGGTTCCAACTCTCGATGGAATGGTCCCGTCTTTCCTCTGTGGTAAATCCAGTTTGAGTTAAGTGGATTGTGACAAGTCCGTCTGCAAATGTTAGTTTGTTTTCAATGATAGAATAGTTTTCGGGTCTGTCAGGTAAGCCAAAAAAAGCGCTAAAATAAGAATACTTAAATGTGTGAGGTGGTTGGAAGGAAAGTATGTTTCCTTTTTCATTGTATGGAGTTCCTTCCCAAACTCCTTTAAAAACAAGGGAAGATCCCTCCTTCCATTCAGAAATGGCTTCGGATCCATATAAATACTCTTTGATGTATTTGGGTGTCGTAAGAATTTCCCAAATACGTTCTTGATTTGATCGTATGGTTTTAGTAAGACTCAAACTTAAATGATGATTCATTTGATTGGCAGTGTTCATTGGCTTCCTCAAAAAATAAGATATCAGGGATCCAAAGTTTTGGATTGTAAAAACACGACAAAACTATAAATAAGTGGTATGGCGAAAGAAAAAGGAAAACCAACTAGAGGAGTATTACGCCAAACAAAAGCAAACTTGACGGCGAAACACAGTCGTTTTTTTGCCAATACGAAACTAGATTATTTTATAGAGCACTATTGGACCGTCAGCTGG
The DNA here is from genome assembly GCF_000332515.2 of Leptospira wolbachii serovar Codice str. CDC. Classification (NCBI taxonomy): domain Bacteria; kingdom Pseudomonadati; phylum Spirochaetota; class Leptospiria; order Leptospirales; family Leptospiraceae; genus Leptospira; species Leptospira wolbachii. The sequence goes on from NZ_AOGZ02000014.1 coordinate 1,479,614, forward strand.
GATTTAACAGGTAAGGAACCTTATCTTGCAGAAACTCTTCCTAATCCAAGCATTCACATTGTTTTTGAAATAGGAAATTCCAAAATATTTGGAGTCACCAAAGGTAGATTTTCTACTCTTTTAGAAGGGAAAGGTTCTGTGTTTGGCATCAAATTTCGACCCGGGGGGTTTTATCCTTTCTTTCAAAAAAATATAGCCGTACTCACAGACAAAACGATTCCCATATCTGAACTTACAAAAGAAGAGATTCTACCACTTGAAAAGGAAATCTTTCAAAAAGAAGACGAAGAGAGTAGAATCAAAATCGTTGAAACTTGGTTAGAAAATATCCTTCCGGAACGCGATCCTAAAATTCTCTTCATCAATACCATAATCGATCGGATCAAAGATGATAGAAGTATTCAATCGGTAGAACAAATTACGAAACTATATTCGATCCAACTTCGTAGTTTACAAAGACTCTTTCAAGAGTATGTAGGAGTGAGTCCCAAATGGGTGATCCAAAGATTTCGAATCCAAGAAGTCGCAGAACGAATAGAAAAAGAAAAAACAATTCCTTATGCAGAGATGGCTCTCGAACTAGGATATTACGACCAGGCGCATTTTATAAAAGATTTTAAAAATACCATTGGACTAAGTCCCGAAGAATACCTAAAAACGATGTTTTGATCATAATAAAGACCATTGGTTTGATGAATCCGAAATCGTAGACTAGCGCCAGGGATACGGAAGGCTTGGTCACCTGCCATCGTTAGATGGTGGGGGACGGAAGCGAACGCGGACCCTGGAGTAGCCCGGTCGGTTTTGGATCCAATCATTGCAGTAAAACCTTTCGAGGCGCCCCTTTCTCCCACTTCCACCGTAGCCTCTGTCCAAAGTATCAGAAGTTCGAAGCATATACTATGCAATATTGAACAATTTGTCTGTTATAACGAACATAGGACTTGCCAATTCTTTTCCTCTCCTGAACTTCAGTACGTACCAATTTGGAGGAAACAAATGGCGAATAGTTTATTTGAAGCAAAGGCATCGTGGGCCGGGGGCCTGAAGTTGAACATTGAATCAAGGAATCACAAATGGGTGATTGATGAACCAGAATTTTTAGGTGGGACCGATTTAGGAGCAAATCCAGTAGAACATGTATTAGGTGGTCTTGCGGCCTGTGTGGGAGTTTTGGTTTCTGTTTTTGCACCGGCGCACAAAGTGGAATTAAAAGACTACCAAGTTTTTGCAGAAGGTGATTTAGATTTGGATGGATTTCAAGGCCTATCAGATGTTAGACCAGGTTTTTCGGAAATCCGTTACCGAGTTAACATTCAAAGTGATTCACCAAAAGCAAACATTGATGCACTTCTTGCCCATATTGATAAAGTATGTCCCGTGAAGGATAGTCTTTCCGGAGTTGCCGTTTTGAATGAGGTTGCTGTTGCAGGTTAATATTTATTTAGGATACCAATCGTTGGGATAAAACCTTTGGTATCCTCCCTGTACGTTTCTTATATTTTTAATTAGAATACATGACTAAAGTTGACAAAAAGTTGTTCATCTTCTCTAGATTTTGCATAATCGATCATGATGATAGTTGCTTGGTTCCAGGCAATTCGTAAACCAATACCTCTAGAATACGCATAACCTTTCCAACCTAATTTATGTTCGTCGTCCCATACACGACCGTAATCGAAAAAAGGAACTAAGTTGAAGGCAAAGAACTCAGACCCAAATTTAGCTTCAGCAAATTTCCAACGAACTTCTGTGTTTCCCCAACCCATGGCACGGCCCACAAATCGATCTTGTTTGAAACCTCGAATGGTTCGAAGGCCTCCTAGCCCCCCAACAAGACCTTCAGTTCCCCACATATTTCTATATTCATAAAATGGTGCTTCCCCATCTGTCACACCCAAGCCAAATCGATTGGCGATAACTAACTTATCAAATACCTTGGGGAATGGACTCCAAAATAGTTTTGTTTGAGCAAAGTATTTTTGATAATTGTAATCTGACCCAATGGACTTTGTATGTTTTTCATAAGTTGCTTCCGCAAAAATTCCGGAATTGGGATCTGGTTCAAAATCTCTGGTGTCGTATACAAGACCAACACGAAGAGCATTCACATAACCACCATTATATCCAATTATTTTTTTTGCTTCATAATCTTCCGTAAGTCGTGTTTTGCCATTGGGAACATCCGCAGTGTGTTCACCACCGAGGATAGGATCTACACCACGTGCTAACTTACCATCATAGGTTCTCACAATATTATTAGAAAACTTTAAACCCGCCACAAGCCTGACTGTTCCACCGACAAAGGAACGTTCTGTACTTGTGGTTGCCATTGGTGTTTCTATCACATAACGGTTGTACATTTTATCTGTCACAACATAACCAGGTGCTTGTGGAAATCCTGAATAGGATTTTCCTCCAAAACTTATGGGATCGGAACTAGTTCCTGGCCGGTAATACGCCAGGTTATTTTCCTGATCCATATAACTTGCGTTTACAATATGCCTTCCATCTTGTTGGTTTCTATCCAAATAAGATAAAGGTTTCATACTTTCTTCACCAATACCAAAGTAGAGTGTAGTGGGTGTGATGGTCAAAAATAAGTCAGCACGTAGTCTCCATTGTGTGTCTGCAATGAAGGGCATGTCCAAACTTACTTGGTGGTATTGAGCATTTTTGTTTGTATTGAAGTATTGAGCAAACACACGCATGCGATACGGTGTGTAATAAAAAAGTGGATCTGTTTTTTTTCCGTTCTCGTAGATATAAGCACGAGCCCCATACCCAATGCCTTCGTTTGGGTCGGAGTTGATCAGTGGCAAACCTGTTGGATACCAACTTTCTTTTTTATCCTCAATGTCCTTTTTGCAAAGTTGTTTGCTCGTATCCATAGGAAAGGGGAGATTTTTCGGTGGAGGATCTTTTTCACAACCGGCACTGGGAACGTATTCTTGCGCAGAGAGAGAAGTTGGAATGGCAAAGAAAAACCAACCAACAAAGGAAAAAAGAACAAGGCTAAGGATTCGATTCATAGGCGTGTGAGCGTACACAACCCATGGACAATACGTACAGGATAGAATTGGTCAACCAGGAAATGAGTTTCTACTCACTTTTTATAGAGATCGAGTCTTACTCCGGAGTTTGGTTTCCAGAGTTGGGAATTTAGCAAAATGATTGTTAATTCGTCATTTCTTTCGTCATGGAATCCAACTGAACAATGATCCCTCCGGTGGATTTGCTACTTTCTGAAATTTGTTTGGAAATTTCGACTATGTTGGTTGCGTATTCCGAAATGTTTGCGGTGATTTTTGTAGACTCTTCTGTTGCAATCTTTTGGAAATTCGTAGAATTTTCTATTGTTTTACTGGTTTCGTAAATCCTGGTGTTTAGGTTGTCGATGGTCTCAATCGCTTTGTCAATTTCCACAATTTTGGAACCAACACCGGTGATTTCATTTTTGATAATTCCAATAGCTGTATCTAATTTTCCCATAAGATCAGAGGACTTGTTGATAAGTTCACTACTCTCACCAATGAGAGAAAGATTCTCTTGAATGATTTTTGAAATTTCTTTTGAGTTTCGAGTGGTTGCATCTGCTAACTTTGAAATCTCTTCCGCAACCACCGCAAATCCCCGACCATGTTCCCCTGCTCTTGCTGCTTCAATGGCTGCATTTAAAGATAACAAGTTTACTTTGTCAGCAATGTCATTGATGACATTGACAAAATCTGAAATTTCTGTGCTTTTTTCTTGGAGGATATTGAACTTATTGATTGAGAGATGAATGTGTTCGGATGTATCATTTGAATAACCCATAACCACATCTAAATTTTTATATATTCTTCCTGTTCCCGTTTGGACAGTTTCGTTAATTGCTTTTAGATCATTTACAGATTGAATCGAAACTTCAGATTCATTATACAAGGATTTGGCGATCTTATTATTTGAATCTGCTTTTGAAGATAACTCTCTCAAGGAAGTAGATATTTCCGAAAGAGAGGATGCTTGGTGTTCAGAAATTTGTTTTAATTCATCTGATATGGTATCTTGATTTTTGATCTGTTGTTTCATAAGATCAATTGTATGAAGAATGGTTTTCGCCGCGTTTAATACATTGTCTAAGGCCTTCTTTGCCTCTTTTTGTTTTTCTACAGCTAAGTTAAGAAGAGTTCTTGTAGCAGTTGCCCCAACTGTCGCACCAATCCCTACCCAAACAAAAATCAAAAATCTTACAATGATATTACTTTTAGGACCACCAGGGATGAGTTCTGGTCGTAACAAAAACAAAACAATTTCAGAAACTATAATCAGAATAAAATTGTATATGGAAGCATTTCTATTGAAGTATAAAACACTTAGGACAAACGAAATATAAAAAGTGGCAGCAAGTTCTGTCGCTCCATAGATCACATACTGAAACACAAGTAAACACAAAGTTACACCTGTGATGGATATATAACTAGAAGACCAATGTGTTTTTAACTTTGCAGAAAGTAAAAAACCAACGATCAGTATCGAGGTAGCTAAAAGAAATTCGATTAGAATGCTTTGGTAAGTGAGGTAATCCGAACCTTTCCCAGCAATTTTGATCGAAAGTGTCGCCACGTTCGCAAGAGCAAGGATCGAAAGAAACGACATAAACATACGTTTGTTGTTTCGTAACATCACTTCCGTGAAAAGATCATCGGATATCGTCATCACCTTATTGGGGGCAAAAAATTTAGCGAACAAACAGAACCTTCTTTATGACGTAGTTTGATTTAAGTGCCATACTTTAGGAATGGGGTCACTTGGCAAGAAACGTCCCTCCTCTTCTGCTAGAAAGATTCTAAAATAGAAGCGAGGTAATTTTCAGCCTGGAGGCCGATTTTGCGGAACACAAGCTGCGTCCGTTCCTAAATCTATGGAATGAAGGAATTAAAACTCAATCCACTTCGAAACAAATGAGACGAAAGGAAAGAGTTAGATTTACAAAAAAACCTATAACCTATTGGGAATTTATTCTATTATCTTTCCAGAAAATGGAATTCTTGAATGGGATAACATCTGCGGAACTTCTTTGCAATGCCAAGGAAAGGTACTTTTTGTGTGCGCAGACTAACAGCAATCATCCTATTTTCACAAGACACACATTAGGTTTCAACTGATTTTTTATTAAAATATTAGATTTTTTGAATATTCTAGATATCCCTAAACCACCGTTAAGACCATGTTAGTTTTTTAAACAGAATGCGCCTACTCGGTTGACACATAACAAAGGTATAATTCTAATGTCAGAAAATAATTTGGAGAATTATGTGAAAAAAAACATTTTCTTTGTTATCTTGCTCAATTTGATTCTATTTACGCTAAACTGTAGTGGCGGGTCCATACATTCTAGTTATGTTCCAAGTGCCAATACAAATCCAACTCGAGAATACGCAACCCCCTCAGTATTACTCAAGGGAGGATTTATTTATCATAAAACTTACGTTCCTGGCCCAATTGGCTTAAATGCAGAGGGGACTTCAGAAGGACGAGGATGTAGTCAGTCCGTTTTGTATTTATTCTCATCCGGAAATTCCTCTATTGAAGCAGCGAAAAGAGCAGGAAATATTACAAAAGTTGCATATTTGGATTACGAACAAGTGGGGATTTTCATGGGCATCATCTACCATCGATTTTGTACCATTGTTAAAGGATCATAATCAGGATATAATCATGAAAATCAAACTAGTATTTATCTTTCTGCTAAGTGTATTTCTCCTCACAAGTTGTGCAATTGGACCTACTCATGGTTATATTTTGACATCAACAAGATTTGCGGGAACTTTTAATCCCGAAAATAATGTTAAGGCAACAAAAGAAGGAACTGGGTGTCAGTTTACTGTTTTGTATCTTTTTAGTTTCGGAGATGCAGGTGCAGGATCTGTGGCAAAACAAAATGGGATCAACAAAATTGCAACGATTGACCACTCCACACTATCTTTTCTAACCGGTGTTTACCGATCATACTGTACAATCGTTTACGGAGAGTAATTATGAAATATCTATTTCTTCCTATTTTAAGTTTATTATTTTTTTCAAATTGTGTAACAACTCCACTCCCAGGTTATTTGTTCGCATACACAACCCAACACTTAAATGGCGATGCCACTGGTAACATGGTAACATCTGCTAAACTAGAGAAAATGGGGAAGTCTTGTAGTTTTTCCGGAATCGTAGTCAATTTTTTCTTTTATGGTGCTGGTAACTCAATTGAAGAAGCAACTCAACATGCAAGTATCCAGAAGATAGCTGTCATCGACAGAGAATCTTTGACTATCCTACCGTTCGGTATCTTCTATCGCGAATGCGTAATTGTATGGGGAGAGTAAATCGTGTCCCATAAGATACTAATCACTGTTTTGTGGATTTCTTGCCTATATTCAAGTAGCATTTTCTCCAAAGACTTTGACTCAACTCACGAATTACCAAAAGTAAGGGAACCGGACAAACATAGAGTTTATCTTCGCCGTAATGAAGGTTATGGAGGAATAAATTTTCCAGTCATAGATTACTTAAAATATGAACATTTTAATTCATTATTGATTAATGGGTACGATGCTAACTCTGCGGTTAGGGCATTTTCAAAGAATGACGGTTATAATGCGGTTTCCATTCAACACGAACTCGAATATCGTTATATGGATAAGTTCCGAGTCTTTTATGAAAGTCGATCATTAGTAAATTTAAAAGCTAGCAAAAATGATCAAAGAAATCTACAATTCAAAGAAGATTACTCAAGTTTAGGGGTAGCATATTTTCATCCTTTATCCCCTAATTTAAATATTGGGGTTAGTTTGAGACAGGTTGATATTGAACAAACCACAAAAAATAACTATGTGTTGTTTGATCTTTTCCCGCCACTGGTTGGCCCAAGAAATAGAGAATTCAGTATGAACGTACGAGGCACAGTACCAGGACTTCATATCGAAATTAAGCCATTACGTTGGTTTGAAATTCATATTGGAAAACAATTCTATAATCTTTCAGGAAATGATACTAGATCAAGAATTGATATCATTTTGGTTAGTGATAGAAATGCTAATTTATTGCTTGGCTATTTTGACTTTTCAAAAGGTTTAGTAAGCTATACGGGAGAAAAAACAACATTAGACTTTGTATTTCGGTTCTCTTCCTGGTTTGCCACTAAATGGGGTTATTCGATTGAAAGATATGACGTAAAATACAAAAAATACCTTCTTTATGTAGATGATGATCTTCAATCTACATTGATTTATACAGCTTTGGAAGGTTCACAAAAGCAAAAAATGGAATTTGGATCTATGAATCTAACCTTTGAATTTTCAAAAAGTTTCGGCGAGTAACTTAAAAAAAACCTAACAGGGAACAGATCCCTGTTAGGATATCCTTCTATATCATTTCCATCTGTAATCTTATCAGTTCGAAAGCTCCAATCTAACCTTCCTTCTTTAATCCAAACTGGTACCAATCCACTTTACGAGTAAAATGCATCACGGCCGCTAGAACGGAAAAAAGTGCCAATGATCCAAGAAGTAACGCTTGTTCTTCGGATGCCAAAATCACATAAAGGAAAGAATATAAAACCAAATAATACGAAGCTGTAATCATCCCCTTCTTTTTATTTTTTAGCACACTAATCGCATAATATCCAATGAGTCCTGTCACCGCTAAACTCGACAAAATATACGCTGGCAAAAAACCCAAGTGCTCCGAAAACGATAGGTTTAGAATGTAAAACAATACCATGGCCGACCCGATTAAAATGTATTGGATGGGATGTAACAATACTCCGCCAAACACTTCCATCAAAAAAAACAAAGCAAAACTAGTTACAATAAAAAGAAGTCCATACTTTACAGACCTTTCCATCTTCAGATAATGATCCACAGGAATCACCAAACTCACTCCATACCCAGAATTCAAAATGGAATTTAAGATGCCATCATCCATAGAATGGATCACTTGAGGATAGGATCTTGCAAAATAAGACGACTCCCAAACAGCAGAAAATCCATTTTCATGAATGGAACGATCTTTTGGCAGAAGGTTTCCATTAAAGGAAGGATCCTTCCAATCAGAACTCATCATCAGTTTGGATTTTTTTCCGACAGGAATTACAGAGAGTGTTTCGGATCCTTTGACTTCCATTTGGATTTCAAATGGAATCGAGTTACCAGCTTCTGTGATAAAAACAGGGGCATTCAACCCTGATGGTAAATAGGAAGATTTGGTTCCTGGTAAAAACTTTTTATCTTTCCCAGACCAAGTCAGTTTCATTTCGCCTCCGAGGCCTTTCAAATCCGAAACAGAGACAAGTAACCTTGCATCATCCCAATAGATATAAGTTGTGTCCATAGGGAAATCAGAGGATTGTATTGGTGAAAATTTTCCAGTAAGCTTCACCTTACTTGTGTATAATGGAATTTCATAGATACTTCTTTTTCGAAGTTCCGTTTTCATATCTACGATAGAATCCAAATCCTCAGGTAAAAAATAGGCATAATCGGTAATATAATCCCACTTATCCTTTTCTTTTGTGGAACCTGATTTTGGAATTCTTAGATTGTAAGGAACCATCAAAATAGGGCCGACGATGGTTTGGTTCGTTCCCCATTTTTCCCCCACTTCGACTACGGCTTCGTTTCTTGCGGCACTTCTTTCTTCGATTAAAGAACCAATCATAGCCAGTGGTATGATAAACAATAAAATCATACCGCCGAGTATGGCTAAACGTAGGTTGACCGATGTTTGTAATTTACTCATAAAAATCTCCTATCTAAAGGATAGATCTTTTTCGTGAGTCTTTTATGTTCTGATTGTGAGGATTCTGTGAGGGTCTAGTTTTTTTAGAACCGGATGGAAACAATTACCCCATGAGAGTCGCGGTTTCTGATCTCTAACTGGCCACCATGTAGTTCAACAATTTGGTTTACAATGCTAAGACCCAAACCAGAACTTTTTCGGTTGTTCGTTGGTCTTGGTAAAGAATAGAATTTTTCTGTCACCCGAGTGAGTGCATAATCAGGAATTTTATGACCCTCATCTATTACAGATAATTTTAAGGAATTGTCTGGTTCTTTATGTATTTCAATGTTTATGGTATCGTTTTCGCTCGCAAAATCGATGGAATTTTTAATCAAATTTTTTATAGCTAAAAATAAATAATTACGGTTTCCCTTTACTTCCCAAGTTTTATTTTCACAATCAATTCTAACATGAATGGATTTCCATTCCATTTCCGATTGGAAATTCAGTAATACTTCCTGAACTAAATCATACAAAATTACGTTGTCTTCCAAAGATATCGATTTTTTTCCCTCCAAGGAAGAAAGTTCTAACAATTGTTCGATGATATTTTGAATTCGTTTGGCTTCCTCCTGTATATTTTTGGTGAGTCGTTCTGATTCGTTGGGATGTGTATGTAACAGTTCTACTGATGCTAAAATTGAAGAAAGCGGACTTTTGATTTCATGAGTCAAAGTTTGCACATAAGATTCTATATATTTTTTTCCTTCAATTTCTTCGACTAGTAAATCCACCTTTTTTCCTAGTTCGTTCAATTCACGAATTCCAATTTTGGGAAACACAACTTTCTCTTTTCTGCGTAACGAACTCACATACTGAGAGAGTCTTAAAATTGGTCGAAAAAATAAATAGGCAAGTATACTAAACAGGACGGCAATCGCAGAAGCCACAAGGAGAGATATTCGCCAAAACTTTCTTTTTGCTTCATCAATAAAAGGGATCACCCCTGTTTTTGGTTTGATGACAGTGAGAACTCCAATGGTCTTATTTTTGTTTCGGATGGGAGAGGCCACAAACAAGGCACCTTCTCCTTCCTTATCAATGAGTTTACTCGATCTTGCTCCATACTTTCCTTGAAGAGTCAAATACACATCGTTAAACTTCGAATAGTCGAGCCCTTCTCTATACTTTTCCGAATCAAATACCACAATTCCCTTTGTATTGGTGATATAAACTTGGATGTCTGTATTTGTTTTTAAAAGAGAATAAATCTTTGCATTAAAAGAACGTTTGTTTGTGTTTTCGAAAACGGGTGAAAATATAGAATGAAGGGTCTCTTGGAACTTTAGATAGGAACGAGGATTTTGTTCTAGTCTCTCTTCCACAATGGCAGATAAAATATGTGCTGTGTCATTCAACGATTCCTCGACAGTTTCCATATAACGAGGGCGAATGGATTCTTCTGTTTTATCGATTAAATAATAAAATCCAATACTTAGGATAAAAAAAACTAATGATGATTCGAATCCAAAGGTTCATATCTTTTCCTTCAATCCATAACCCTGTCCCCTTCTTGTTTCAATGGGGTCGAAGTCATTTTCAATTTCTTTGAACCTAGCACGGATGTTTTTGATGACTGTATCCACAGCGCGGTCGAAACTATCTTCTGGTTCTGTCCACACACTGTCCATAATTTCTTCTCTGGTAAAAATACGTCCGGGCCATTTAAAAAATAATTCCATGGTTTTGTATTCGTAAGGGGAAAGATTCAATATTTTGCCATTCAAATAAACCAATTTTTTATCCAATGAAATTCTAAACTTATGATCTTCCATTGGTTGTAGTTGGGTTGTTCTTCTTAAAATGGCACGAATTCTTGCTAAAAGTTCTCTGGGACTGAATGGTTTTACAATATAATCGTCTGCTCCCATTTCCAATCCCAATACTTTATCGATCTCTGTATTTCGTGCTGTTAAAAAGATAACAGGTGTTTGGAATGACTTTCGAATTTCTTTTAGAACTTCAAATCCATTTTGGTCAGGTAATCCAATATCAAGCACAATGAGTGAGGTATCATTGGAGACTTTTTGAATCCCTTGTTTCCCTGTGGAAGCCACAGATACAGAAAACCCTTCCGACTCCAAAGTAATTTGGATGGTTTCCTGGATTCCTGGTTCATCTTCAATCAGAAGTATTTTGGTCATCTGAAAATTTATTTCCCTTCAGCCCAAGACTCTTCTCTAGGGTCGGCCACTCCTATCAGTTTTTTAGACTTTGCATCATTTAATACTGCGCAGACGGAACCAAAATCATTGTCTAAATGACCTTTTTTATATACTTTATAACCCATTGTTTTTAAAGAATCAGAGACTTTTGCATACAGAGACTCTTCTAATTCAATTCCACCCGGCCTGTAACTATGTGGTGAAAAACTATCTGGCCAGTTCACGGAACGAAATCTAGGTACCTCCACCGCTTTTTGTGGATCCATTCCAAAGACGATCACATTTAGAAAAAATTGAATCATCGCTTGGCTTTGGACATCCCCACCAGGTGTTCCAAAACTCATCCATAACTTTCCTTGTTTCAACACCATACCTGGATTAGGTGTGATCCGTGGTCGTTTTCCCGGGGCAAGTGCGGAAGGATGATTTGGGTCCAAACGAAACTGTGTCATACGAATTCCCAATGTAATCCCCGTACCAGGAACCATCGGTGATTGCGGGAAATCGCTCGGAGTGAGAGAGACAGCATTCCCACTTCCATCCACAATACTCAAATAAGTAGTGTCTTTGCCATACTTAATTTCGCTGATCGATTGTTCCTTTGTTTCGTTAGGTTGTAAATGATGGGAGTTTGGTTTTTTTGAATCGAACATCCAAGGATTTCCAGAAGGAGGTGTCACTCCAAAGGCATCTTTTTGAATCAGTTTTCGTCTGAGATTCGCATACTTTTTGGAAAGTAAACCAGCAATAGGAACCTCTACAAATTTTGGATCTCCAAAATATTTTTCTCTATCGGCAATGACAAGTTCAATCGCTTGGGACACTGTATGGATGTATTCTGGGGAGTTATGACCCATTGATTTAAGATCAACACCATCTAACAATTGCAAAACCATAGGAACCACTGGACCTTGTGTCCAAGTTTGGTTTGAGAAAATTTGGTATTCTCCAAACTCACCGGATACTGGTTTTTCCCAACCACCGGTATATTTTGCCAAATCTTCTTTCGTAAAAAGACCATTTTTATCCGTATGTAGTTTCACAATGGCATCAGAAATTGGCCCTTTATAAAAATAATCTCTTACCGATTCTAACGCTTGTTTTCTGGTCTTTCCTGTTTTTAAAGTTTGCATTTCTGCACCAGCCATAGACTTCCATGTATTTGCCAGATCCAACCGTTTCGTGAGTTCCCCTTCTCGAATTCCATACCACCATTTTTTCTCAAGGTATACTTCCGAGTTGTATGGCATAATCAAAGTAAAACCTAAACGTTTATATAATGGTAAGTCTAAGTTCTTTACTAAGATTCGGTTGGCAGGAAAACCTTCTTCTGCGATTTGAATGGCTGGCTGCACTAGTTCTGAAAAAGATTTGGTTCCATGATCTTGTAACAATCTTACAATGACATCGGGAGATGCCGGCAACAACTGAGCCAAAATAGAATTTTTTGGCATCACCTCATAACCTTTCTCTTTAAACCATTCGATATTTGCTTTTTTAGGGGCAGTCCCTGCTCCTATATAACTTTTTACTTGTCCTGATTTTTTATCATAAACTAATGTTGGTGCCACAGAAGGAAAACTAGCAGCTTCTCCATTGGTTACATTTAACACAAGGAGTGCTGCAACGGATGCATCAACTGCATTCCCACCACTTTCCAAAACTTTGATTGCAGCCTTTGTGGCCAAAGGATTTCCCGTGGAGACCATAAACTTTTGTCCAACGGCAGCATTACGTAAATTACCTTGAGGGTCCACATAAGAAGGAACAAGTGGCCGACGACTTCCCAAACATTGAAATAAAGAAATAGAGATGGCCAGAGAAATAAAAATCTTTGGTAAATTTGCCATGGAATCCTCAAAAAACGAATTGATAAAAACAATGTCGAATTTTGATTTTATGTCGAACTATTTTTTACAACTTAAATCGTTCGGTGATCCCTTTTAAAATCTCAGCAGTTGATGCTAAATTTTGCGCGGAAGAAGACATCTCTTCTGAACCAGAAGCAGTAATTAACGTATGTTCATTGATTTGTATGATGACTTCCGAAATTTCTCTCACTGCCCTCTTCTGTTCATTGGTGGAGAGTTTGATTGTCTCTGCATCAAAACCCATTTGTTCAGCACCTTCGTCTACTTCTCGTTTAATGGATTCTTGAGCAGAAGTGACTGAGTACAATTTGTTCATTGCTGCATTTACTGTTTCCACATTTTGAATGATGTTGTGTAACATTTCGGCAGACGAACGAATGGCATTGGCACCGGAATCCAATTCCCGATTGTTTTTAGTAATCATGGTTCCAATTGATTTAATAGAGGAGGCTGTTTTTTCTGAAAGTTTAGAGATCTCATCAGCAACAACAGCAAATCCTCTTCCCGCTTCACCGGCCCGAGCCGCTTCAATCGCAGCATTCAAAGCCAATAGTTGTGTTTGGTCTGCGATTTCATTGATGATTTGAATGATAGCAGTCATTTCTCCCGAGGAATGAAGGATGTTCTCAATCATTTGGCTCATACCTTGGATGGACTCTTCTCCCTTTTTGGCTTGGTTAGAAATGGATTCTGCTAACTTCAGTGTGCTTTCAATTTCGGATCCAATTTTACGGATACTTTCTGATAGTTCTCTAATTTTAGAATGGAAGTTTGTAAAGTTTCCAAATTGCCTGTCTGTAGAGGCTGCAATATGATCCATACCTGCGGACATTTCTTCAATCGTAGCAGACATCTCTTCAGAAGAAGCCGCAGTGGACTGCGCTCCTGTAGCAAAGTTATTGGAAGAAGAAGTTAATTCTTCCGATGATGCAGCAAGTTCTATGGTAATTCTTTGGATCTCTTCAAAAGACTTTCTTAAACTAGCAATAAATACATTGAGTCCTTGCCCCATACGTCCAATCTCATCATCATAAACAACTTTAATGGACGAAGTTAAATTTCCCTCTGACATTTCTTTAAAAATATGACTCACATCTTCCAATGGATTCAATCGTTTACTCAGTAAAACATATAACAACCAAATAGACACAAGAGCAATCACGATGGATGAAATTGCTATGATTATAAGTAACTCAAACAGTGCTTCTTTGATTTCTTCTTTAGGTTGGATGGCAAGAATCACCATTCCCCAATCTTTTAGATGATGGCTAACAGCAAGATGTTCCCGTTCTAAATATTCAAATTCAAGTACATCTCCTGTTTTCAAAGACAACATACGTGCACCTGATTCATCTTTGGACAAATCATACTTTAAAATTTGTTTTTTTTCTTTTAAAGCAATGAGGAGTCCCGCCTTTGTCGAAATGACAACATAACCATCGCGACCAATTTTGATTTTATTGATCACCTTATCGGTTAAGTTCATAAGCGAGAGTGCAATTCCCGCATTCCCGATCAATTTTTCGTTGTCGTATACAGGATAGGTGATGGTAACAACAGGATTGTTAGTGAGAGGATTCAGAATAGGTTTTCCGATAAAGTACCTTTTTTCTTTGCCGGCCTTTAGTTCTTCTGGATCCATATCTTCCGGTTTCATTTTCCATCCGATAGCTTGGCCTGTGGCATCCGCTACAACTCGAGGATCATTATCATAAGTATGTGTATAAATATTTTCATAGACTCCATACCGATCATTCATTTCCTTAAAGTAGGCTTGAGCGATGGGTTTCCCTGTTTTTAAGGAAGTGATGGTTCTTTGATCATTGGCTACAGTTTTAATGACATTGACATGGTTTACAAAAAAATCATCGATCTCTTGGCCAACAACTTCTACAATTCCTTGCATTTGTCCAATATAAGCTTCTTTTATCTTTTTTTGCCCAAAGTAATAAGCAACTGAACCTACCGAACAGCTAATAATAAAAAGAATAGTAGCACCACTCAGTAACAAAATGAATTTAATAGAATTACGCTGCATAAAATTTCCCCGAAGTCTTTATATTGAACGTGGTTCAGAATATCAGAATATTCTTAATGAACCCACCACAAGGCCCATTGGTTCAGAGTTTGGAATGACTGTTTTTTTGCAACATACCTAGAATCATTCTAACGAAAAATCCTTTTTTTATGATCTAGGGATTACTACTCATGTCCAATCGATATGAAGAACGAAATCTATACGAAATGGGAAAAGGAATCAGCTCTTGTCACAACGCGAATTTCTGGTGCTGTGACAGAAACGGAAGTATCCGAGTGGAAACAAAGTTTGGAAAAGGCATTTGCAGAAATTCCTGCTGGCACAAAATTTAAAATCTTTGTAAACCTTCACGGCCTAAATCCTGCTTCCGTTTCCGCCCATAAATCTTACCGGGACATAGTCCCACTACTCTTAAGCCAATACAATTGGAGGATTGGCTACTTGGATCTATTCGACGAAGCAAAAGATTTAAAATTAACTTCCAAAAACGAAATAGAATGTTTGGCAGCGGTCCATTGCCATCACGATAGTTATAAAATCAACGAATACGAAAGCCGATTTGGAAAAGATTCAGAACATTTTTATGACGATCCCGAAAAATCTGAATCTTGGATACGAAGTTATTCCATACCTCTCTAAAGAAACTAAAAACTAATACTTTGATAAAGCCATTCCCTATTCTCAGCGGATTGGCTTTTGGTAATATGAATCTTGTTCTCTAAATAAAGAATACAAAACCGTCTTGACTTTGGGTGATAAAACATAGAATCACCGAGATGAAAAAACAAATCCTCTTTTGTATTCTATTTTTCTTCACGGTAGCACTCAATGCTAATCCAGAAACCAAAGCAACGGAACTCTGCAATTGTTTAAAAAAAGCAAAGAGCTCAGAAATTGAAGCGGACAAAAAGAAATGTTTGGCACAAAGAGAAGAACATGTAGCTATTTTAAAGAAGGGATCTAAAGCATACGATTCCTATCTTGTCGCTCTTCAGAAATGCGAACAAGAGTTAGCGGGAACACCAGAAACGAAACCAAACCTTTCCATAGAAGAAAAAGTTTCAGCAGTATGTGATTGTTTTCAAAAAGCGGAAAAACAAAATAGAATGGGATGTTTCAAACTCCAAAGTGACTATGGAAAAACCATTTCGGACCCAGAAGAGAAAAAAAAGTTCAATCTCTCCTCTGGCAGTTGTAACTAACAGACAAACCATAACGAAAGAGCACTGCCTTTCGTTATGTGATGGAATTACTTTTCTACAATTCTCTCCATTATTTTTTAAAATACTTCCCAATCTTTTTCAGTGGAAAATACAAAATACCTGCAAGAAGGAAGAAAGGAATCATCCAAATCAGATAGTATGTTAAATCTAAAAAAACATTTAGAATTCCAATGAATGCATTTTTATAGGTTGGGACTTGGATTTTATCCGGTGGAATGGGGGTCGAAAATTGAACGGTTAAGGTAGCCCACTTTACCTTATCTTTTATTTTCCAAATTTCATGCTCCGACTGGTCCAAATTGTTTTCGCTATCTGTTACGGCTTCTTCGATCGCTTGCCAGTTTTTTGAATTGGCCGAAGTTTGGTTGTTGGCATTCGTTCGTCGACCTAATCGAATTTTTTCGCGGTTTGACTTGATCTTTTGCCAAACCATTCCTTCTGTATGGTCTACCGTAGAGATGTCCTCACTCTGTAAAACCCCATAAGTATCCAATTCAATTAAAGCTTCATATAGTTTTTCAGAATGGATATGAATGCGAAGGCTCATATAAGGAGAGTCCGCATTCACAGCAGAACTACTTTCTATATAGCCATATTTGGTAATAAAACCAAGTATATCCTTTCTTGTTTTGATCAAATTTTGGGTTTGGTAACTTAATTGGACTTGGTATTCTAACAATCGTTCGGAACTAGTGGGAATGGGAACAAATACCTGGCCCAGTTGGTTTTCGACTGACGGTTGTTCGATGCTCTCTTCGGATCGCGAAGCACTGGGAGCCACTTTTTTTTCACTCACGGCATCCAAGGAACGCATTTCCGCTTCGGCTGGTGCAGTGTTCTCCCCGTTGGATTCTTTGCCACATTGCAGGAGGAAGGCAAACACAATGAAGATTAAAAATACTAATTTATTTTTCACAAAAAACCCTAACCTATCTAATTCTACTGTTACTTAACAGTTCTCCTTAGGCAGATTCTCAATAGAAAGAGGTGTAAATCTCGGGGCGAATCCAGCACCAAAAGTGCTGGACCGGGCTTTCCGCTGCAATCTGCAAAGCAACAGAAGAATATTTTTTAGTTTTCGTATCTATACACCTAACTTCCGTTGCATTGCAGGATTTACGCTACAATCCCTATCGCGGGGAGAACTTAGGAGGAAACTCACTTATAATTTTTTACTTAAAAAAGACCTAGACGGAATCACAAACGGAACTTCTAACTCAACTGTCCCCATTCCCCCACTAATCACTTCCACAGGTTTTTCTTTATAAAATATTTGATCCACAGTAAAAGACAATGCTTCCGGATCAGAAGCCGTGATCACTTCCATCACATCTCCTTTTTGGATTTTATTTTTCACTTCAATGACGATTCGTTTTGTATCCGGTTTATATTCTTTTACAAACCCCGCATACTTTTGGCTCATCTGTAAACTCGTTCCAAATTCATTGTTTTGGAAATCTCTTTCCTCTTCAGGAATTCTATCTTCCATACCACGAGTCAAAAACCCAGAGAAGTATTTTCTAGAAGAAACTTTATCCAGTTCTTGTAACCACTTTCTGTCAAAACTTTCGCCTCGCGCTATACTATCCAAGGTATTTCTGTAACTACGTGCCACCATTCCCACATAATAATCGTTTTTTGTGCGACCTTCCACTTTTAAAGAATCCACTCCCGCATCACATAACTCTTGTAAGAATTCAATGGCTCGAAGATCTTTAGAATTCATTAAAAATGTTCCATCCTCGTCAGTAATGAGTTCCATAGCTTCATCATTTTGTTTAGGATTGGTAACAAATACTTTATACAAATCACGGCAGGCATTATTACAAGAACCTTGGTTGGCATCCCGTTTTTTAAAGTAATTACTCATAAAACAACGACCACTATGAGCAATACAAATCGATCCATGCACAAAGACTTCAATTTCCATATCGGGAACTTCATTTTTGATTTCTGCAATTTCAGAAATGGAAACTTCGCGAGATAAGATCACTCGAGTGGCACCAAATTTTTTCCAAAATTTCACTGTCGCATAATTCATCGTATTGGCTTGGACAGAAATATGAATGTCAATTTCAGGATGAGCTTCCTTTGTTATGAGTATCAAACCAGGATCAGCCATAATCAATGCATCCGGTTTTAATGCCGCCATCTGATCTAAATACTTAGGATAGGATGGCAACTTAGAATTTCTTGGAATGTTATTCACAGTGAAATAGATTTTTTTACCGAGTTTCCGGGCAAGGGTTACACCGGCATCCAATGCCTCCATAGTAAAATCGTTTTCTCTGGCTCGCAAAGAAAACCTCGGGACACCACAATAGGCTGCGTCTGCACCATATAGATAAGCAATTTCTAATTTTTCTAAATTTCCGGCAGGAAGTAACAGTTCTGGAATTTTTCTCATCTGGGACACACTCTCAATCCATCCCAAAAGAATCCCCTTTTCTAAAAAGGAAAATATATAAGATAGATTTTTAGATTGTTTCTAAAAATAAAAAAGGAAAAGACAAACAACCCATCCATTCCATTTTCATCTATCATGTTGTTTTACTTTTTACTTTTGATCTTTCATATTTTCTCTGCGATGATTTGGGTAGGAGGAATGATCTTCTATGTAATCGTAGTCATTCCAGTCATTCGAAATCCTGAGTTAAAAGATCAAAAACTAAGGTTACTCCAATTAACAGCTCTTCAGTTTAGAAATATATCTTACTTTGTTTTTTTGGTTTTTGTTATCTCAGGGATAGGACTATTATATAACAAAGGTTATTTTGAATCAAACGGTGCCTTACTCACAACTAACATAGGTTACATGTTTTTGGCAAAAATAGGATTATTTACCATTTTATTTTTATCTTCTTTGTATCACGACTTTGTGACTGGACCCAAAACATTTATCTACTTAGAATCAGACCCCATCCAATATGAAAGGTATAGGAAAACTTCTGCTTTCTTTGGAAGGTTCAATTTGTTGGTATCCGTTTCGATTGCACTCTTGGGAATCCTGGCTTCTCGGGGCTTCTCCCTTTTCTGAATTTTTATCCCCTTGACTTCGAAAGGGCTGGCTCATCCATTGGGGTAAATGATTTCGAGTCGCATTTTCATATTTTTATTCATTCTAATTCTAATCTTGGATCCGAGACTCTCCCCCTCTCTGGAGGCCTTTCATGGGATCCTGCAGCCAGCGTTTGGAGCAAGACAAGCCGGAATGGGAGGTGCCTTCCAAGCGGTGGGCGGATCGGTGATGGATTTAGAATCGAATCCCTCTCATTTGGCACGAGTCAAAAGAACCAAATGGGAGTTAGGTTCTGGAATTCATTTGCCCACTATCGAATATAATGATGAATACATTGATCCAGATCCTAGTCGTTCTTATCGCAACTCAACAGTCGAACATCCGAGAGCAGTCCTTCCCTATATTGGGATCATCAAACCTATATCGGAAAATATAAGCATTGGTTTTGCTTTGTATGCACAAGGAGGTGGGGGTGGACAGTTTAAAAATATCAAACGACACACACCTGACGGCCGAACCCTCAATGAAACCTTTGGAACAAATATTCCCGTCATCGGCGAGAGCACAAAAGCAGTAGAAGATTTAAACTTTAGATTTATGACCATGAAATCCACGTTTGGTGCTGGGTTCAAAAAAGGGAACTTTGCCGTGGGCGCCGGTCTTGACCTGGTTTATGGGTTTATGGAACTGAAAAGAACCTACCAAGATGAAACAAGAAGCCTCACTATCCCTGGCGGAATCCGTTACCAAAGTGACTCGGCTTATAGCATGGGAGGAAAAATTGGAGTCTCTTATGACCTAACAGAGAATATCCGAATCGCTTATTCCTACACTACTAGAAATTTTTTACCGATGGATGGAACTATGAAAGTAGATGGGTATGCTCCCGAAAGATCCTTTGGTACAAGAGTGTCCCGGTATATGCTTTGGCCAGACAAACATATTGCGGGAATTTCTTATCGCACTGACAGATTTATCATCGACTTTGATATCAAATACATCCCTTGGTCGGAAAGTTTTAATTCTAGTAAGTTTCGCCTAGAGGATGTTTGGATGAGGACACCTATTGGAGTAGAAACTAATGCTTTTCAATTCAATTTAAATTGGAAAAACCAAACCATATTTGCTATTGGGGCCGAGTATAAATGGAATGATCGTTTTATGAGTCGAATGGGGTATAGTTATGGAAACAATGTAATTCCTGCTAGCGGAGTGAGTCCCATGTTAGGAGCTAGTATCGAACACCACCTTTCTATGGGTGGAAGTATCTCCTGGAATGACTCCACTTTCCATATCGCATGTGAATATGGATTTCCTAAAAAAACTTATGGAGGAAAAACTTCAGACTGGACGTTATCCCATGCCATCTATTCTAGTAAAGAAATTCATCCATTCCAATTTTCTTATAACAAACAGATGAGTGTATTTAGTATCTATTTTGGAATGGAACAAAATATTTAAAAGGCAAAACAAATGAATTCTAAATCTATTGGAAAAATTGCGATCGGAATTTGGATCGTAACCTTCATCACACTTGGGTATTTTTTTTATTTCGGAAGCACTAGTCGTTCTTTAGACAACCGAACTGCAATTCATCTAACACCTGCTGAACGACAATTAGTCCTAACTGAAATGAGGGCCCTACTCACAGCAGTCAATGGAATGCTAGGTGGACTGGCAGACAAAGACTACGAAGGTGCAGCAAAAGCCGCCGATGCCGTAGGTATGGGCCTTGTTGCTAGTTTAGAACACCAAGAAAAAACGATTCTTTTAAAACTTCCTGTGGAATTCAAAAAACTGGGATTTGGAACTCACGAAAAGTTTGATGCAATCGCAGCAAAGATTCGCAAAAAACAAGACATTCATACACTTTTAAAAGAGATGGATGAACTTACGCGTAACTGTGTCGCTTGCCACGCCAGTTACAAAATCGAACTCGACTCAGAAAAAAAATAAACTAGGGCCAAACTGGATTTCCTATGCCAAAGATTTCAAGATACTTTATCAAATCTGGAATGTTGTATTTGTTGTGCGGAGTTTTAGTTTATGCTCTCTCTGAATTTCCAGGATCTAACTGGGAAATTCATTTAATGCCTGTTTATTGGCACATGATTGCTCTTGGATGGATTACGCAGATTATCATGGGTGTTTCTCTTTGGATGTATCCAAAAGGAAAAAATCCAGCTCCGAAAAATGGATCCAATCTTTCTTGGATGGCTTATTTTTGTTTAAATTTAGGGCTTATCTTTCGCATTGGTTCAGAACCTTTTTTGTATTTAAATAGAGACCTTTCCCTTGTACCTTTTGCTTTTTCTATCTTTTTGCAATTTGCAGGAATCCTTTGTTTTGTATTGGAAATTTGGCCAAGATTAGAACCGCAAAGTAGAAAATAAAATCTATGTTACCCATTCAATCCGTTTGGCTCATTCGAATTTCCTTAATTTACTTAATCCTCGGATCCTTGTTAGGGTCTCTTCTTATGTTTCACAAAGCCTTTGGGTGGAATCCTGAAATTTGGAAATTCCTACCACTGCATTATTCGATTCTGATTTGGGGATTTTTCATTCAACTAATTATGGGAACGGCTTATTGGATGTTTCCCAAGTTTCTTTCAGAACATCCCCGGGGATCCAGTAAGCAGGCATGGTTGATGTTTTCTAGTTACAATTTTGGTTTGATTCTATATTTAATTACAAAATTTTTTATCCCAATCGATTCCTTCGCTCTACTTGGAAAATGCCTAATTTTTTTCGGTTTACTAACATTTATGAGACTCGCTTGGGTGAGAATCATTTCCTACACTTAAAACCAAATCCCTTCAGAAAAAAATTCTCTATTGATTTAGATCAATTCCTTCCTGAAACAAGGGTGGTAATTTGTATCATGAAGTTTTCCAAGTTTATTTTCCATGGTTTTATTTTATTCCTAATAACGATTACGTTCTCGTGCCATGAACATACGGGTTCAAAACTTCCAGAACTGAACAATGGCAAAGTTTGGGTGGCAGATAAATCTACAAGGTTGGGATTTCAGAAGATGGACGAACAATTTCATCATGCTAATTCTCTTGAATCACTAGAGGACTACCATAAACAAGCTGATCAAATTTTATCCATTATCAATGAAATCCAATCCTCTTGTACAATGTCAGGCCAAGGACATGAAGAGTTACATAATTATATAAATTTATTATTAGAAGAAGTGCGTATAATGAAAGGAAACGATATCGATTTGGCTAAAAAAGCAAAATCAGAACTTATCGAAAAAATATCCAAACATTCATTGTACTTTGAATGAACAAAGTAAATTCAAAAAGAAAATGATTATATACTAAACTTAATGAAAGGTTTGTAATCTAAATCTTCTTTCAAGATATGATTGGTAAGCCACGCCCGTAAAAAATCAATTAAGTCTTTAAAGAAAGTATCCAATAATTCATCATTGGAAAGTAAATTCCCCTGACCCAAACGATTTTTTAAATCCAATATTTTATCTGTGAACTTATTGTGTTGGTTGATATGTGCTTCTAGATTCGGATATTGGTTGAGTTCCATCACACGTTCTTCAATCAAAAAATGACTGAGAGTATAATCCTCTAGTTCAGAAACTGCATCGAGTAACACCTTCGATTTTCCTGAAAGGTGGTGTTTGTTTTCTTCGTAAACCGTTTCGATATTGTTAATTAACCGAAAGAGTTTTTTATGTTGAGAATCAATCTCGGAAATATTCGTTTCATACTTCGAATCCCAATGCGCTATCATAAGAGCCTCGTTCTTTCAGGATTTTGCAGCGCCCAAAGAGGACAAGTGATTAATCCCGACAACAAGGAAAGTGAAGGTTTCCCTAAGTCATGATTAGAATTAGAATCATTATAAATTAATTTATAGAACGAATCGTTCTGGGGATTCAAAGCAGTCTGAACCGCTTTCTCGATAACCAAACCCAAAAAAGTTACTGACAACCGATCTATGTATTGATAAAAATCAATGTTTATGATTCCTGCCATCTTGATTTAGATCAATACATATTCAGACGATCTGGCATTAAATGGTAGGTGAACCAATGAGTGGGCGGTATCCAATGAACAAAAAATTTTTTCAATTAACCATGATTACAATTGTCACCTGTCTTTCGCTAGCTGGTGTTTCTTGCGGAAAGGATGAAGACTCCAATTCTGGCAAAGGAATTTCTGCAGTTGCCGATGACAAATCACAACAAGATGTACTAAAAATTGCAGTAGGTTCAAAAGACCATACTACCCTGGTTGCAGCTGTCCAAGCTGCGGGCCTTGTGGATTCCCTTGCTAACCAAGGACCGTTCACTGTGTTCGCACCAACAAACGATGCATTTGCAAAGTTACCTGCAGGAACTGTAGATGATCTTCTAAAACCAAGCCAAAAAGATGCATTGAAGAACATATTAGAATACCATGTTGTAGTGGGTAACTTAACCGAATCCATTTTGAAGTCTGAGTTCACTGGTAAAGATGACGAACTCGGAATGGCAAATGGAGGTCACACTAAAGTTTCCTTAAAAAATGGAAAGGTTTTGATCAATGGTGCCACCATTGTTGCATCCATTCCTGCAACTAACGGGATCATCCACGTAGTTGACACAGTGTTACTACCACCTGCAAAGAAATGATAAATACTAAAATACTAAGGAGTATTTAAGATGAACCTTTCAATATTAACCGGAGTACACTACCGAATCAAATTCGGACTTATAGTAGGACTCTTAATCAGTATGACAATCATATCCTGTGGAGGAGACAAAACAGAAGAAGCACCAGCATCTAATGCGGGTTCCAAAGGGATAGGACCAGTAAAATCTGTCACCCTGGGAGCTTTAGACCAGTCAATGGCAGATCGTGGAAAAAAACAATTTGAAGCCAAGTGTTCCGCTTGTCACAAATTCGAAGAAAAGGTTGTAGGACCTGCTCTTCAAGATGTTACACTCCGCAGAACTCCCGAATGGATTATGAATATGATCCTAAATCCAGTGGAGATGACTCAAAAAGATCCCATCGGACAAGAGTTACTCGGTGAACACTTAACTCAAATGACTTTTCAAAATATTAAGGAAGAAGAAGCACGAGAGATCCTCGAGTACTTCCGCAAGATGGATTTAAAATAGGTAACTATATGTTAAAAAAATCAAATTTAATACTCGTTACACTTGGAATCACCCTTATGGCATTCGTTCCGAATTGCAAAAAGGGTGCAGCTACGGCAACACTTGCTTCCGATGCTGCTTCTAGAGTGTATGTGGCTCCAGGTGAAAAGGACGAAGTATACGCCTTTTTATCTGGTGGGTTTAGTGGTCAGATGTCCGTTTACGGAATTCCATCTGCACGGTTGTTCAAGATCATTCCAGTGTTTTCTGTGTTTCCAGAAAACGGATATGGGTTTGATGAAGAAACCAAAGACATGTTAAAAACAACTCATGGTTATGTGCCGTGGGATGATAGCCACCACGTAGAAGCATCTATGACTGATGGAAAACAAGATGGTCGTTGGATGTTTTTAAATGCAAACAACACACCAAGGCTTGCAAGGATTGATCTAAAGTCTTTTGAGACCAAAGAGATTTTAGAAATCCCAAACACTGCCGGTAACCACGCATCTCCGTTTGCAACAGAAAATACAGAGTATTTGATGGCAGCAACTAGATTCTCGGTTCCTGTTCCGCAAGCAAGCGTTGCTATCGACAGTTTCTCCAAAGGTGGGTTCAAAGGAACTGTCACTATGGTGAAAGTGGATAAAAACACAGGAAGACTTTCCATTGAATTGCAAGTTCTTGTTCCTGGGTTTAACTATGACTTATCCCATTGTGGTAAAAAGAAATCCCATGACTGGTGTTTCTTCAGTAGTTACAACTCTGAACAAGCACACAAAATGTTAGAAGTTGGTGCTTCTAAAAAAGATAAAGACTTTATCTTAGCATTCAACTGGGTTCGTGCTAAAGAATGTAAAGACCAAGGAAAGGCTTACAACTTTGGTGGTGAATACGTAAACAACTTCCACGATGAAAACAAACCAGCCGTTTCTACTAAGTTAAGCGGTGTGAAGATGTTGAATCCGAAGGATTGTCCAGGTATGATGTATTACATGCCAACACCAAAAAGTCCACATGGAACTGACGTTGACTCTACAGGAGAATACATTGTCGGTGGTGGAAAGTTAGCATCCGTAATCCCAGTTCACTCCTTTAGCAAAATGATGGAAGTGAAAGACAAAAAGGAACACCATTCGACTGAAATCGAAGGAATTCCAGTTCTTAAATATGAATCTACACTTGCTGGTGAAGTACAAAAACCATGTCTTGGTCCATTACATACTGAGTTCGACGGTCAAGGGTATGCCTATACTTCTTGTTTCGTAAGTTCTGAAGTTGTAAAATGGAAACTCGGCACATGGGAAGTGGTACAACATCTACCTGCTTATTATAGTGTTGGTCACTTATCTATCGTTGGTGGTAGTTCTTCAGAGCCTTACGGTAAGTATCTGATTGCCATGAACAAAATCACTAAAGACAGATATCTGCCTGTAGGTATGGAGTTACCGCAAAGTGCGCAACTCTATGACATCTCTTCTGGTAAAGCGGAATTGTTGTCAGACTTCCCTACTGTGGGAGAACCACACTATTCACAAATGATTCCGGCAAAACTGCTTATGGATAAAACAGCAAAACTCTTTCCTTTGGAAGAAAACAAACATCCGTATGCGACCAAAAATGAGAATGATGCAAAAATTGTAAGATTAGGAAGTACTGTCCATATCTACATGACTGCGATTCGTTCTCACTTCAAACCGGATATCATTGAAGCAAGAACTGGGGAAACTCTATACTTCCACGTAACCAACTTGGAACAAGATTATGATATTCCTCACGGATTTGCGATTGGTGGAGCACCTAACATGACAAACCTTCTTATCATGCCAGGTGAAACTAGAACCTTTAAATGGGTTGCTCCAAAACCAGGAGTTTATCCTTTCTACTGCACAGACTTCTGTTCTGCTCTACACCAAGAGATGCAACAGTACATCCGAGTTAGTCCATAACTTGTATGAAAACTTTACTTTTCCAAACGTTAAGTAAAAGAAACCGGCTCCTAATCTTAGGGGTCGGTTTAGTTCTGATTTTGGTGTATTTGATTCCCATTTGGTCCATATCCATTTCGGCTCCACAGTACCCCGAGGGACTCGGAATGCAAATTTGGATCAATAAAATCACCGGTGCCACACCTTATGATTTAAAAAACATCAACCTTCTGAATCATTACATTGGTATGCAAGAGATCGTTTCGGAATCCATTCCAGAACTTCTTTTTATGCCGTATGTTCTTGCTTATCTGATCTTTGGTGCCTTTATCACTGAACTCTATCCCAAAGTGGGGATGGCAATTCTTGGGATCATAAACCTAGTGATTGTTGGGCTTGTGGGACTTTCTGATTTTTGGAGATGGGAATATAACTACGGACACAACTTAAATCCAGAAGCTCCTATCATTGTGGAAGGAATGGCTTACCAGCCACCACTACTTGGTTGCAAGGAAATGTTAAACATTACTGCTTGTAGTTATCCTTCGTATGGTGGTATGATTTTAGGACTTAGCCTCGTCGTATTGGTATATATTCTCTGGGATGAAAATCGTAGGAAAAAATCAAATGTGGTTTAAGAACTTAAAACTTGTTTGTATTTTCTTCACAGTTGGCCTGATCAACTGTGGGGAAGTCCATCCCGAACGATTGACAGTTGGGGAAATGAAATGTAGTCATTGTTCAATGAACATTGTAGATATGCGATTTCATACACAACTCATCACTTATAAAGGAAAAAGATACCATTTCGATGCCATTGAATGTTTGGAGCAATTTCAAAAAGACAAAGACTTAAAAACACAAAAAATATGGGTCACTAACTATTTAGATACAAACGAATTTCTCTCGAAAGACGAGGCAATCATCATTCATTCAGACAAAATTCGTTCGCCAATGGGTGCAGGACTTGCCGCTTTTAAAACTCATGAAGACTCTATCCCATTTCAAAAGTAAAAGGATTGATCAAAGAACCAATTTGAATCATAAACACCATTTAATCAACAACCACATCCATCTCGCATGGAAAAAGTTCTTTTCTATTTTTGCTTTTATACTTTTCTCTATTTTCCCTATCTATCCTTTGTCTGCAAAAACCATTGCTGTTTGTTCCAATTGCACGGTAAAATCAGTAAAAACTGCTATCGCTCTTTCTCAAAACGGAGACACCATAAAAATCCAAACAGGAACCTACAAAGAAGGATTTTTACCAATTACAAAATCCATCACAATCGTAGGAGAAGCCGGTGTTGTGATCGACGGACTCAAAGAAAAACATGTGTTTGGAATTTATTCCAACGGAGTGCGCCTAGAAAATTTAAAAATCATGGGAAGTGGAATCTCTGATTTAACCGAATATGCTGGAGTTTATGCTGATAAAGTCAAAAACTGCCATTTCGAAAACTTAATTTTAGAAGATAATGTCTATGGTTTTTATCTCGCAGAAACAACCAACTGCACACTCAAAAATAATATTTCCATAGGAAACGCAGAAAATGAAGTCCTCGGTGGGAACGGCATCCACCTTTGGTCTGCCAGCAATAACAAAATCATTGGAAACAAACTACAAAAACACCGTGATGGAATTTATTTAGAATTTTCAGAGAACTTAGACATTCAAGGCAATGAATCCAAAGAGAACATTCGTTATGGAATGCATTTTATGTCTTCCAGCCATAACCAATTCAATCGGAATATTTTCAAAAACAATTCTGCCGGTGTTGCCGTGATGTATAGTAAAGATATCATCATGGAAGAAAATGAGTTTATGGATAACTGGGGAGAAAGTTCGAATGGAATTCTTTTAAAAGATATTGCAGATAGCACATTGTCTAAAAATCGATTCGAAGGGAATACAATTGCTGTGTTTGCCGATGGAATTACCAATATAAAGTTTCTGAATAATGATTTTATCAACAATGGTTGGGGAATTAAAATCCTAGGAAATACTGATTATAACAAAATTATAGATAATAATTTTATAAAGAATGTATTTGATGTAAGCACCAATACAAAATCTACTACCAATGAATTTGTAAATAACTACTGGGATCACTATGAAGGTTATGATTTGGACAAAGATCATATCGGTGATGTTCCCCACAAAACCATTCATTTTTTTGGTTACTGGATTGCTGTGTATCCTTTCCTAATGGTGCTTTATGAATCCCCAGTGGTTCTTTTTTTACAAGGGATTGAAAAAGCCTTCCCCATTGTGACACCGATCGAATTTGAAGACCAACATCCTAGGATGAAGGAAAGAATATGATAGAAGTAAAAAATCTTACCATCAGTTACGGTGGTAACTCTGTTGCCGTCAAAGATGTAAACTTTCAAACAGAATCAGGGAATATTGTATCCATCATTGGCCCTAATGGATCAGGAAAAAGTTCTCTCATCAAAGGAATCCTGGGACTCGTACAACCCAGTTCTGGACAAATTTTATTCCAAAGCAAAATCAATGAACCACATACCATCGGTTATATGCCACAAACGCCTCGTTTCCCAACAAATATTAAAGTAAGAGAACTAATTTCGTTTTTTAAAAAACTAGAACTTGTTGAGGAAGAAAGATTTCAAAACCTTTTATCAATTTTAGAGTTAAATAGCCACATGGATAAAAAAATTGGATCTCTATCGGGAGGAACCAAACAAAAAATTAGCATCCTCCAGTGTTTTTCTTCCAAAAAAGATCTGTATGTGATCGATGAACCCACTGCCAGTTTAGATCCATATATCTCGCATTTATTAAAATCTCTTTTGGCAGAAAAGAAAAAAGAAGGTTCTCTTGTTATATTTTCAACTCATATATTAAAGGAGTTACAAGAGTTAGCCGACAGATTTCTTCTTTTATCAGAAGGGTCCATTCTGATTGATGATTCTCCGGAAAATTTTCTCAGAAAAAACAACAAAACTGATTTAGATCAGGCACTAATGAATTTCTGGAATGAGGAATACAAAACAAAGCCATGAAAGAAATTTTATTTTTTGAAATCAAAGAAAATATCAGAAGTCGATGGGTATTCATTTACTCAGGAATTCTCATCCTTGTGATGATGATCTTAAGTTTTTTTGGAGATCAGAATGGAATCCGATTGCTCGTAAGCACAATGAACTTAACACTCATTGTCATTCCTTTATTCGCTATTACATTTTCTGGAATGTCATTTTTAGAATCGATGCCTTTTGCTGAAGTATTACTTTCTAAATCAGTAAGTAGAAGTTCTCTTTTTTTGGGCAAGTATTTAGGAATCACGGTATCACTTTCCCTCGGATTATTATTCGGTTTAGGTATTCCTGGGTTTTTTCTTTTTTCAAATGAACCTAAATTCCTATTTTTATTTTCTGAGTTACTCGTTTTTGGAATTTTCTTAACAGCAATCTTTGTAGCACTAGCGTTTTTAGTTTCTTCTTTGATTCGAAGGGGAGAAATTGTTTTAACTGTTTCTCTTTTGGTTTGGTTGTACTTCTTTATCTTTTTCGATGCCCTTGTTTTTATCTTTAGTTTGTATTTAGGTGACTATCCAATAGAAATTCCCTCTCTAATCGTTATTTTACTTAACCCGATCGACTTAATTAGAATTCTTTTAATTTTACAAACCAGCTCTTCTGCCCTGCTAGGATTTTCTGGTGCCTTACTATTAAGGCAATTAGGACTGTACGGTGTGTTCGGCATTACTATTTTGTTTCTAAGTTTATGGGTCAGCATCCCACTATACATAGCTTTTAAACGATTCCAAAAACGAAATTTTTAGAGTATGATTTATATCAATTGAGTTATTTGAGTGCACTTGATTTAGATCATTGAAAAACTAAGAGGTGCCTTGTAAAATGATATACAATCATCATGAAACGTTGGTTACAAATAGCCTCGGTTTTGATCTTACTTCCCTTTATAGGTAAAATCCTATTTTTGGAAACTGGATTACTTGCCCAGTCTATGTACCGCCTTTCTATGATTTGTCATTGCAACCACGGTTCCAAAAACGAAATCCATAAAGAAGAAGAATCCCATTCTTCACAGAGGATTACCTGCCACCTAACCAAAGGGAGTGGTCCTCACCAATGTTCCTGTGCCAAGAAAAAATCAGCGACTAAGATTCTTCAATCTCAGTCTATGAATCCTAGTTTTACGACAGAAACAAAATTAAATAACTTAATTGCCTATGATGTAATCATCCTCGCCTTCAAGACAAACTTCCTCCTCTTGACAGGTTTTTCCCACCCACCTGACAAACCACCAAGACATATCCTTACCTAAGATGTAACGAATTCGCTCCCCTTATAAGGAGCAGTAACAAAATCAATTAGGCAAACTGAATCAAAAGTTTAGTCCTTGGACTTCTATACAAAGGTAATTTTATGTTTAAGAATCTATTTCATATCTCTCTCGTGTGTTTGTTCATCTTCAATTGTAGTATGGCCAATAAAACGGATGCGAATAATGCTTCGAATCTTCTCGCCCTCATTGTTGCAGCAAACAACAATCCTGGTTGTTCCATTTCTTCTACTACAGCAATCACAAGCAACCTCACTCAAGTAGAAAGCAAACCTCGAACAAAATATTCAATCTATGGATGTGATGAAGGCGGGTTTCGGAATTTGGATCTAACACAATCAGAAGTAACCAAAGGTGCAACAGGATCCACAGCATCTTCTGTTCTGTTTACAAACAATGATGTGATGCTTGCAACAAACAAAGGAGGAACTAATATAGAAGTATCCTTCATTTTGAACTCACCGACTAGCAGCTTAGATGTGATCGCCTATGGAACAGGAAATCCAGTAAGTGGGCCCACATACCGATTGATTGCCGGTGCACAAACACAATACAAAAATGCAGCGGGTGTGTTTGGCAACACTGGTAAAGGTGGATCTGTTGCGGCACCTATACCAGTCGTGGGAACTAGTTATACATTTTGCCTAGACTTCCAATCCACACCAGGTGGATCCAGATTTCTAAATGGTTTTAACAAACCATGTTCGGAACTTACAGATACGGAAAGAGGATCGATGTCCTACTATCCAATCATGCAAATGATGAATGTTCCAGTGTATACAGGTGGCAATCGATTGGGTTTTGTATTGAATGGAGTTACCATCACTTCTTTCACAGTCGGTTCCATTGTATCTAACACAGAAATGTAAATTCTCTCTCCAAACACTTGTCATACTGGTGAATCAAGTAGCCAGTATGATTTTTTGGGAAAGGACCCATGACAGAAATGAAACTTAAAATTTTAATCATTATACTTATTATGACCACTCCTCTTCTTTCTAAAGAGGTAAAACTTGAGAATGCTTATATCAAATATACATCCTCTTCAAACTCTGTTGTTTATCTTACTTTAAACAATACTTCCAATACAGAAAAAAAACTCATCGAAACAAAATCAAACATAGCGGATCGAGTAGAGTTATTCACAATGAAACCATCGGATTCGGGAACAAAAATGATTCCAGTTTCTGAAATTCCAATTCCAAAAAAAAGTTTAGTGCATCTCACTCCGAAAGGGTATCATATCATGCTTTTCGGAATCAAATCCCCACTCAAATTAAAAGAATCCATACCTTTTCGTTTTCTATTTTCCGATGGATCGGAGATTCAAATCAACATTCCTGTGGAATCAAATCCACCTAACAAAGAAATTAACTCCAAACTAACAGGTCAGGCTACAAAAACAGATGATCCATCTTCTGGGAACGGAACAGATGAAACGGATATGTCAACTTACGACCCAAATGAATCATCTAACGAAGACCATTTGAATCATGACCACTCTGGGCACGAAGGACATGAACAACACAACCGAGCCGACGCTTTAGCTCCTGCGGGAATTATGAATCCACATATCCATGAAAAAGGTAAGTGGATGATTGATTACCGTTACATGGGAATGAAGATGTGGGGTTTGCAGTCGGGAACCAGTGGATTGTCCGATCTTGGGACTTTGTATTTTCCTTACACCGACCCCACGGTTCAAATGCCAACAGGAAGTTTGATTACAAGCTCACCATTAGGGACAACAATTCCAGTTTTATCACCTAACAAGTACAATTACATGTCTGTTCCTACAGATATGGTGATGGAAATGAACATGGTAAGTGCTATGACTTCCATTTCTGACAAGTGGATGATCATGTTTATGGTTCCGGCAGTAAAAAACAAAATGACCATGGCATCAAGTAATTTTGACCGCGCACCTATGAGTTCTGCGGGTATTGGGGATGTAAGTTTTAGCACTGCTTACCGATTGATAAAAACAGAACATCAAAATTTTTTCACTGGGATGGGTCTATCTCTTCCCACAGGTTCAATTGATGAAAGAGACAATATGCCTATGATGGGAAAACAAAAGGTTCCTTATAATATGCAACCAGGAACAGGTACCTATAGTTTGTTACCGCAATTGTCATATAACGGGAATTATAAGAGAATTTCCTGGGGAGCCCAATCACAAGCAACCTTACGTATAGGAAAAAATGATAACAACTATCGATTTGGAAATCGGTATGAAGTCTCTGGTTGGTTATCTTTTCTTGTGCACGAAACCATGTCACTCTCAGTCCGAGTAGCCAAACAAAAATGGCTCAACTTACAAGGAATGGATGCGACCTTAGATCCCAAGATGGATCCGCAAAATGATCCCTACCGCCAAGGAGGAACGCGGAGTGACCTACTCATCGGTGTTAACTTTCTTGTTACAAGTGGAATTTTACAAGGGGCTCGGTTTGGATTCGAATATGGTAAACCCTTCCATCAAAATCTAAACGGACCACAACTAGGAACAAGAGAACTCATCAATGTATTTGCTTCGTTTACATTTTAAAGTTTAAAAATATTATATTTTCCTTTGGCGCACATCTCCGGCTCTCCGCTGCAATCTTTCCCTTCGGGAAAGGATTTCCGCTGTGATCCGGGGCGCGGGAGATAGAATTCTCTATTGACGAATCATCGCGATTCAAAAAAAATTTGGATAGTTATCTAACTAAATTTTAGGATTCCAATTTCCAATACTTACCAATGACCAATAACCACCTAACTATTCGTAAAGCAATACCCTCTGATAAGGATTTCATTGTCCCACTCATCTATTCTTCAGGACCTAAGGCCTGGACTTTTGTATTCCAAGAAGGGCAAAAAACTGCTTTTGACTTTTTAAATACGTCGTATGTTCGTCGGGGAAATACGGTTTCGTATACCAACCATTTTGTGGCTGAGATAGAGGGTCGGGTCGTTGGTTCTATTCTTTCTTACTCACAACCTAGTTTTTTAGCACTCACATTAGGAACTGCCCTTCGAATCCTTTCTGTGTATGGACTTCGAGCTCCGAAAGTGATGGCCCGAGGACTCAAAACAGAAACCATCATCCAACCACCAAAGTCAGGATGTTTGTATTTAGGTCATATTGCCGTTTTAGAAACGGAAAGAAACAAGGGGATCGCCAAAGAACTTATCAACTTTATGATATCTAAAGAAACAAAATATAAAACTTCCTCTTTGGATGTTTCGGCAGAAAACCAACCTGCCATATCCCTCTATCAAAAGTTAGGTTTTCAAATCAAAGAAACAAGACATCCTTTGGGTTGGGAGGGAACGATTCCTTCGCACTACTATATGGAAAAACAAATTTAATTTTTCTGTGTATGAACGGTATAGATTCAGAAACAAAATCTAAATTAAAAACATTGGGTTACCACTTGTTTCCCAATCTGATTCCACTTGATAGAATCAGATTGTTAAAAGAAATCCTTATTCGCACTAACGAGGAATGGTTGCAGGAATTTCAGAATCCAAAGAATATAAATAGTGCTTATCTGACTTCCGCAAAGTATATGAAAGATAAAAATGATAGAAAAACTCTATTTGAATTTATAGAGTCCGATTTGTTGCTGGATGTTTGTGATTTGATTTTCAATGATCCTATATACTTTCTCAATACACAGATCTTTTTTAATCCTTTAGACCCAAACAAACTACCCTATTGGCATAGGGACATCCAATACCTCGGAATCTCTGAAGAAGAACAAAAAAACCGAATAGAGAAAGACCATGTTTGGCACTTTCGCATTCCTTTAGAGGAAGATCCTGGAATTTGGCTTATTCCCGGTTCCCACACTCGTTGGGATACAGAGAAAGAGAGGCAAGTGCGTTTGGAACTCGAGGGAAAGAAAAACAATGCGGACATGGAAGGTCAAATTCTTATCCCACACAATCCCGGTGATCTTTTAGTATTTTCAGCTCACCTGATTCACAAAGGGAATTACGGTTCCAATCGTTTTTCTTTTGATATCCTATACACTAACTTTCCAGAACAAAAACAAATCGCAGAAAAATGGAATCATTTCCCAGAGGAAAACTACCAACGGAAAAATCCAAAAAGAAAAACCCTTTTCCAATTAGTTTAAACGGAAATTCAGGAGGGAGGATTTTTGTCTGCGCCAGCGACCGCAGTGGAAATCCTTTCCCGAAGGGAAAGATTGGAACGTAGGGCGCGGTCGTGTCACAAAAAAGATTCCACTCAACTAACAATTTCGAGGCGCCCAAATTTAGTCATTGATTTCCCTTTATAATAATAAAAACCATTCACTATGAAAGATTTTTTCTTACGAAACAATGCTTATCATATTTGGGCTACAAAACTTCTATATGAATCACTGGAAAACATTTCTGAGGAAAATTACAAAAAGGATCTAGGTTTATTTTTTAAATCGATTCATGGAACTCTCAATCATTTGTTACTGGTAGAAAAAGTTTGGTATTCAAGGCTTGTGGGGGAAGTATATGTTCCTCTATCTCTCGCAGAAGAAATCGAATCAGACCGCCAAACATTAAAAATACGGATGATCCAAACATTGGAGAAGTGGAACACTTGGTTACAGGATCTAGACAATTCAGTTTGGCCCACTCTCTTTCGTTATAAAACCATGCGAGGGTTCGAAGCGGAACTTATTTTCAGTGATGTGGTCCAACACGATTTTAACCACCGCACACACCATAGAGGCCAGATTACTTCCGCTATTACACAGTTAGGTGAGAAGTCTCCCGAAATTGATTTTGTATATTACCTTCAATCACTAGGAAAATAATATGTGGAACCCCTCCAAAAAAACAAGAACGATCGCAATTAAGATTTTAATCGCTTTGTTTTCTTTGACTATGATTTTTCATGTTGCAGCACTACTCCAACTCATTCCCTTCCAATTCCTTTGGGGAGGAAGGCTTAGCAGTTTAGAAGAGATGTATGTAATGGAAACGGTCTCTCTTCTAGTAAACGGTTTTTTTCTTTGGTCAAGCTTTCGGTATTTATATTACATAAACCAAGGTTTGGTGCCCGTTTGGATCCGAATTGTGTTTGGTTTCATCGGAATTATTTTTTTACTAAATACTATTGGGAATCTAGTTGCCATCACAAATTTGGAAACTTTACTGGCTACACCGGTAACAGCATTTTTAACCGGAATTTGTTTCTCATTGGTACCCAAATATGAAAATTAGACAAGCTAACTATAAAGACGTTTCCAAACTTTCGGAAATTTTTGATGCATACAGACAGTTCTATGGACAAACTTCTGATATAACGGGAGCTACGCGCTTCTTACAAGATAGAATGGAACATGGGCAATCCATTATCTTTTTAGCAGAAGATTCAAAATCAGGAGACATTGTTGGGTTCACACAACTTTACCCTGTGTTTTCTTCCATTTCGATGCAAAGATCTTACATTCTAAATGATCTTTTTGTAAAAAAAGAATTCCGCAAACAAGGACTCGCCAAACAATTGATTGCCGAAGCGAAGTCTTTTACCAAAACCAATTCGGGAAAAGGTTTGGAACTTTCCACTTCGACACACAACAAAGAAGCCCGTGCTTTGTATGCAAAAGAAGCTTTCGTAGAAGAAATGGAATTTTTGACTTATTTTTGGAAGTCAGTCTAATTTATTTTAGAGGAGTAGATAGCAGTGTACATCCCCGATTCTTTTAAAATGGAAACTGAGTTCATTTACCAATGTATTGAAGAGAATTCCTTTTCTATATTGGTTTCTGAAAATAATGGAGAGATGATAGCGACTCACTTACCCCTACTCCTTTCTGATGACAAACAATCGTTAATTGGTCACTTTGCAAAACCAAATCCACAAAAAGATAGTTTCGGAAAAGAAGTACTTTGTATCTTTTCTGGACCTCATTGTTATATTTCGCCGGCTTGGTATGAAACAGACCGAGCCGTCCCCACTTGGAATTTTATCGCAGTACATGCCAAAGGAATTCTGAATATTGTAGAAGATCCAAAAAAAATTCATACGAGTTTGGTGAAACTTGTCAAAAAATTCGAATCCAAAGATTCAAAATATAAAATGGATCAGGTAGATACTCAATATATCGAAGGATTAAAAAAAGGAATTGTTCCTTTTGAAATCAAAATCACTCATCTTGAAGGAAAACAAAAACTAAGTCAGAACCATTCCGAGGAACGTCGAAATCTAGTAATTAAAGAATTGGAAATATTGCCAGGTGAAAATGAAAGGGCCATCGCCAAATTAATGAAAGACAGTATAAACTAGGAAAAAGAAAGTTCAAATCTCAATACTTTGTTATTGGATATTTAAAAACTAAATTTATGAATCTATATTGGGATCTATTCAAAACTTTTTTGATTTTAGGATGTACTTCCTTTGGAGGTCCGATCGCACATTTAGGTTACTTCCAACATGAATTTGTAGAAAAGAAAAAATGGATCTCTTCTTCCGCCTATGCAGACTTAGTTGCTTTATCTCAATTTTTACCTGGTCCTGCAAGTAGCCAAGTTGGAATTGCCATTGGACAAATTCGCGGAGGTATCCTCGGTGGAATTCTTGCTTGGTTTGCTTTTACACTTCCCTCTGCAATCATCATGATTCTTTTCGGGCTTGGTGTTGGTTTGTATCCTGAATTTTGGAACCAAGGTGTTTTACACGGATTCAAAATCGCAGCAGTAGTTGTTGTCTCACATGCGGTTTGGTCTATGGGTGTAAAACTTTGTCCTGATAAAGAAAGGATTAGTTTGGCACTACTCGCATTATTTTTTTCCGTTGCCATTGGCGGCACTTACGGCCAGATCCTTCCTATTTTGTTAGGTGGAATTTTTGGTTTTTTCTTTTTAAAAAAGGAAGCTAACCTCCCTCATTCTCCTTCTGGATTTAAAATTTCCCATATTTATTCATATACACTACTTACCATTTTTTTTCTGATTCTATTTCTTCTTCCCTTTTTATCCAACTTCTTACAAAATCAGTCCCTACGCATTTTTGATAGTTTTTTTCGAGTGGGTTCCTTGGTCTTTGGTGGTGGACATGTTGTACTGCCCTTACTCAAAGAAGAAGTAGTCACAACTGGTTTAGTATCCAACCAATTGTTTATGGTGGGCTATGGGGCTGCCCAGGCCATCCCCGGGCCTCTCTTTACCTTCACCGCTTATTTAGGAACAGTATCTACACTAGCACCTAATGGAATTCTAGGTGGAGTCTTTTGTTTGGTTGCCGCATTTTTACCAGCTTACCTACTCATCATCGGAGTCCTTCCAGTTTGGGAAAAGTTTCGAAAGGAAACTTGGTTAAAACAATCGATGGCAGGAATCAATGCAGTGGTTGTCGGTTTACTTATTGCTGCTCTTTATTCTCCTGTTTGGACAGAAGCCATTTTCAATAGATTTGATTTTCTTGTATTTGCATTGGGGTTTGTTTTACTTATGTTTTGGAAACTTCCCTCGTGGGTCATTGTAGGTGTTTGTGCCTTCTTTGGTTTTTGTTTGAATTTTTAATTTAGGAAAAAATCTTCCGTGAAACTAGAATTAAATGTAAGAGTGACTCCAGAGATTGCCGCAAACCCAGACAATCTCCTACAATTTGTTTCCAAACAAAACAAAATTCCAAAGACATCCATTAAACATATTGAATGCACCTCTCGTTCCATCGATGCGAGGCAAAGAAATGTTGTCTTCCAGTTGCGATTAGATGTGTATGTAAACGAAGATTTTATTCCTTTGGAATATCCAATCCCTAGTTTTCCCAATGTAAGTTTAGAGGAACCAGTGATTATCATTGGAGCCGGTCCAGCTGGATTATTTGCCGCCTTACGCGTATTAGAATTAGGGAAGAAACCAATTATCCTGGAACGAGGAAAAAATGTAAAAGATCGTATTGAAGACCTACGAGGAATCAACGTCCATCATATTGTAAACGAAGATTCGAATTATTGTTTTGGCGAAGGGGGAGCTGGAACCTATTCTGATGGAAAACTTTATACCAGATCCAAAAAAAGAGGAAATATCCGCAAGGTATTGGAGTATCTTGTTACATTTGGAGCAACAAAACAGATATTAGTTGATGCTCATCCTCATATCGGGACAAACAAACTCCCACGGATCATTCAAAATATTAGAGAGAGTATCCTTGCCTCGGGTGGAGAGATTCATTTTCAAACACGAATCACCGATTTAATTCTATCTGGAAATTCCATCATGGGAGTGAAATCTCTCACTGGCGAAAAGTGGACTGCAAAAAATGTCATCATTGCTACAGGCCACTCAGGGCGAGAGATGTTTCAACTACTCTACGAAAAAGGAATCGAAATCCAAACAAAACCTTTAGCCATCGGTGTTCGTGTGGAACACCCACAAAGTTTAATTGATTCGATCCAATACCATTGTGATGTCAAAAATCCATTATTACCTGCCTCCGAATACTCACTTGTGAAACAAATTAACGGCAGGGGAGTATATAGTTTTTGCATGTGTCCTGGTGGAGTGATTGCACCTTGCGCCACCAAACCCGGAGAAGTTGTCACTAATGGATGGTCTAGTGCAGAACGTTCACGCCCTACGGCAAACTCTGGCATTGTCGTTGAACTTCGATTTGATGACTTCAAACCATTTGAATCCTTTGGAGTTTTTTCTGCTCTTAAATACCAATCAGCGATTGAACAGAAAGCCTTCCAAATGAATGGAGGAACACAAAAAGCCCCTGCTCAAAGAATGGTTGATTTCACAAAGGATAGAATCTCAACCGACCTACCAAAAACTTCCTATACACCCGGTCTTGTCTCCGTATCTCTTTCTGATTTACTTCCTCCACTCATCTCTGACTCTCTGAAAAAAGGATTTCAAGAATTTGAGTCCTCCATGAAAGGATACTTCACCAACGAAGCTATCATCCATGCACCGGAAACACGCACATCTTCTCCCATCCAAATTCCGAGAGATCCGGATACATTGGAACACATACGTATCAAGGGATTGTTTCCTTGTGGGGAAGGTGCAGGTTATGCGGGAGGGATTGTTTCTGCGGCAATTGATGGAATGAAATGTGCGGAATCTGCACTCACCGGTAGTTTTACAAAGTAGAAATGAAACGTATTCCGCACCATTTGCCATCCTTACTTTTGTGGATGCTCGTATTCTATTTTTTATCAGAAAGATCTATCTTTCGTTACCAACATATCGGTGCGGGAGTGGATATTGGTCTCTTTGAAAATCTTTTTTATAATTTAATCCATAATGCAAAGGCGGTCACTTCTATTGGGATTGATGGCAATTTACACCATTACTTTGCGGACCATATCAATTGGTATATCTATCCCTTATCTCTGTTATATGGCCTATTTTCCTTTGCGGAAACCTTACTCATATTCCAAGCTTTTGTTTTAAGTATTCCCATCCTCATTCTACCTCTGTATAAAAAAGATACACTCCACCAATGGATTTATCCTTTGTTATATGGTCTTTTTTTACCGATTTACTGGATTCAAATCTTTGATTTCCACCCTGAAGTCATTTGGATTCCCTTGTTTTTTTTGTTTGATTACTTTTGGAAACAAAAATCACCTTACTGGATCGTTTTCTTCATTCTAAGTTTGTTTGCCAAAGAAGAATGTGCTTTAGTTTGGATTGTTTTTTCCTTGCTTGAATGGAAATCACAAAAAAAAGAAAGCCTTTGGATCGGGACTGTATCCTTTCTTTATTTTCTCTTCTGTATTTTTTTACTCAGCGAGTTGAGAAGTCCTACCCCAAATAACCAAATCCCTGCACATTGGGAACGATATCAAAGTCCTATTGCAGCTTTACAAAATCTATATTTGTTTCCCTATCTCTTTTTATTTCTAAACTTACCTTTTTTATTTATCCAATTTAAGAATAAACGAATACTATGTTTAGTTCCCTATCTCTTATATTCGCTTTTATCTTCCTACGAAGTGAACAAAACTCCATTCACTCATCATAGTTTTATTGCTATTCCCATCATCATAATTAGCTTCCTAGAAGTTATGGATCAATTTCCAAAAAAATACAAACTTTTGTTTGGTGAAATTATCTTACTCGTATCAACAACTCTATTCTTTTGGTTTGGTCCTTTTTCAAAATCCTTCTCTTACAAAAAAGAATATATGAATCCCGGTATTTCTACAAAAGATATAACTACCCTTCGTAGTTTGGTTCCTGGAAAATCAGTAGTTTCGAATTTACCGCAGTATCTTTCCAATCGAAGTGAAGTTCAGTTGTTTTTACCTAATAAAGAATATTCTGCGGACTACTTTGTTTTCTACCAATTTCAAAATCAATTACCGCCAGCAGCTCTTCCAAAGGAATATAAATGGGAAAGGGAAATAGAAAACCACATCCAAGTATATAGACGTGAGGAAAATTGATTGATCCATTTTTAAAATCGCTTACACTGAACACTGAAAAATGAGATATCTTACTTATTACTTACCGTTTCTTTTTTTATTTCACTGCGCAGTCGATTTACGCCAGGTACCTCCCCCTTCACCCAATGGAAATACAAACCGAACACAAACTAACCTTCCCTTAGTGATCGGAAAATTTGAAATTCTTTCTGCCGACCGTGGAGCCTATACAGATGCATGGCGTATGGCTTGGAAAGGCCACCTAACATCCGCCAGTTTGTTTTCGAATGTTGTCCTGGAACTTAATCCCAAAACAACATCCGATTTTTACACCATTGATATAGAAATGAAAACGCATTATAATGACAAATACAATTGGTGGTATACCTGGCCGGTTTTATGGCCATTCACAGGAATTTGGCCCATTCAATACAGAGAGGCAGAATATACTGTAGATTTTAAATATAAATTATTTAAAAACAAATCCCTTCTGAATGAAGGAACCGTTACAAAAAAAGGGGACACTCATGAATTCCTGTATGGACTCTACAAAGTCAGGAACTTCCATCGAATGATTGAAGAAACAAACTTAGAAGCTGTTAGAACATGTATTCAAAATTTATCCGAATCATTATAATCTTAAACTTATTTAGTTTTGGTGGATGTGTGAGTATTCCTTTTCAACCGGCAAACCATACAGAAGATTGTTTGGCCTACTACTATCAAACCAAACGTCAAGTCACGGAAGTATTTGATGAAAATACACTGACACTCGGTCTTGTTGTTACTCTTTCCATACTCCATTCAGCGTTGTCCCCGATTTTTCTTTTACCAATTCTCACTACTCCTTATATTCATTACAAAAATAAGGTCAAATCGGATGAAATTCTAAGCCAATGGAAAAAAGATAGATGTGGGATTAGAGAAACTAATTCCGTGGAAACCAAAAATCGTCCAACAGATCTTTAATTATTTAGGAACTTCATAGTATCTCCTAAAAGAAGACCGATTTGAAGTCTCAGCTGGATTAGATCATAACGGTTTTGGATTTCATTTCGCATTACATCGCGGAGTCGCCTATCAACCGTTTGCAATTCAATAATGGAAGCGGATCCAGTTTTATAGGCTTTTTCCATAATTTGATAATTCTCTTCAGCAATACGTTTACTTTCACGTGAAATATCATATAACTCTATCAAGTTGTTATGTTGTTGGATCAATTCAAAGAGATACAATCCAGTATTCTCGCGTAAAAACTGAGATTGGGATTTTGCTAATTTGATTTCAATTTTAGATTTATCAAATTCGTTTTTAGACAACCAACGATTGAACAAAGGGAATCGAAATCCAAAATTACCACCAACATTAAAATCTGCATCGGAAGATCTAGCATACCGACTAAAATCATTTCGACTATAATCATAAACTTCCATAGAGTTTGCCCATGTACC
The DNA here is from genome assembly GCF_000332515.2 of Leptospira wolbachii serovar Codice str. CDC. NCBI lineage: Bacteria > Pseudomonadati > Spirochaetota > Leptospiria > Leptospirales > Leptospiraceae > Leptospira > Leptospira wolbachii. Next base: position 1,521,953 of record NZ_AOGZ02000014.1, read on the forward strand.
ACTCAAACCCGAAAAAGATTCCCGATTGGACTGGTTGTAAACATTCACAAAAAAATCAGGAACCCAAAGTTCGTTGAACCGAACCAACTTTTGGACTTCTAATATCTTCACTTGATTAATAGTCAAAATAATATCAAAATTAAGATCCGTTAAGTTCTTTTCATATTCAGTTAAAGTAGATTCCAAAGGAAGGATTTTGTAATCACGTTCTGGAATCTCTTTCAAAGAAACGTCTTTTAATAAAAACTTTCTTCTAAATATGGATTGGCTTTTTTGTTGATCTAACCTAGACTTGATTGCGTTGTATTTATAAAAGAAATAATCTACTTTAGAGTTTTGAGTCACTAAATATGATTCAATTCCTTGTTTATAAAGTTTTTGAACAGTCTGAAATTGTTTGTCCGCATCCGATTCATTTGAAAAATCGTAATCATAGAATGCTAAAAGTTTCAGAGTCTCAGCATATTGAAATGCTTGGTCAAACAACTCTTTTTGGTATAAGGCTCGATATTCCAATAACAATCGTTCGTATTCCAATTCCAAAATCAAATTGGTCAGAACTGTATTTCCCTGGTCTTGGAAATTCCAATTAAGATTTAAAGATGTACTCCAACCCTTTCTATTATAACCATCTCCTCGTAGTGCTTCGAAAAAAGGAGAATGTTCTAAATTGACAGAAGGTAAATAACGTAAATTTTTTGAATCAATATCAACTTTTTTTCGTTCAATTTCCATCTCTTTCAATTTCAATTCATAAGACTTTTCTCCAACTAACTTAGGTAAGTCATGAAAATCTACCGCATCTGACCATAAATTAGAAACCAGAAAAATCGATACAAAAACAGTAAGTATATATAAATAAAAACGAATCACTAAATCAATTATCGGATCGCTTCCTGTTTGGAATGAAGTAATTGGTAAATTCCACCTTTAGAAAGCAATTCCCGGTGACTGCCCTTACCCTCCAATTTTCCTCGTTCCAATACAAAAATTTGGTCATAATTACGGATTGTATCTAATCTGTGGGCCACTGTGATGATGGTTGCTTCTGCAAAAACAGAATTTATATGAGACAGAATCCGGGCTTCCGTTTCCTTATCCAAAGAGGCAGTTGGCTCATCCAACAATAGGAGATTCGGTCTTTGTAAAAACAATCGAGCGAGTGACACTCTTTGTTTTTGTCCCCCAGAAAATATAAAACCTCTCTCAGAGATTTCCGTATCATAACCAAGCGGAAGTTTTACGATATCGTCATGGATACAAGCAAGTTTGGCCGCCTCTACTACTTCGCTGAGTGTTGCTTCTGGTTTTGTGATCGAAATATTTTCTCTGACAGTTCCCGCAATCAAAGGATTCTCTTGGAAGAGCACACCAATTTTTGTTCGTAAACTTGGAAGCCAAATTTCATCCAAAGAAACATCATCAATGATAATTTCCCCTTCTTGTGGTTTATATAGACCAAGTATCAGTTTCAAAATTGTGGATTTTCCACTTCCACTCCGACCGACAAAGGCCACTTTTTTACCAGCTTGAATTTTAATTTTTAGATTACGAATTCCTGATTCTGGTTTTAATGTATCATAAAAAAAAGTAAGATTATTAAACTCTATATTCCCTTTTACTTCCGGTAAATCCACTTTAAATAAATTGTCTCTATCGGTCATTTCGCTATCCAGAGATTCAAAACTACGCAATCGATTCCAGGACATGTTGGCCTTTTGAAATTTCAAAAAATCATCATACAAAGAAACAATTGGATTTCGAATGTAAGCAACAAGACCAATGATCGCATACAAGGTTCCAAGGGTCATCTGGTCTTTCAGAATCAGAATACTGCCAACTAACATGACTATGACGATAGTTATCTGTTTAAAAAATTCAGTATTAGTAAAAATCAAGTTAGAATAAAAAAGCTTTTTCCCTTCTGAATTCAATTGAGTCGTAAGTCTTTTTTCAAAATCCCAACGGTGAGAATATGTAGCACCTAGATTTTTGATTGTTTCAAAACCGTGGATGGTTTCTATGAAGTAACTTAGTGTTTCTGATTTTTTCAGTGATTCTTTTTTTGTTTCTTCAATGATTTTAGGAGTAAGTGCACGAAGGATTAACATCTCGGGCAAGATTAAAAAACCAATAATTACCAGCAATAGTGGAGAAAGAAAGAGAAAGATAACAAATACCAACGAACTAAAAAGTAAGTCAAAAATTTTCATTGCACCTTGGTCAGAGAAAAATAAAATCACTGATTCAATCTCCTCCCAACGATTCAGGATCTCTCCTTTTCGATTCCTCTCAAAAAAGGAAATGGGTAAAGAAATCAATTTTACTAAAAAGCGAATGGCAATCGTCTGATTTACCCGATTACTCGTAAAAAAGATAACGTTGGACCGGAAGTAACCAAGAAAGGATTGAGAAAAACTAAGTAAAACAACAACTAAAACTACCGGAAGAAAAAACTCTTTGTTCTCTTGTAACAAAACAGCGTCGATCAAATACAAATTCACCAAAGGTATAAAAACTTCTAAACCTTTAATCACAAAACTTGCAACAATACCTGCTTTTAAATATTGAATTGCAGGTAAAAAATATTCGGCAAGCCCAGAAAAAAATCTATTTTTCCATTCCCATTTTTGATCTGGTCTTACCTTAGGAATGAAATAGATAACTACATTCGAAGATTTTTGTTCCCATTCTTCTCGAGAAATACTCATCTCGCCATACTCTGGGTCAACGATGAGAACTTTTTTTGGCCCAATGGACTTCACGATTACGTACTTAGAATTCTCAAAAAAGTTTATGGCCGGATTGTTATTTAATTCTACCTCATGTTCTTTCCAATTTACAAAATAACAGTCTCCTTTTCCTTCTCCAAAACTACTCTTCCAATGATTCGGCCTGATGTCTGGATCAAAATCAGGAAAAGCTGAATCCGCATCATAATCAGCAAAGGAAAATCCCCAATAACGAAATATCATTTTGCGACATGCATCACCAGATTGTGACTTACCATCTTGAAACAAAAATGGAAACCTTAATTGATTTCGTAGTGGCGGTGAAAATTTTAACTTAGGTAAAAAATGAAACTTATCTTCTTCATATATCGAAGATGTTTCGAATTTATCTTCTTCAATACCATCACCTAAGTTTAGTTTCCTTTCGCTCATAATCGAACGAATGGTGATCAATAGACTTTCTGATTTTTTGAAAAAACTTTCAGCATCTTTCGAAGAAAGTTCATAAACAAAACTTTCTTCCACAGCAGTCACTGTTGCATTTCTTACTTTTTTCTCCAACACCCCCATTTCACCTAACACAGAACCTGCTTCGACGAAGGAAAAATAATCTTTCTGCCAAGTAGATTTAGTGACCTTGAACCTTCCCGATCGAATAAAAAACAAAGAAGAACTTTTGTTTCCTTCTTTCATTAGTATTTGGCCAGAGGATATCTTTCGTTTTACTAAAACTTTGGCTAACTCTTGAATTTCTGGATTCGATAGTTTTCTAAAATAGGGATGGATTCTTAATTCATCACGAAGTTGTACGTTTTCTTTATATTCATTCCATAACTGCTTTTTAGTTTTATCAGATTCAATGAATTTTATAAATTGAGCTTGTGATAAAACGCGAACCTTCGAATTCTCTTCTACTTGGAATAGTTGTTTTTTTAATGAATCCGAAGATAATTCGGCAACTCCATAGAAAGAGCCTTCCGTTAAAGTTCGAATCAATAGTTCTTTTTCGTTAATTTTTAATTTAACTTGAATCCTACCCGTTTCAACAATTAGGATTGGTGTCGGCTCTAATTCATTTCCTCCTATCCTATCATTTGCGACAAGAGATCTAAATTCAAATAAACGAACTAACTTCTTCAACTCGTTAGTTGGTAGTGTAGATAAAAATTCATCCTCACTAACAACTCTAGGAATTTCTTTTAAGTTTTTCAAAATTAATTCCTAGGATCTGCAGAACGAAATAAAATTTGATAGATGCTCTTTCTATCGATGACGATATCCGCAACTACCTTTAAACCGGGAAACAACCGGAATTCTTTACCATCTTGATTTAAATCTTGTGTACCTAAAATAAGAATCACGGAAAATGAATCTTTTTCTTTTGTATTGGGGATGATTTGTGAAACGGTTCCTTCCACTACACCAAAATCATTTTGGTGGAAAGCTTTTACCTTGATCACTGATGTTAGTCCAATGCGGACGGCCCCGATATCTTTACTACTAACTTCGACTATTGCTTCTAATGGTTGACCTTCTTCCATTAAGGACGCAACCGTCTGACCTCGAATGATATTTTGTCCCACGTTATTGACAGAAAGTTCTCCAATGATACCGGAAAAAGGCATTCGTATGACTGCATTAGCAACTCTTTCTCGTTTTAACTTCGTATCACCTCGAAGACTCGAAATCACATTTTCTTCTCTTTGAATTTCGTCCTTTAAGTTCCCGAATTCTTCGTTAAACTCTAATAAACTTTGATCATAAATAAATTTTGCTCCAACACCGTTTTGAAAATCCATAAATGCTTTTTTTAAGCTTACGAATTTATTTAATACTCCACCCGACAAAGCAGATCCTGAATTGTTTTCTAAATTATAAGCTAAGTTTTTTAGTATCTTTTCCGCTTCTCTTTTATTTCGAATTAAACGTTGTAATTTTTTCTCTTCATAATCTAAGTTATTTGTATCTTTTGATAATTCAATTTGTTGCTCTGAAAATTCTAATTCCATTATGGGCTCACCTTTTTTAAGAAAGTCCCCAGATTTTACATATAGATTTGTCAGTGTTCCCGTTTCCAAAGCTTCTACCATGTGGTAGTTTCCCTTTGGTCGAATGGAACCTGTTGCTTGTACAACAACATCCACTCGTCCGAAAACTAAGAACAAAATAAAACAGATAAAAAATGCAGTGATGAGATAAATTCCTTTTCTCTCCCAATTGGGTGCAGGGTGTTTTAATAACTCATCATAATAGGATGCTGAATGTCTTGATTCCCAGTTAGAATCAGTTTCTTTTATGTTTTTAAATTTTTTAAACATCTTTATCCCCTTCACTTAATGTTGGGAACAAATGGTAATAGAAACCTTTGGTTGTAATCAACTCAGCATGAGTTCCCATCTCTACAATCCGACCTTCATCCAACACAATGATTTTATCAGCACTGACTGTACTGTGAAGTCTGTGAGAGATTTGAATGACCGTTCTATCCTGAAAGACTGTTTCCCACTGAGATTGGATATGTGATTCTGTTTCAGAATCTAAGGCCGATGTTGGTTCATCTAAGAACAAAATACTTGGATTAGTCACTAAAGCTCTAGCGATTGCCAACCTTTGCCTTTGCCCACCTGAAAGGCCAATTCCCGATTCTCCAATTTTTGTTTCATATTTCATTGGAAATCTATCAACAAAATGATCAACAGAGGCTAATTTTGCACCAGCTAACAAAGATTCTTTGTTTAGGGATGGATTTTTTTTGGATAAATTTTCAGCGATAGTTCCAGAAAATAAAATTGGATGTTGTTCCACGGCTCCAAACTGAATTCTTACTTCTTCAGGATCTAATGTGGAAAGATCGAATGAGTCCACAAATACTTTTCCTTTACTTGGTGTGAGTGTTCCCATCATAACCCTCATCAAAGTGGATTTCCCACACCCACTCCTTCCCACAATAGCTATTTTTTCGCCTGCTTCTATTTCCAAATTGATATCAGAAAGTATATCGGGACTTGTTTCTGAATAACGAAAACTAATATGGTCTAAGGTAATTTTTCCAGAAAGTCTGGGCAATTCACCAAAGGGTCGTTGGCTGACAATCTCTCCAGGAAGTGAATAAATTTCTGTCAGCCGTGCTCGAGACTCACGTAATTCGCTTAAATCTTCATATACATGACAAAGCCTAACTATCGGTTCCATCAAAAGTGAATAGAGCACCAAAAAAGCCAAAAAACTCCCCAAGGTCAATGATTCATCTAAAACATCACTTACACCGAATGTAATCACTGCTATCAGACCAATTTGTTCAAAGAATTTACTTATCAACTGCAAAACATGGACTCGTTTCCCAACTCGTAAGTTGGTGAGGATGGTTCTTGCTATTTCATTCAAACCTTTAGAAAGATAACGACTTTCCATCGCTGATGATTTGATGAGTGGCATTCCTGCAAATAATGATAAGAAAAAGGAAGTAGTTTTCTTTTTTGATTCGAAACTATGTTTTTGTAATTTTTTGATTTTGGAACTGGAACGAACAACAAACAATGAATAAACGATTAAAAAGAAAAGGCCAACAAAGGATAGGCTACTATCCAGACGAAATAAGATGAAAAGATAAATCGGGAGAGTCACTAAATCTAGAATCAAAAATAAACCAGATCTTTGTGTGATTTCTAATATCCTTTGGTTTTCTTTTAACCTTTGGGTAAAGTCACCCGTTTCAAATTTACGGAATTCCGGTAAAGTTAAGTTGAGTATATGTTGGAAAAATCGTACAAAATAATTATATTCCAAACTTTGCATAAGCCCAATGGAAATTAGATTTCTAAATAAAGAAAACAGTGTTTGGAAAAATACCGCGAGAGCCACTCCAATCACTATGGTAAATAGAAAATTTCTATCCGAAAAGACTAATACCTGATCCACCACTTGGCGTATCAAATAAGGTAAAGACAATGTTAAAAAGGCAGAAAATATTGTGGCAACCAAGATCCAACGAATTTCACTTCGTTTGGGACTAAACAAAGTTCGGAGTTCTTTAAAAAAGCTAATCAAACTAACATCGGCAGACATTGTGGCCGGTGCCGGTGAAAACTGCAATATCACTCCATCCCAAATATGTAAAAATTGAGAAATTGGAAGTTCGTAAACTCCTTTGATTGGATGTGAGATAAGAACCGCATCTAACTCTAAATCATATAGATACAACAAACAAGGAACACTTTCATCATCAGTAATAAAAACAGGATTTTCTAATTCAACAAGTTGGTCTGGAGAAAGGTGTTGTTGTTTGGTTAAAAAACCCAACTTCTCAAGCTCAATCGCTAATTCAAAAATACCAGGGACAATATTCCTACTTAACTCATTTTTAATCCTAATTTTCCAGTTTGTTGGGAGAGGTTTGTCGAATACTCTTAAAGCCAATTCGGAACAAACTAGACCAACTAATGTATGTTCCTCTGTAGTGACTTGCTCTATGTATACTTTTTTAGTTGCCTTTCTAAATTCGAAACGTTTAGAGACAAACGGTCGTATTATATTTTCTTCTTTTTCTTTCGCCTTGTAAGTCGAATAACGAAGTAAACGTGACTGAACAATTTCTTCTAGTTTGTTTCCTTTTTCTACACCAATAACCTTACGAAAAACAGAACCAGGTATTTTGTATAAATCGGAATCTTCTGAGGTTACTGCACTTGCTAATCGTTTCTGTTGTTTGAAGATAGCAATCTCACCAAGGATATCTCCCGAACGCATAATGGAGATAATCTTTCTTGGATTTTCTGTTCGAATCTGGATTTTCCCCGATCGAACAATGTATGCGGCGTCTCCTTCTTCCCCTTCCGCAAATATAAAATCTCCTTGTGGGACTTTTACTAACTGTATGGATTTGAGAATGAGTTTGATCTCTTCTGGTGATAGTTCATCAAAGAAACTAAGTTTACGAACATAATGAAACTTTTCTTGTTCTTCTTCTCTATGTTTTGCTTTTTCTGCAATTTCTGGATGCGATTCAACTAACTTTAAAAAACGAGATGTAGGGAGTAAAAGTACTATAGAAGGCTCAAGTGCATAATAATCATGTTTAGACGGAGTTTTCGTGAGAGTGATTCTTTCCCCAATGGATTCACCGACTTCAACAAAAGTATATCTACCCAAACTCAAGTCTTGTTTGTTTTGTTTCATTCCAAATCGACCAGTTAATACAAAATGAATGTATTCCGGCATTTGGTTGGCTTTAATTAGATTTTGTCCTAACCGAACAAAACGTACTTCAATAAATGGTAGTAGGCTTTCCCTTTCTGCTTCGTCCAGTTCCGCTAGTAAATAATTACTTCGAAACACTGTGCGGATTTTTTCAAGATTTCGCCTAACTTCAGATTGCATTTATTTATCCGCTACAATGAGGATTCGAGGCGCTAATCAGTGCCATTTTCGAAAAATTTCGCATCCATGTATTACTGTTACCATCGACGAAAATCGGGCTAGTCCTAAGCAGATAAAGGCCATCCGTTCAAAACTGGGTTTGAAATTGGAAAAAACTTGATTCTTTTGATTGTTTCTTAGGGAGTTGGGGGAAAGGAAAAATTCTTAGTGGATTTCCTTAATATTTTTTAGCTTCCGAGAAGTCATCCACCCACCAAAAGAAAAATGGCCTTTGGGCAGAGTGCGAGAATTGACAACCCGGAAGTTTTTTAAAACAGACTGTTATGCTTTCGGATTTTCTAAAACGATAGCAATTCCTTGGCCACCACCAATACAAAGTGAGGCAACTCCGTATTTAACTCCTCGTCTTTGCATTTCTAATGCAAGAGTCAAAGTCACACGGTTACCTGAAGCTCCGAGTGGGTGTCCAATGGCAACAGCACCACCATTCACATTGGTATTTTTTGGATCGAGTCCCAATTCTTTTTGAACCGCTAGATACTGTGCAGCAAATGCTTCGTTGATTTCAAAAAGACCGATGTCTTTTAAACTAAGTCCTGCTTTTTGTAAGGCAGCAGGGATAGCGATCGCTGGACCAATTCCCATCTTAGCCGGATCACAACCTGCATGTCCCCATGACTTTACAATCGCTAAAGGTTCTTTCCCTAATTTTTTGGCTTGGGATGCAGAAGCGACGATCAAGGCAGAGGCACCATCATTGATTCCAGAGGCATTTCCCGCAGTGACTGTTCCGTCTTTTTTGAAAGCTGGTTTTAAGTTAGCTAGTTTTGTTGCACCCGCTTTTCCTTTGATGAATTCATCCTTATCAAATACGATAGGATTTTTTCCACTAATCGTAATGGCATGAATCTCATCTTTTAAGATTCCTTTGTTTGTTGCTTCTTCGGCTCTTTCTTGAGAAGTTGCTGCCCAAAGGTCTTGTTCTTCTCTGGAGATTTTGTATTGGTCAGATAAGTTTTCAGCAGTCATTCCCATGGGAAGTTCTACATAAATGTCAGTTAAACCTGTCGCTAAAGAATCTTCAAATTCAGAATTTCCATAACGAACACCGAATCTTGCATTACGAACCACATAAGGTGCGTTACTCATTGATTCTACACCACCAGCCAGAACTGTATGTGCTTCACCTAACATAATTTTTTTTGCCGCTTGGATGACAGCTTCCATTCCAGAACCACAAAGCCTGTTGAGTGTGAGTGCAGGGCTCGCAATGGGGACTCCTGATTTTAAACCAATATGTCGTGCTAAATAGATTCCGTCTTTTCCCGTTGGGATTACATTCCCAAAAATACTTTCTTCAATGAGAGATGGATCCACACCGGTTTTCTGAAGTGCTGCTTTGGAGACTTCTACTCCAAGGTCTACGGCACTCATATCTTTGAGAGTTCCGCCAAAACTACCGAATGCAGATCTAAGTCCGCCCAATATATAAACTTGTTCCATAGATACCAGAAATAGGCAAATTTAGTCACCTGTCAGCTAAGAATTGAAATTTCACTTGAAAGGGAATCCAAGATGGATAGACTTCCTGCATGAATCGAGAACCCATGTTCGGCCTGGAAACCGGCTTTTTATCCAAACAAACCGCAGGTCTCATTTGCGGAATCCTCCAAAAACGTTATTCGATTGGCAACTCCCATGTACCCTTGTTCTCCTCTCCGTCTCCTTTGTATCCTGGTTTGGAACTCATCTCAGACAAAGGACCAAATCCCATCCAAAAACGATTGGTGGTCGGAAGTATTCGTATGGGGTATGGCCACCACCGTATGGCTTTGTCCGTTTATTCTCATTCTTTAAAAAAACAAATTCCCACTTACTTACATGACCTACTTGCCATCCAGTCCCCTGAGGCAACCGCTATCGCCGACATTGATTCTGGTTATAGTTATTTTTCAAGACTCAGTGCCGAGATTGGTGGACCAGTGGAATGGCTTTGGGGACAACTTATGTCCCAAGGAAATCTAACTTCTTTAGAACTTTCTTGCCAATTGGCGGAGCTTTATAAGGGGCTTATGAAGGGAATTCCGACCGACTCTCCCGTAATCACCACATATCCGTTAAATGGTCAAATTGCGGTAGCATCAGGATTTCAAAAAACAATCCACCTTATTTGTGATAACTACCCACAATATTATTTATTAGTGCCGGGTGCACTGAATTTAGTCCAGACTCCTTCCGCCTATTCAAAGTTTATCCAAATGGGTGTTCCAAAAGAAAACCTTGCTGTTGCGGGACATTGGGTTTCCGAAGATGTTCTATCGAATGCAGTGACTGACAGTGAAAATCGCGTTCGTAGAATTGATTCTAAAAAATGCAGAAGGTTTCTTATCCCCATTGGAGGAGCTGGTGCCCAAAAAGGTTATGTAATCGATTTAATACGTTTGAGTAAAAACCATCTGCAAAATAAGAAGGCAGTGTTTTGGATCAATACAGGGGATCATACCAAAGTTCTAAAATCCATTGAAGAGTTTCTTATCGTCAAAAAAATTCCCTATTTATCCATAAATACTTGGGAAGATTTAATTCATTTTATTGAACGTCACCCTTTACGTTCCGAAGACAACGAAAACAATCCACCTGTTGTTTTGTTTCATTTTCCATCACACACGGAAGCATTTTCTGCAACCGATAGACTGATTCGTATTACAGATGTTCTAGTCACAAAACCATCGGAGCTTGCTTTCTATCCGGTTCCTAAACTTTTTATTCGCAGAGTGGGAGATCATGAGGCCGCATCGGTTCTTCGTTCATTGGAACTCGGAGAAGGAACTGTGGAATGTAGAGAAGTAATACACGCAAAAGAACTCATTCATATATTCACTGAATCAGAAGATTTGCTACTACGTATGAATGAATCTGTAATTAGAAATACAATTGAGGGAATCTATAATGGAAGTAAGGCGGCCGTGGAAATCTCAGCCGCAAACTAACGAGTCAGTGGATTTTTAGGTAGAAAACTTCTTTTCTAATTCTAGTCTGGTTGATTCCCAGATAGCGGCAATTTTTTTTCCCTCTTCCACCGAGGCTTCAATTTCGCCGGTTTTTGCAAAACCTTCTGCTTTGATCACCACTTCTGAAAGCGCTGCCAAACCAAAATTAGCAGCCACACCTTTGATTTGGTGTAATTCTGCCTGCAAATCCTTTGGTTCTTTGGAGACCAAAAGACGGCCTAAATTTTCGATCCGAGTTGCCATATTTTCCAAAAGAGAGGTTATCATCTCTTTTAACCAGGCCTGGTCCTCTGGATCGTTCATATCCACTAAAGATTCTATACGAGACCAATCTATAAGCAAGTTACACCACCCAGTCAAAAGTAAACAGACTAAGAAAAGCGTGTAAATTACATTTTAAAAAATCATTTGCAGGTCCTCGGAATCGGTTTTTTTTGTAAAACACTATGAAAATTCACCCCACTGCCATCATCGATCCGAAGGCGGAACTCCATGAGTCCGTAGAAGTAGGACCGTTTTGTATCATTGAGAAAGATGTCAAAATCGGCGAAGGAACCGTCATTGAATCCCATGTAAAGATCCTATCAGGAACTCGTATTGGTAAGTTCAACAAACTATCGTCGGGCGGAAGTTTCGGCGGATTACCACAAGATTTAGCCTTCAAACCGGAAACTAAGACCTATTTAGAAATTGGTGACCACAACCATACCCGAGAAAACGTTATCTTCCACCGTGGATCCGTAGAAGGAAAAGCTACAGTCATAGGAAATCATAACTATCTTATGGGGAACGTTCATATTGCTCATGATGTGATCGTTGGTGACCATAACATTATGGTTCAAAACACGATGCTCGCCGGCCATGTCGTCATTGGTGATAAAGTTTTTATTTCGGGTTCCGTTGGAGTCCATCAATTTGTACGTGTTTCTGATTATGCAATGTTAGCTGGTCTTACGAAAGTAGTAAAAGATGTACCTCCGTATGCTACAGTGGATGGTCATCCTGCACTCGTAGTCAGCTTGAATGTTGTTGGTATGAAACGTGCGGGAATTTCTGCGGATGTTCGTTTGGCAATCAAACGTGTTTATAAAATCATATATCACAGCGGGCTCAATACCAAACAAGCCCTTGCTGAATTAAAAAAGGATACCAATCCCGCACCAGAAGTAAAAAAAATTATCGAATTCTTTGAGTCCAGTAAACGCGGTGTTGTAGATCATCGTTTTGTCTCAGGTGGATCTGACGAAGAATGAGAGTTCTCGTTACCGGGGGAGCCGGTTATATCGGAAGTCATATTGTTTTAGAACTTATGGAATTGGGACATGATATCCTCGTTGTCGATGATATGGAAAAAGGAAACGAAGCCAATTTGTTTCCTGGAAATGAATTCATCAAAGGAGAAATCCAAAATCCTGAAATTTTAAAACAAATATTTGCAAAAAAAATAGATGCCGTTTTTCACTTCGCTGCGTGGAAAGCTGCCGGTGAATCCATGACCGATCCACTTAAGTATACAATGAATAACTTAAATGGCACCTTTACTTTGTTAAATGCACTGATAGAACATGATTGTAAATATATTGTTTTTTCTTCTTCCGCTGCTGTCTATGGAGCACCCAAATACTTACCTATCGATGAAAATCATCCCTTACAACCAGAGAATTACTACGGATATACAAAACTCTGTATTGAAGAAAACCTCGAATGGTTCGATAAATTAAAAGGTTTAAAATCTGCAAGATTACGGTACTTCAATGCCGCAGGTTATGATCCAAAAGGTAGGATCAAAGGAATTGAAAAAACTCCTGCCAATTTATTACCCATTATTATGGAAACAGCCTCGGGAATTCGAAATGGATACGAAATTTTTGGAACCGATTATGAAACTGAAGACGGAACTTGTGTTCGTGACTACATTCATGTTTCCGATTTAGCGAAAGCCCATGTTTTAGCTTTGAATTACATTATGTCGAAAAATGAAAGTTTGACGGTGAATCTAGGTTCGGAATCGGGCTACTCTGTTAAAGAAATGGCAGATCTTGCTGAAAAAGTGGTAGGGAAAACCATTGTTCACAAAACAAGTGGTAGACGAGCAGGAGATCCTGCGAAGTTACTCGCATCTTCTGCAAAAGCAAGAGAACTACTAAATTGGAAACCAATTTATAGTGATGCAGAAACTCTACTGTCTAGTATGTGGAATCTGTATAAAACCCTATAAAGAAGGGTTTTGAATCTTTTCACAATCCGGGTTTATGGAACGAACAAAGTCCAAAGCCCGGTCTCCTAAAACATCAGCACCTAAAAAACTTCCTGCCAATTGAATCTGACCTGACGTAAATCCCTTGGCCCATTCTTTTGTGAGTTGGTTCGAAATCGGAGCATAAGACCAGTGCCACTTTTCTTCCTGGTATCCTTTGTTGTTTCTTGTCGACAAACGACTGTACGGTTGGCAAAATCCGTATTTGTTTGCATTTTGTTTTAACCAATCGTAAAGAATTTTCCCCTTTCCATTCTCTTCAAAATAGGCATTGTCGAGGGCATTGATATCAAAATCGGTTCCCCAATGGTGGCGAGAAGTTCCTGGAGCACTGGAAAATTCCAAAATCAAATTGGTAATTTCTTCCGGTGATTTCCCTTTGATGGGAACACGCATTGCTTTTTTACCCGTGTATTTGGATTCCCAAATTCCTTTTTGATGGCTAAAGTTTCGAAAAGAAGAAACTAAAAATATATGTTGTTTGTAAGTCGATGGTTTTGAATCTTCAAAATCATTCACCATTTGGTGGAGAGCCTTCTTAACATCAGGCCTAAGAAAATGTTCTTTTCCATTTTCCTCTAGTATAACAGACGCTAATGGGCCAGGAGAATTGAATTTACCCGTTAAATAGGAAGTTTTATCAATACCTAAATACAAATCTGTGGGAGATGTTTTCAGCGGTTTTTCTCCGCAAACTAAAAAGAAAGAAACAAATAATAGAGTTATGTATTTAGTTCGTAACATAGATAGGTTCATTAAAAATTTAAGGATTAATTCGCAAATAAAAATTTGCCTTCACTGAATCTTGTACTCAATTCAGCCACTTCGGTGGGATCATCCAAAGGAAAGGAAGAAGCATCTTCTTTGGCTTCATCAAGTAAATTCCGATCGGAAACCAAGTCGGCAATTTTAAATTCAGGGAGTCCACTTTGTTTGACACCTAGAAGTTCCCCGGGACCTCGAATCGCCAAATCTTTTTCGGCCAAATAGTATCCATCGTTGGAAGCTACAAGTGCCTCCAAACGGTCACGTCCTTCATCACTAATAAAATCACCCGTCATTAAAATACAAAAACTTTCGATATCACTTCTTCCCACACGACCACGTAACTGGTGTAATTGGGAAATTCCAAACCTGTCTGCATGTTCCACTACTAATATTGTAGCATTGGGAACATCCACTCCAACTTCCACTACCGTGGTTGTGACAAGAATTTGGATTTCTCCTGATTTGAATTTCTCCATCACCGATTCTTTTTCTGCACTTTTCATTTTCCCATGTAGCAATCCAATTTTTAATTCGGGAAATACATTGGTTCTCAGGTTTTCATAAGCCACAGTACAAGATTCCAAGTCGACTTTTTCCGATTCTTCTACTAACGGATATACAATATAACACTGTCTTCCCGATCCAACATACTTACGAATGGAATTGTAAACGCCTGCTCTTCTATCTTCTTTGTACCATCTTGTATCAATGGGTTTACGGCCTTTGGGTTTTGTTTTGATATTTACTAAAGTTAAATCCCCATACAAAGTAAGACAAAGTGTCCGCGGGATCGGTGTTGCAGTCATTGCCAAGATATCAGGATTTTTTCCTTTCGAACGAATGGTTTCTCTTTGGTCCACACCAAACTTATGTTGTTCATCAATCACAACAAGACCCAAGTCAGAAAAAACGACATCTTCTTGTAATAGAGAGTGAGTTCCAATGATGATATTGGATTCTCCCATTTTGATCCTTGTCAGTTTTTCTAATCGAGTTTTTTTGTTTTCACCACCTAACAATAACTCAATTCCAAGAAAAGGCATATTGCCCATAAATTTATATATGGTTTGGTAGTGTTGGCGAGCTAAAATTTCTGTGGGCGCCAAAAACACTACCTGGATGTGGTTATCAATATAATGGAGAGCAATGAGAAGGGCTGTAATTGTTTTTCCCGAACCCACATCTCCTTGGAGTAAAAAGGCAGCCGGTGAATCAGAACTCGTTTGCAAAAGAATGGTAGAGACAGCTACTTTTTGGTCTTCTGTCAATTCGAAGGGAAGGTTCTTTTCCAAGTTCTCATGGGAAGGGGATTTGGGAAGCGGCCAAAGCAATCGTTTTACTTTTTGTCTTTCTCTTTGTTTGTATAATAAAAGCCTTTGGAAGTAAAAAAACTCTTCATAAGCAAATCTTTTCCGTGCAATTTGTACGGCTTCCATAGTTTCCGGAAAATGAATTTCATGAAAAGCCTCGTCCCGAGGAAGTAAGGTGCGTTTTTTGACTAACTTCTGGGGAAGGTTTTCTGCAATCACACCACCTGCCAGGACTTGATGGATGAGTTTTCTTAAACCTTTGGAATCAAGACCATCTTCTTTGAGGGCTTCTGTAGATGGGTAAAGTGGAATGATACGACCCGCATGAATGGAATCTTCTGGGTCTTCCTTATCGGATAAAAATTCATACTCTGGGTGGAGGATCTGGTATCCTTTAAAGTATTCTAATTTTCCAGAGACGACTACCTTTCTATCGACTGTAAAAATCTTATGAAAGAAATTCACGCCGCGAAAGAATACCAAATTGATCCTTTCGTTGTTTAAGGTCCGAAACCCAACAAGTAAGCGACTCTTTTTTCCATGAACGATATAACTATCCGCAATCGTTCCCAGAAGGGTCACCACATCCCCTTGTTTTAAGATAATGTCTTTTGTAAAATTACGATCTAAATAACGGCGTGGGAAATAAGTTAGGAGTTCAAAGTAGGTAGAAATTCCATGTTCTAAAAGGACAGATTTTCGTTTGGGACCAATCCCTTTCAGTGTGGATAAACTTTGCGATAGATCTAGTCCCTGTTTCATAGTTCATCCGTGGGTTTGGGTGGCCCAAATCCATTGTCTTTCAGATTCGTTGTTTCTGAAGAATCTGTTGGTTTTCTTTCAGAATCCAAAATCAAATAGCAGTATTTACATCCATAAATTTGTGCCTGTTTTTTTCCTTCACTATTGGTATAGGTAGAAATGGCAGCATATAAAAATTCATCTTTACGCAGGACTGTCCCACAAACAGGACATAGGCGAATGCGTGGCATACTCGGATCTTTTTCTTTTCCATAGATCTTTCTTGGATCCCCGACTCGTAAAGATCCTTCTTTTGCGAGACGTTCTTTTTCTTTTTTATCTAAACTTTGATTGTCAACAGCAGAGAGGGCGTATAAAAAAAAGGCCACGGTAAAAAGGACACCGCATATCGTAAGAAAGGTGACCATTTAATTGCCTCGAATGTAGTCTTCGGAACTCACTGTGGAGATGGGATTTTGGGATATTAATTTCGGATATTTTTCAGAACAATCTACTTCAATGAGTGTATGCCAATCCTCACCTCGCAACTGGCAAAGATTGGATTGAACTACGTTTTTTCCTTCCATAAGAATTTCGGCAAAATATCCACCCTCTTGAAATCCATGTAAAGAATCCACCGCACCAAAGTTAGATGGGTTGATAAAGACAGTATTTCTTGTTTTTTTGATTCCCTGGTCTTCATGGACATGGCCGGAGACAACGAGCGATGGTGATTCATCATCCAAATACCTTCGAATCCCTTGGCTTCCACATTTTCCTACACCGGGAATGGTATCAAAGTATCCATAAGCCGGATTGTGAATCCAACAAATGTCTGGTAGTTCTTCGCGGAAAAAATCTTCCGGCTCACTATAATTTTTTCCGTTCTTTGTGTATTCATGAAAAACTACGGTGAGTTTTTCTGGAATCCCTGAGGTCCAAATGGGAGCACCGCCGTAGCCAGAAACTTTGAGATTCCCGAATTCAAAACTTTTACGATGCACTTCGCGTTGGTAGAGTTCTGTGTATTGTAAATCCAAATCATAGTTTCCCGGCAAACAATACACAGGTGACTTGGCATATTTTAAGATTAGTTTTTCGATGATTTCATATTTTTCTTTCATCGTTTTGGCAGCGAGTTTATACAAATCTCGATACTTTTGGGATTTTTCTACGATGGCTGTGGAATACTTTTCAGGAAAACGAATGGCATGAGTTGTAAAATCAAAAGGAGTGGAATCATCCTTCCTTTCCGTTAACAAATAGTACAATTCTTCCTGGACTCCACAAAAATCAATGATGCGATCAAAAGAAAAAAATGCCTTATAAATAATATCTCCGGAAAACAAATATAAGTCTGCCTCTGTGGTTTGCAGAATTCGTTTTAAACCATGAAGTCCATCATGGATGTCCGTAAGATAAATGATTTTCATTTATTCATTTTCCCAAAGTAACATCTGTATATCGCGGTCTTCTTCAATATAATCTATCTTTAAATATTCAGGTCCAAAAAAATCCACAAGAGGTTTTAGGATGGTGGAAGATCTTACGAAAATATAAAGTTCATTATTATCTCCAATGATGTATTGGATTTCAATTTTTCCTGCGATCGAAGGAACTAAGTTGAGAAAGTAATTTAGATCAAATAGAATTTCCCACTGTAAACCGGTAAGTGAAAGTAGGTGAGGTGCCGCATGTAAGATAGACTCAAAAACTTTTTTTTTGTGAAAAGGATCTACCTTGCCAAACCACCTAACAAAGTCAAAACGCCTAGGTTTTGTATCCCAAACACGATATCCCACAATTTTCAATCGAGCTTTGTTATCTTTGACGGAAACAGGTTTGAGGCGGACACGATAACGAATGGATTCCACATTCAAAAATCGAGCAATCCAGAGCCAACCCATCCGGTAAACTCCTGTCATAATGACCTCACCCTTGGCAGAAGAGACTTCCAAACTCTCTAAATCGGGATCTTCCGCAATGATCTCAGTCGATATGACCTTTCGTAAGCTACCTAATAGTAAGGTGACTTTATAATTACTCTTTGGGACCACTTTTGGTGGCAAAAAGAGATTCAGTGGATTGAAACGGAGAAGATCCGTTAAAAGCATATTTTAATTTTATTTTCTATTGCCTTTTTGGAAAGCAGATTTAGAATACAGAACTCATGAAGATTGGTATCATTGGCGCTGGAAGTTTTGGCACTGCACTAGGTAGTATATTAGCGGACAAGGGGTATGACGTCACCCTTTGGACCAGGAGCGAGGATCAAGCAAGATCCATCAATGAAAAACATATAAATACAAAACACATGCCGGATTTACTGCTCCCGGAGAAACTAAAAGCGGATACAAACCTCATCCACGTCGTCAAAGACAAGGATATGATCGTTTCGGCTCCTCCGAGCCATGCACTCTCAGGAATTTTAAAAGAAATCAAAGACCATATCCCGCCGAAAGTGCCCATTGTTTCAGCATCCAAAGGAATTGAAAACGAAAGTCTCAGGCTTATATCAGAGATCTTTGAATCAGAACTTCCCGGACAATTCCATTCACAACTTTCTTATCTTTCTGGTCCCAGTTTTGCCAAAGAAATGGTCAAAAGAGTTCCCACCATTGTGTCCATCGCATCAAAGAACGAAGCCACCGCCAAACGAGTGCAAGAGATTTTTAGTTTTACCTACTTTCGAACGTATTGGACGCCCGATGTGGTGGGTGTAGAAGTTGGTGGTGCATTGAAGAATGTCATTGCCATTGCTGCTGGGGTTGCCGATGGTCTCGGGTTTGGCCAAAATACAAGAGCTGCTCTCATCACACGCGGGTTAAACGAGATCACAAGAATGGGAATCAAAATGGGTGCAGACCCAATGACTTTCCTCGGGCCATCAGGAATGGGAGATTTGGTTCTCACCTGTTGTGGAGAAGGATCAAGAAATCGTACAGTTGGCTTTCGTTTAGGCAAAGGTGAAAAACTAAAAGAAATTTTAGCTTCCATGAATGAAGTCGCAGAAGGTGTCAAAACCACTCTCTCTGCAAAGAATCTTTCCGACAAACTGGGTGTGGAAATGGCCATCACCCAGGAAGTGTATCGGATGTTATACGAAGACAAAGACCCGAAAGAAGTTGTTAAGGCTCTTATGAGCCGAGATTTAAAACGTGAAGGTGTTTAGAACAGACGAACCAAAAGTACGATATAAGTTACAATTTGTATCATATAAAACGTAAATCGGACATTCACTGCTAAAACACTTGTGGAAGTTAAATGAGTGAGGGATTGCAAAACCCTTGCTCCCAAAATCACAAACCCTGCCTGGTTGACAAAACTATCAATCATCCCAAAACTCGAAGTTAAAAAAACTACTGTCAAAAAAAGAGGAAGGTTTTCCAAGCTATTGAGATGAGCACGGTTCAGTCTCCAATTGAAGTCCGATCCATGTTGCACTCCAGCCGGAAATTCATTTGATTTTTTTTTGCCGAGTAATACCAAAATACTACGATACGTTGTTAAAGATACACCAAGTCCCAATGTCCAAAGTGCAAATCCAATGAGTGTAAAATAAATCGTTTCCACAAATCCTCCTTTTGTATCGGAACCAAACTATATTGGATAAGATACAGGTGGAGATTCTAAATGACTCTAGTTCATTTGTAAAGTAATTAAAAGGATTTTCTGATTCAGTTAGAAAACTTCCTATTTATAACCCAATTGCATTGATTTGTTTCCAAATAGTAAGCCAGGAGGAAGAAAAAAAATGGTCTGGTGCTTCTGGTATTTCGATACAGTTGATTCCGTTCTGTTTGGCGAAGTTCAGAGTGTACTCTTTTGGAAACCACTTGTCTTCTTTAGGAAGAAAGATTGTATATTTAGTTCGTTTTTGAATGAGAGAACCATCCACAACAAATCCTGGTAAAAATAGGTTTTTTAGAAAAACAGATAAGTCCGACAACTGGACTCGGCTGTTTTTGATCGATACAGTTAAATTTTGGATTTTTCC
The DNA here is from genome assembly GCF_000332515.2 of Leptospira wolbachii serovar Codice str. CDC. NCBI lineage: Bacteria > Pseudomonadati > Spirochaetota > Leptospiria > Leptospirales > Leptospiraceae > Leptospira > Leptospira wolbachii. The sequence continues at coordinate 1,542,145 of NZ_AOGZ02000014.1, forward strand.
ATCTTCCAACCATTGTGGGTTTGCCAAAGTCTCTAATATTTGTTTGTTGGGAGCCACTTCATCGGAAATACCAGGTAACAAAAGGAGGCGACTAAACTCTTCAATCGAACCAGATTCATACAAAAATCGAAGGCTAAGAACACTATCCAAAATGGGGGAAAGTAAAAACAAATGCCGAAACCAAACTTGGTTTGCATACATCAGAAGAGCTGCTCCGCCTCCACTATGGCCAATTCCATACAATTCTTTGTTTAAGTAACCTCTCTCTTTTAGATAAGCATCTAACAATTGTATGGAAGTCTTTGGATCATAATTTCCCTCCGAGTTTCCATGCGAGGGGGGATTGAACCGAATGAGTCGAAGACCCAATCCTTGAAGCTCTGAATCACGAATCCGAAACGATCTGGCATTGCCACCCGTACTCGGCCAAAGGACAAGTACTCCTCGCATTTTTTCTTGCGAGGCACCTGATTCAATGATTTCCACTATGAAATTTACAATGTAGCGATGATGGGTTTTCCGTTTTGGACAATCACTGTATGTTCGCACTGCGCCACATAACTGAGTTCTCCACGACGGTTACTAGCCACAAGTGTCCAACCATCTTCTTCTTCATAAGCAGTTTGGCTTCCCGTAGAAATAAAAGACTCAATCGCAAGGACCAGGCCATTGCCCAATTTCCTTTGGTCTCGTTTTTCTTCATAAACCAAAACTTGCGGTTCTTCATGGAGTTTTTTCCCAGTTCCATGTCCCGCTAAATTTTTGATCACAGTAAATCCATTTTCGACGGCTGCAGAATGAATTTCTCTTCCAATATGACGTAAATAATTACCAGTGAACGCTTGTTCTGTGGCACGCATCGTTCCTTCAATTGCCGTTGCACAAAGTTTTTGAAGTCTTTCGTTGGACTCGCCAACTACAAAAGAAATTCCCGTATCGGCATAGTATCCATCGAGTTTTGCCGAAACGTCTATATTCACCAAATCACCGTTTTTCAAAATAGTTTCGTTTTTCGGAATTCCATGAGCAATTTCATAATTGGTGCTGATACAAGTGTAACCAGGAAATTTATAATCAAATTTGGGAGCAGAGAAAGCCCCTGCTTTTTCAAACTCAAGTTTGGCAACATTGTCCAATTCCAAAGTAGAAACTCCGGGTTTTGCTAGTAGTTTTAAAAGTTCACGAACCTTTGCGACAAATTTCCCTGCTTTTAAAATCCCTTGTAAATCTTTTTCATTTTGAATCGACATCTAAACAATCTCCCCACCACAACTGGATCCCGCACCTGCAGTACACCCGTAACAATGATTTGCTACAACGATATCTCGACTAAGGAAAGATTGCAAATCGAAATCCCTGAGATGTTTTACTTCTCTCGATTTTAAATCCAACATTTGATTGAAATCACAATCATACACCGTCCCATCATAACCTACAGAAATTTGATCTAAACACATAAGGCCATTTACTGTAGCCGGATTGTAAGCATTGACAAGAGTTTCCATATACATTTCAAACTTATCTGCTCGAACAAGCGAACCCAAGAATCGATTGATGGGAAGGTTGTTGATGCAAAACAATTGATTGAATATAATTCCATATTTTTTAGAAAGAGATTCTTTATACTCTCTTTCTAATTGCGATTGCCCTGAACTTAAAAAAAGTCCATTAGGGTTGTAAACCAAATGAATAGGAAGGGTCTTCCCATAACCAAGCTCATTTAACTTCCTTAAGGCGGTAATTGATTTTTGAAAAACACCCTTTCCTCTTTGGTTGTCTGTAGTGTTTTCCAAAACAGAAGGAAGTGAGGAAATAATTTCTACTTGGTAACTTGCTAAAAATTCGTATAACCATTCATAACCAGGTTCTTCCAAAATGGTAAGGTTACAACGGTCCATCACTCGTTTGCCTAACTTTCGAGACCCTTCGACGAGATAACGAAAGTGAGGGTTCCCCTCTGGGGCACCGCCGGTGATGTCTACTGTTTCAATTTCGGGAATTTTTGAAATTAAATCCAAACAAAGATCCACAGTAGCTTTGTCCATCATTTCCGTTCGGATCGGGGATGCATCCACATGACAATGGCGACAAGCTTGATTACACCACCTACCCACATTGATTTGGAAAACCTTTAGAGATCTTGCAGAAATTGATTTTCCTACAGTTTCATGAAACGGCTTTCCACTATATGCGCGTAAGGTGGATAATTGTTCGGTTACTTCCATAATCTAGAAAGAAAGTTCATCAATTTTATTTTGCATTTGAACACTATGAACCAAACTGATTCCAGCGGCCATAGCGGCTGCAACATGAACTGCTTCATTCATTTGTGCTTCATCAGCACCTTTTTGTAATGAGGTTGTTGTATAAGCATCAATGCAATAGGGACATTTTAAGGCATGAGACACAGCAAGGGCAATGAGTGCCTTTTCTCTTTCCGTAAGAGCACCCTCTGCCATCACTGCATTGTAGTATCCGAAAAATTTGTCTGCTAAAGCAGGATTGGTGCGACCAATTTCACCAAATCTACCTAAATCCTTTGCATTATAATAATGATTGTTTTCTGACATAGTAACTCCTTATTGTTAGACTTTTAAAAGTAACCAGGGAGTCAATTGGGGCAATTTGTTAAGCCCATTTAGAACATAGAATTTTATTCAAATTGTCCAACAGATAAAACAAATAAATCTAGATATTAAGTAATGAACTTGGGTCTACGTTTTTCAATGAGGGACAAAAATCCTTCCTGTCCATCGGGAGATAAAATGACTTTTGTAAAAAGATCTGCATCGATTTGAAAGAGAGATTCCATTCGGTTACGGTAGGGTTCTCTTAAGGCAGTTTTCATTCCCCGGCAAGAATTGTTCGTGAGTTTTGCAAGTGATTCAGCAAATTTTAATGATTCACCAAACAATGTTTCAGCGCTAAATAACTCATCGACAAGACCGATTTCTTTTGCTTCCGGACCTTTGATTTGTTTACCAGTAAATAAAAGATCACGAGTGACCTTAACACCAACCAAATCTTGCAAAACGATTGTAGGAATCGAAGGAAAGTTTAAACCAACAATGGCTTCGGAAAAACCGATCCTTGCTCCTTTGTCCACCATATACCGATAGTCAGAAAAGAGAGCAAACACAGCTCCTGCGGCCATACAATGTCCGTTCACCACGGCAATGGTAGGAACAGGAAAATGAAAATAGGTTTGTGCTGTTCTTAACAACTGTTCCACGGACTTTCGAACATCGGACTCTGACTTCCCATACATAAGTGTGGGTTCAATTCCGTTGGAAAAAAACTGTGTTTGTGCGGATGAAAAAAGCAAAACACGTAAATTAGGATTGTTTGCGTGTTTTTTTAAGATTTGTTCGAATAAGACGAAAGCTTCAAAATCAAATGTGTTCTTTTCATTGGACTGCATCTTGATTTCCAAGATGCGGTCTCCATGAAAAATCTCTGCAAATGGAGTCATATTAACTGTTTTTGTAGAGTTCCAAAATTCTGTCTTTGTATTTTTCCGTAATCACGTGTCGTTTCATCTTCATTAGGTTAGTCAGCTCATCACCCACCTCAAACGGTTTTGTAATGAGTGTTACGTATTGCACCTGCTCGAAGTTTTTGAAACCGGTTTTAACACTGTTAAAATTACGAACTTCCTTTTTGTAAAAATCCACAATCCTAGGATTGGTAATTAGTTTATCAGGATTTTTTTCAGAGATTCCATTTTCCTCTGCCCAAGGGATCAGAGCATCAAAGTCAGGAACAATGATGGCACCGAGAACTTTTTGGTCTTGGCCCACAATCATCGACTGTTTGATGTAAGTTGATTCATCGATTTTGTTTTCGATAGGAACTGGCTCTACGTTTTCTCCACCAAGAAGAACGATGGTATCCTTCGCACGACCTGTAAGAGTCAGAGTTTTTTTGAAGTTAATCATCCCGATGTCACCGGTATTGAGCCAATTGTCCACAATGGTCTTTTTGGTAGTTTCTGGATTTTTGTAATATCCTTTCATTACCTGAGGTCCCTTGATGTGAACTACACCTTTCACACCTAATTTACCAAAGATGATATTTCTTTTGTCGTCGATATGACAAAGGACATTTCCTGCATCATCGCGAATTTGCACCTGGCTGAGAGGAACAATATCACCCACAGATCCCATCACTGGTCTGTCGAAGGTTCGAGCAGAAATCACGGGACCTGTTTCTGTCATTCCGTATCCTTCCAGAACCGTAATCCCGATATCCATAAAGAAGGCATCCACATGTTTTTGAAGAGCCCCACCCCCCGATAAAGTGGCACGTAAATGCCCACCAGTTGCTTGGCGGATTTTGGAAAGTACGATGCGATCCAAAGTAAAAGAGTTAAAAAGAGCTCCTAACCCCGCAATCACATAGAGTGGAGTTTTGAAGGCACTGTCCTCTGGTAATCCAAACTGCGCTGCCAAAATGGCAAGAATGGTCACAGTGAACGGACCAGTTAACAAAAGCTTAACGATAGAAATAACAGACAATCCTAAGGATTGGAAAATGTTTCTTCCTTCATAATCAACTTCCCAACCTTTTAGAAAACGAATGGCAGCATGGTAGTGTTTTGAAAAGAAGTAAGCCACTTTGAATAAAAATCTTCTCACAGGAGGAGTTTGTTTTGGATCGTTAATACGAGTGTAAATCCCATTGTAAATACTTTCCCAAACACGTGGAGCCGAAGCCATAAAGGTTGGTCTTGCTTTTTGGATGTCGTTACGAAGTTCCGTTACTTTTGTATAATAAGTAGCACCACCGTTGATGATAGCGAAGTATTCAACAACACGTTCAAAGATATGCCAAACAGGAAGAATAGACAACATACGGTCGTCAGGTGATACTTTGGCAACACGAGGAACTACATAGTGCATCTGGTGAATCATATTGGAATGCATAAGCATAACGCCTTTTGGCATTCCTGTGGTTCCAGAAGTATAAATAAGAGTGTACAAATCGTCCGGTTTGATTCCGGCCATTCGTTTCTCTGCCTCTCGTTTTCCTTTGGCACGCATATCTCTCCCTTTTTCTAGGAGATCATAAAAATGAAGAATTCCAGCACCTGATTTAAGTTTGGTGTCTTTGTCCATAATGATGACGGTTTTTACCGACTTCACTTGGGATTTGTTGTTTTTGTATTTTTCGTAAACTTTATCATTTTCAACGAAAACAATCTTAGCTTCCGAATGGTTCAAAATATAAACAATTTCTGAATCTGTGATATCAGAACCCCGTGGAACGTTGGCAGCACCAGCAGTTAACACCGCACAATCGGCGATGATCCATTCCATACGGTTGTCAGCTAGAACTCCGATGTGTTCTCTAGCCTTAACTCCTAAATCAATGAGGGCTTCTGCAAGTGCGAGCCCATCTTCATAGAGTTCCTTGTAAGTGAGGGCTTGGTAATCCTTTTGAGCATTCTTATACCAGAATGCGGGTCTTGGACCGAATTTTTCTGCGGATTCCTTATAAACTTCTGCTAGGTTATTTGCCATATCTCTCCATCTAAAAGCGGTCTTTATGATAGACCCTACTTTCAGATGGTCAAGAGAAATTTAGGCAATTAGTCCCAGTGGAACCCTTCGCGTTGGTGTCCTTTTTTCAGATGGCGTTCGCGAATTTCGCGAAGTTTGCTCATTTGGGAGAGATTGAGTAGGTTACGTGCCGCAAGTCCCATTTGAGGGAGAAGGGTTTCGTCTTGTGTGTTGGCTAAAAACTGGTTGGTCTTCACAAAGGAGCTTTTAAACTCCAAATTCATATCGGGATAGAAATCCATACAAGCCTCCGTGCTTTCCGGTTTCCGGGGTATTTGTTTTTAAGGTTTCCCACCATCCGTGGTAGGTAGCCTTTCCCCAATATATGTATCGCCGGAAAATGAATATCCTGAAGCAAAAAATTTTGCTTGTACTATTTTTTTTTATCTGGTTATTGGTATTCGTTCATGACGATTCGATTGGAAAATTCTACTGGCAGACGAAACGGGCGTTTCGTTGCTTACGAGTATGGGGAAGACTTATTTGGCACCCTATATTTGAATAAATTTTCGGGTCGCGAAAGAGGTCGTCTGACTGACAAATGGAGATTAAATGACTTAGGAAGTCTCATCCGTGTACTCGACACAGAGATTTCTCGCAGGGAAGAAGAAAATTACGAACGACCCCTTTTCTACTAATCCAACTTATGTGTTCCTAAATCTTAGGGACAGACGTTACAAAGACAAAATACATTACCTTTCCCAGAAACTAAGAAGAGTTTCCATATTCCGTTTTGTTACCTTTGCTTTTTTTGTGAGTGCTCTTACTCTTTGTTATCTAACCAAACAATCTTGGAAGGAATACAGCTATTCTTTTCTCATTCTCGTTCCCTTTGTCTATTTAGTGCAGTTGTATTCGAAGCGAAAAATACAGATCCAATATGCAAAAAAAACACATACATTTGTTTTAGAAGAAATCGCAAGACTGCGCGGGGAATTTAAAAAATTAAAAACAAGAGAACTTTGGGAATATCCGGAAGCCGTACGGAATCACCCTCTTTCAATAGATTTAGATCTTTGCACCAAACAAGGATTTCTCGGAATTTATGATACCACCATCACAGAAATTGGGTTCCAAACTTATCTCAAACGTTTTTTGCAAGAACCAATTGAGGAACCAAAACTAGATTCTGATCCAAATGAGATAAAAAAAATTTTGAATCAACCTTTTCGTGCCTTCCATTTGCTTCGAAAGTTTTTAGTTCCCGAATCAGAAACGAATGAAAAATTTCATCTACCTAGCGTTAGTTCAGAGCAGTCTTTTTGGAAAAAAAGAAGGTTTTTAAAGTATATTTTCCCGATTTGGGGGATACTCTCTCCGATTTATTTAGTTCTGGGATTGTTATTTGATCTGCCACTCATCCCTTTACTTCTCCTGACCAATGGACTATTATTTTTGAGTTACAGAAATGACTCTTTAAAACAATGGAAAGAAATTAAAACTTTGTCTTCTGGGGCAGGAAGATTTGAAAAAACTTTTGTTTATTTGACAAAAGATCGGAAGACCACCAAACAAATGATTGGTCGTATATCTTCGTTGGGAGATTCTTCTGAATTACTCATCTCTCCCCTCCCTCACCTCATTCTCAATATTTTATGTTTATGGGATCTATGGAAAATTAAATCCCTCGAGAAATGGAAACTAAAGTTTGAAAATCTTTGGAATGATCTGCAGATTCTCATCTTAAAAACAGATGCAGAACTTCCCTTTGTGAATTTTGGATTTTTGTTTCCTGAAGCAAACTTTGCGATCTCATCTCCAGCGGGAAATTTGGGGGCGAAGAGTTTGGTCCATCCTTTACTTCCGAAGGAAAGCCGCGTGTTCAATCCACTCACCAAAATGTTACCTGGGGATTTAATGATTGTGACCGGGTCGAATATGAGTGGAAAAACAACCTACCTTAGATCTATCGCCATGTCATTGTTACTTGCCGGAGCAGGTGCACCTGTGCTTGGTTCGGAATTTGAATTTCCAGAGTTCCAAATCCATACACTGATTCGGTCGCAAGATTCGATGGAAGATGGTGTTTCCTTTTTTTATAGTGAAGTGAGGCGATTGTCTTCCATCATCCAAACGGCGGACAACCATAAGAAGGTTCCTATTTTATTTTTGGACGAAATTTTAAAGGGAACAAATTCCAAAGAACGTTACATCGCAACCCGAGAAATTCTCTCTGTTCTAAGGGAAAAACAAACTATTGTATTTCTTACTACGCATGATCTAAAACTAGCAGAAATCCCTTGGGCCAAACGATTCCATTTCACCGAACTGGAAGTAGATGGACAAATGGATTTTGATTATAAAATCCGAGATGGAGTGTCCGGTTCTACAAATGCCCTCAAAATTTTGAAAAAAGCAGGAATTCCAATACGAAGTGAAGAGGAATAAAATATCTTTCTAAATCTTACTTACCATCGTTTTCATTCTCTCCCACAAGCGGGTTCATTTGTTGGTTTATTTTTCCTTATCTTCCTCTTCCTTCCCGCCAAACAAAGATTTAATTCCCTTCCAACCTTTTTGAACACCGCCAGATACATTATCAACAGCTTTATTTACATAGTCAGACATTGCTGAGCCTGCGATCCCACCAACAGCAGCTCCCGCTGGACTTGCAAGAAAGATTGTGCCTGCGTATACAGAACCAAGCCAGATGGGATCGATGAATGGGGCCGAAACTCCATAGGTTCCACGGTAGATGATGGGAAGTTTTAACGCTCTACCCGCCACTCCAGGGAATCCAACCGTGAATTTCATATCGATATTTTTATTGAATCCAATCTTCCCACCGCCTGAACCTGCGATTCCATCTGCTTTCAATGTAAAATTCATTACTTCAATGGTTTCCTTTGCATAATGAAAATCAAACTTTAGTTCGTTATATGGAGTAGCTCTACTGAAATCTATTTTTTTTAAATTGATTACGCTACCGATCGAACTGATAGGTTTTAAAATGTTTGTATAACTTAATAATTCTCCATGATTTGCATTGATATTTCCTGTGACAGATAGATTGGAAATGAGAGCATCTTCAGTATCCGCAGGTGACGACAAAACAAATTCGGAATCCAAACTACCTGTGATGGGTGAAATTTTAAAAAGATCGGAAAGGATAGGTGCCACACTCAAATTTTTAACATTTCCTTTGATTTCAAGACCCGCATTATTTCCCCAAAGATAATGCCCTGTACCAACTGCAATTCCTTCATAAGCCTTTAATTCATATTTTGTAATATTTAATTTTCTCTTTGCATAGTGAATATTTAGTTTTAGGGAATCAGCATGAAAATCTGCAGCATTTAGATTTCTTAAATTAAAAGTCAAATACACATTCATTCGGTTCACATAACCAGTGCTTGGTATGTCTCTTGTGAGAATAGATTTTTCGAAATCAGGATCCACCCAAATTTTGATGACTTTGATGATACTGGGAACATCTAAATAATCCGAAGTTCCTTCAAAAGATATTGTTGGTGATAAAGGCGGTTTTAAAAAGTTAACATACCCCGATCCGTTTAACTTGGACTTTCCTTTCCAATCAACAACAACGTTGGCAAAGGATAATTTATCCTCACGAATATCATAATTCATGATTGTTGAGACATGCCCATCTGCAAAAGTTTTACCATCTTTCAGCGCCAAATCACGAATATGCATTCGATCCACAGTTGCATATATTTTTGCATCATCTCGCTTATAAAAAGAAATGTTACCCGTAGTTTTAGCAAATCGCAAATCTCCATTTGTAAAAATGATCAATATATCGTGAAGATCTGATCCTTTTAAATTTTGAAATGAAAATTCGCCTTCTAAACGTGCAGATTCATAACTCATTTCATCTGTAACAAATAATACATTTGTACTAAATGAAATGGGTTCACCATTTAGTTTACCATAAACATAGACATCTAAGTTACGCAAGTCACGATCTAACTGAAACGTGCTTTCCCAAAGATACAACCTGATATTGCGAGCGTACAGTTTATCTTCAAAAAGAATGGTAATGTTTTTAATTTCAATTTGATTTACAAAGTTTGCAAAGATCTTTGAGAAGTAATACTTTGTTTCAGATTGAACAACTTCTTCAATGGTCTCTTTTGTTTCTTTAGTAGAGGACTCAGTGTTAGAAAGGATTCTTTCAAAAATTGGAAACGATTCGTCCTTTTCACGAGCGATTTCCACTGTACCCGTATTGAGATAGACCTTTTTTATTTCTAAAGGTTGTCCAACAAAAACTCCATAATAGACTTCAATCCTAAGTTTGTGGACTTGAATCAACTCATCATTATTTTTGGATACTGTTACCTCGGCCAATTCAATTCCTGGAAATGGAAAAAATACAGGTTCTGAAGACTGGTAGTCCACCTGTAGGCCCGTTAGTTGGTTTGTCGTGTCGAGAATAAGTTTTTTATAGTAATCTGGATCTGCTAATAGTGGATACAGAATAAAAAACATAGTCATAGAGACGACAAAAATCAGAGTCAGCAGGATTTTACCGACAACTCCTTTGATTTTGTCTCGAATGCTTAAGTTCATTAGAATTTTACTTTAAAGGGAAATGACATTTTACTCTACGTGTTTGTGTAGGAAAACTTTCCACAGGTTCTTCCGTTTTACAAATATCTTGAACAATTGGACATCTTGTATGGAACCTACAGCCGCGAGGTTTATTCATCAAACTAGGAATTTCGCCTATTAATGGCTGAGAAACTTTTGTTCGATCTTTTAAATCAAAACTGGCAGAGAATAATGCCTTTGTATAAGGATGTAATGGTGCTTTAGTGATCTCATCACGACTACATTCTTCTACAATTTGTCCTAAATACATGACAGCGATTCGATCCGATACGTGTTTTACAATGTTCAAGTCATGAGATATAAACAAATAAGATAGGCCATATTTCTCACGTAATAACAAAATATTATTAATTACTTGTGCTTGGGTGGAAATATCTAAAGCAGAAACTGCTTCATCACAAACGACAAGACTTGGTTCTAAAATCAAGGCACGAGCAATGGCAATCCTTTGTCTTTGGCCCCCGCTAAATTCATGGGGATAACGATGCAAAATATCGGCCGGTAAGTTGACTTCGGCAAGTGCCTGAATTGCTTTTTCTTTTTTTTCCGACAAAGACAGATTCGGAAAATGAATCTGCAGGCCCTCTGTGATGATTTCTTCAATCGTAAAACGTGGGTTCAGTGAAGAATAAGGATCTTGAAAAACCACCTGGATTTTTCGTTTGAGTGCTTTTAGTTTTTCTTTAGGAATATTTTTAATTTCCTGATCTTCAAACTGGATGGAGCCAGAATCAAATGGCAATAAGGATAAAATGGCTCTGCCGATTGTTGACTTACCACATCCGGATTCACCCACAAGTCCCAAAATTTTTCCTTGAGGTATGGAAAAACTTACTCCCTCAACAGCGACCAGTCGTTTGGAAGAGAAAGATAGCGTTTGTGATTGTTTATACGAAACAACTAAGTCTTTTACATTAAGCACTTTCCTTTCCTCCATATAAAAAACATTCTACAGATTGGTTCTCCGATATAGATACTGGCTTCGGAATAGCCTGATGACAAATAGGAAGTTTTTCGTTACAACGTGTGTGGAATCGACATCCTGTGGGATAAGATTTGGGAGAAGGTACAATCCCTTCAATAGTAACTAATTTTTTTCCAATGTTTTCATGAGTCGGATAAGCAGAAATCAAGGCTTGTGTATACGGATGTTTTGGGTTATCAATGACCTCACTAACGCTTCCTTGTTCAATGATCATTCCCGCATACATAACAGCAATTCGATCGGCAATATGGCTCACGAGGCCGATATCATGGGAAATAAAAAGGACCGACATTCCATTTTCTTTCCGCAATTCTTTCAAGAGTTCAATCAATTGCAATTGGATGGTGACATCAATGGCACTTGTAGGTTCATCTGCGATTAAAATTTGAGGATCACACATCAGTGCCATTGCAATACATACTCTTTGTAACATCCCACCAGAGAATTGATTTGGATACTGCCCAAGCCTAAGTCTTGCATCGGTAATTCCTACTCTTTCTAATAAATAGATAGCCTTCTCTTCTGCTTGAATTTTCGAACCAAGACCATGTAATAAAAAACCTTCGGTGAGTTGGGCTCCAATTTTGTGAAGTGGGTTCAGGGCTGAAAACGGTTCTTGAAATACATAGGAAATCTTTCTTCCTCTAACCGTCATCAGGTGATCTGCTGACATTTGTAACAAGTTCTTATCTTCAAATAAAATCGAGCCCGTCGGATACAATGTTGTATTGGATGGTAACAACTTTGTGAGCGCCAAACTAGTGATAGACTTCCCACAACCGGACTCCCCAACAAGAGCGAGAGTCTCACCTTTTGACAAATAAAAATCAACATTGTCTACAATCGGTAAAATCCCATCATCAGTTTTGATTTGGATAGAAAGATCTTTGACTTCAATGGCTTTTGTAATTTCTTTCATTCGTAAGCCACCTTATCTTTGGGATCAAATGCATCCCGAAGTCCTTCACCCACAAATGCAGAAAATAAAATGGTTAGAAACAAAGCAACCGATGGAAAGGTAATCAACCACCAAGCAGTAAGCCTTTCTCTTCCTTGTCCAATCAACTCTCCCCAGGAAGGATTGGGGGCAGGGATTCCATAACCCAAAAAGTCAAGGGCGGAAAGAACAGAGATCGCAGATATTAGAATAAAAGGTAAAAAAGTAACAAGAGGAGTAATGGAATTGGGTAATAAATGACGCATTATAATCGAAAGCGAAGAAGCTCCCAAAGTTTTTGCAGCATCAACAAACTGCTGTTTGCGGAGTTTTAAAAACTCACCACGCATATAATAACTAAGACCAATCCAACTTAAAGAACCATAAGTAACAATAAGCACCATAAAGCCTCGTCCAAAAAATGAACCCATAATCAAAATCAGATATAAAAATGGAATCGCAGATAAGATTTCTATAATCCTTTGTAAAAATAAATCTAATCGCCCCATAAAATATCCTTGGATCCCACCAATAAAGGAAGCGAGTAAGATTTCAACAATGATAAGGATCAAACTAAAAGTCATCGCCAACCGATATCCATATATGATGCGAGTAAACACGTCCCTTCCCCTGTCATCTGTTCCCATCCAATGACGAAAGCTGGGTTTAGAAGGAGGATTTGTTCCCTCCTCTAAACTTTCCAAGTTGTCTTCATTGACTCCAAACGGGACAGGAGGAAAAAGCATATAATTGGATGAACCAACAAACCTGGATTCTTTACTGAGTTTTTTATAATTGGGTTCTGTTAAATTAAGTCCGCCGAACTTTGTTTCTGGATAGAAACTAAAAATCGGAAAAGCTACCGCCCCTTCATACAAAATAAACAATGGTTTGTTATTGATAAGAAGTGGGGAAAAAAGAGATAAAACATAAGTATAAAAAAGAATTAACATCGAATAATAAGCACGTTTATTCTTTTTAAACTTTTCCCACTTACGAATGTTTGCCGGGTTTGAAATAAAATTCATTCGAAATCAATCCTAGGATCTATCAGTATATAACAGAAATCGGAGACAATCTTTCCAATAAGCCCTAAAAAACTTTGAGCTAGGAGTAAACCCATCATCAGATCTGTGTCCCGTTCTCTTACCGCTTCAAAACTTAAGAGACCCATTCCATCGATATTGAAGACTAACTCAATAAACAAAGAACCCGAAAAAATCAAAGTTAAGTTACTTCCGAAACCAGTGGCAATCGGAATCAGTGAATTTCGAAATGCATGACGAAAAATTGAATCGGAAAAACTAAGACCTTTGGATACAGCTGTGCGAACATATTCTTTAGCAATTTGATCTAACAAACTATTTTTCATGAGTAGAGTGAGGACAGCAAAACTTCCCACCACATAACAGATCACAGGTAAGAACATGTGGGCGAGTCGATCGTTTACTTTCCCCCAAAAACTCAAATCTTCATAAAAGTCAGATACCTCGTGTCCCAAAGGAAAAAAGGAAAACACTTCTCCCGATGCAAATAAATATAAAAGTAACATGGCAAAGGCGAAAACAGGTAGTGAATAGGTGAAAAAAATAATAAAACTAGAAATGAAATCAAATCGACTTCCTTCCTTTAATGCCTTCTGAATTCCAAGAGGGATACAAATCAAATAAGTTAAAAAGAAACCAGAGAGTCCAAAAAAAAGTGATACAGGAAGTTTTTCTACAATGAGTTCTGATACCTTACGAGAGTGCAACCTAGACTCCCCTAAATCAAACTGAACAATTTGTTTCAGCCACAGTAAATAGGCGATTGGTGCCGGTTTGTCTAAATGTAGCCTTTGTTTGATGAGTTCAATTTCTTCCTGCGAAATTTGTTTGGTAGAGGCTCCAGCTAAATTTCCCGTACCCTTTAGTTTTGCAATCTCGCTATTGAGTGGACCACCTGGCGCAAAATGCGAGATCAAAAAAACAAGGAATGTGATTCCAAGTAGGGTAGGAAAGATGAGTAAAAAGCGTTTTAGAAAATATTTCCACATATCTTAGAACTCCCACCACTCTTTCGGTTTTTTATAACCTTTCAATTCTAAATATCCTTTGGCCGACTTTTTTTGAATTGGATCGATTGCTTCCACTCCACCTTCCCAATAGATTGTAGAAGTTGTCTTACTTCCATCAAACTCTTGTTCATTGAAAATAGGAAATACGTTCCATTCTCCACCTGGATATTTGATATTCCAGTGGAGTGGGTATTCTATTTTTGTAGCGGGGCTTTTCCAAAAGGATCCGACTGTTTCCATTTGGATTTGACCTGGCTCTTTCCAGGTGGTCGTATTTCCTTCTGGATTTCGATAGGTTCCAAAAATCTCTGGTGTCAGCCCACCCGACTCTCGAAACCGAAAGAATACATAATCGCCACCTGAATTGTCCGACAAACAAATCCAATCCCAACCTGTTTCCCCTCTGGCAAGTGTGGGGATAGACTTGGAATTTTTTTCACTCCATTCATGATCCATCCAAGAATTTCCCGAAACAATAATCTCCCTCTTCCCATTGACAAAAAGATTACCTTTTGTTTTGAGTCTCGGATAACTATAGTAATACGAAAATATGTTGGGATTCCGATTAGATTTAATAGACAACCCGTCTTTGCCATGAACCAGGATTTTTCCATTTCCTTCTAACTCCAAATCCAAACTCAAATCTTTTGATTTTGACTGGGCTTGGATATGGAATTTATCTTTAGAGATGATTTCTAATCGATAGGTCCCACTAAAGATGGCTTTCTCTGAAAAGCCAGCGATACCACCTATCGTCCGTTTAATGGCTTGTGAATTTCGGTATTTTTTAGAAGAAAAATCGGAAATGGCAAAATGAACCGGATACACTTCTGGATTCCAATCACTACCATCTGAAAACTTCAGTCGAAAAAAAGACAATTCATATCCGTATACGTTTCCAGTGTCAGATTCTATATGCCCAACAAAGTAACACCATTCCAGTCCAAAATCCGAATGAAAACTATGATCTTTGGGAAAACTAAAGTGAAAAAAAAGGAGGGATAGGATTAAAATTTTAATTCTATTCATCAGGTAAAGACTCCCACTTCTTTTCAAGTGGAAGGATATGAAGATAAGATTCTTCAATTCGTTTCATCTTTTCAATGACATCTTTCATTTTTTTCTTTTCATTTAACTTTCGATACAATTGGGCTAAGTTATACAAATTAGATAAATTCGAATCATTAATGGAATGAGCTTTTTTCCACTCTACTTCTGCTTTTTCAAACATCTCCATTTGGTAATAACAATATCCAAGAACAGAATGTGATTTGAAATGATTGGTTTTGAATTTATTATAAGACTCCAACATGCTGATGGCTTTTTCAAAATTCCGACTGTAAGCAAGTGCCTTTCCATAAGAGAGTTGTGTATCAAGTTCACGAGGTAAAATTTGATGTGCTTGTTCATAAAAACCCACAGCTTCCTTAAACTCTTTTTTCTGATAAGCATCATCTCCTTTGGTTTTAATCAAATTAAACTCAGGAAGCCTTGGGGACAACTGAAGACCAAGTAAAGTGATATCATCCATAGGATCTGTACCCATGGTATATTCTTTGTGGATTGTTAGAATGGTTTCCACAGTTTCTTGGATAGATTTTTCTGCACAAGATTCAATAATTTGGATGAGCCTCTCTTCTCCAAACGCAAGTCCTTTATCACTTTCTGCTTCAGTCAGTCCGTCAGTGTATAAAAACAATTTATCACCCGGCTCCAACTGGATTTGAAAGTCTAGAAACGTATCCCCTGCATCGGGAAACATTCCAAGGAAGGTCCCGTCTCCTTCGCAGATTTCAGCCTTATTCGTTTTAGCTCGGAATAAAATGGGTCTTGGGTGGCCGGCAACGGAATACAAAACTTTATAATCATCATGAATCAAAACATAAACACAAGTTGTGTATCCTTGTTGTTTGACTAAGTCCAATAACTCCCGATTGATTAGTTTGAATGTTTCCGATGGTTTTGGTTTTTTAAAATTGGAAAAAAGTAACTTTGATAAAGCAGTAATAAAAGCTGCAGGGACTCCATGACCTGAAACATCACAAACTGCCACACCCAACTTATCCATGTTATATGGAAAATAATCGTAATAATCCCCACTCACTTCTTGCATCGGGGCAAACGCTGTCCAAAATTGAATTCCATTCCAATCGGGAATGATTTCTGGAATGAGACCCTTCTGGATGTTTTTTGCCAACCGTAAGTCCTTGGCCATAGAGAGTTGTTTTTTCTCCAACTCTTGTTTGAAGGATTTTAATACTTCGACAGCCGCCTCTAAATCGCGATTTTCAATCGCCAGTTCACGGGATTTTCCTACAACGTCTTTAACATCTACAATGGAAATTTCCTCCAATTGGGAATCCATTCGGGATGTGACCATCACTCTGTGTCTATTCGTTAAATCGTCTTTTGTCAAACGAGAACGGGACAAAAACAAATTGTCTTCCAACCATTCCATTTCATATTCATTGGAATCGGCACCAAATAGAATATCTTCACCTAACTCTTTGTGGGATACATGGATTCCAAAAAGTTTTGTTTTTGTCATTCGGATACTGAATTCTTTGAGTTCAAAGAGTACGGCAAGACCGTTCAACATCCCTTGAAAAAAAACAGCATCGTACCATTTATCTTGATAATCAGGTAAATACTTAAATATAAATATTACTTTTTGGTTGGAGATGGCTTTTACATTCAGATAAACTGTTCGCGTTAGGCGATTGATCAAAATAGGAAGACGTTCGATCATCTCCGTCAAATCAATCCGGGAATCATCTAGAGGAAGTAAATCATAAGCATTGGTGATAAGACTTTCTGTTCCCAGATGGTACAAAATTCCTGAGATATCTAGAGATTGGGAAATGATTTGGATGATTTTATCTTCTAAATCTTGAGAGATCCAATAGTTAGGATCTTTTAGAATTCGATTGTATACCGTATCATCTAAAATTTCTGGAAATGGATTGGTATGCCGTGATAAATGATTCTCGCGTTGGTACACTTGAACCAGTCCTGAGACACGTTTCGATGATATTTCTCTTCCTGCGTGCAGTGGCAAAACCCTCCCGAGGGTTTCCCATCGGTAGGAGAAAAATAAATTTCAATCGATCCCTAGGCAATAGATTTTTCAATGGAGATATGATTTGGTATCTTCGTGTCTTTGGGGTTTTTGTTTTGGTCTTTGGTGTTCTTGTGTTCCAACAAAGTGAAACTCAGATGGAACGAACCTGGGAAGTCACAAACAAACCAGAACTGGTACAGAAAGTTCTTTATGACTCCTTCCAACCCAAATCCTCACGCTTGCCAGTCGTTGGCGAAAGTTGGGAAGCCAAAATCATGGGTGAGACGGTAAAATGCACTACAACCTCAGCCAACACACAAGGCCAAACTGAGTTCCAAATTTCGGCAGAAGGTTTTAAACACTACCGGGTCTTAAAAGAATCCTACCGAGTGGAACCCATCCAGAACGGTGTTCGTATTCATGGAAAATGGGAGCTTGAAACCAGTCCGAATACTCTTTCCAAACTTCTATTTTTATTCTTTAGCGATGCCGATCTCGATCACGTTGCCTCTGGAAAACAAAAACTATTTTAAGACTTAGCCTTTGTACTTTCCAATAGTACAGTTGCCATTACCATTACACCTTCGCTCCGACCAAGCGAACCCATCCCTTCAGACGTAGTTGCTTTGATCGAAACACAGTCTAACGGCAATTTGGTGATACTCGCCAACGAAGCATTGAGCTCTGCCCGAATAGGATTGATTTTTGGATGGTCTCCCACATAAGTACAATCGATATTCACTAGTTTGAATTTTTTCTCTGCCATAAGTTCCAAACACTTCTCAATGATCCGAGTAGACTTCATATTTTTATATTGTGGGTCTGTATCAGGAAAGTGAACACCAATATCACCGAGTGCTAAGGCACCGAGAATGGCATCTGCCACTGCATGTAAAACCACGTCAGCATCACTATGACCTAGAAAAGCAAACTCTGATTTGACTTCGACACCAGCCAAAATTAGCGGGCGAAAGGGTTCATGGATTAATTTATGAAAATCGATTCCGTTTCCAACTCTAAACATAGATCCTACTTTTTATAACTCAATTCTAACATACGATTTACAGACTTTTGTGCGAGGCGAATCACTTCTTCATCCAAAAAGATTTCAAATTGTTCTTTTAGAAGGGCATCTCGCACTTTTTCCAAAGTAATTTTTTTCATGTGCGGACAGGTTTGACAAGTGGATACAAACTCTTTTTCAGGAAATTCTGCACGCAAATTATCACCCATTGAACACTCTGTCACAAGCATAATTTTGTTTGTTTTACTTTGTCGAATGAAATCGACCATTTGGGAAGTGGAGCCAGAAAAATCTGCCTCTTTTACTACATCTTCATGGCACTCCGGATGAGTGATTACAGTGAGACCATCACTGAACAATCGTTTTGCGGAACGAATATCTTCTGGAGTATACATTTCGTGAACCATACAACGTCCAGGATGAGAAATGATGGTTTTGGATGTTTGGTTACGCACATTCCCTGCCAAATATTCATCTGGCAAAAAAATCACAGTATCCCCTTCCACAGCGTTTACAATTTGTACGGCATTAGCTGAAGTACAACAAACATCGGTTTCTGCTTTTACTTCCGCCGAACAGTTGACATACGTTACCACGGGAACACCCGGGTATTTGGCTTTCAGAGCTTTAACATCATCTCTTGTAATGGCTTCCGCAAGGGAACATCCCGCTTTTAAATCAGCAATAAGAACCTTTTTTTCTGGAGATAAAATTTTGGCAGTCTCAGCCATAAAATGAACTCCGTTAAAGAGAATCATGGCAGCTTTCGTTTCCTTTGCCATTTTCGAAAGATACAAAGAATCTCCAATGATATCAGATACTCCCCAAAAAACATCGGGAGTCATATAGTTATGACCGAGGATCACTGCATTTTTTTCTTTTTTGAGTCTATTGATTTCTTCTGCTAATGGAAGGATTCGTTCTTCTATTTCGTGCGGAAGATAAATAGGGTTTAATTTTTGGACCAATTGGTCTTTAGTTACTAGTGACATAGTGCACTCCTAATGAATCATTAAAATGGATCGGTACGAAGGATGGTGTTTGTTTCACTGAGTCCAGAATCAGCAGGAGGAACTTCATTTTCCAAAGATCCACATTTGTTGAAACTTTCACGAAAAGAAAGTTCTGCCTGGGAGCTCCCTGTTCTTTGGACTTTGCGGTAGTCCGAGTTGGAATTAAAAGAATTCCGATTACAAGCCTTTGCGATATTGTAGGTTAAATTTATTTTTGTAAAACAATCGAAATATAAGATAGCTACAGCATCTGTATTTAATTCTTGCGGAAGGATTTCTCCTTTGAGTCGAGAAATAAGACCAGAACACACAGCCGAACTAGAATCTGGAACGGCGACACAATTTGCTTCTGAGGAAATAAACCTTTGACAAGCCGAATCAATAGCAGTCCCTTGCGATAGGATCGAAGCAAGTAGTTCCGCATCAGAATCTTTTTTCGATTTTTTCGTGCAACCATTGGCCCCAGAGACAATGCCTGTTAACAAAAAGAAAACCATCACTTTCCTTGTCATACTGATTCTACTTTCCCTCTTTTTGGGTGGACTTGTCTATATCCTTTTTCTGAAAAAAACGAACCCTGATCTGAAAGCATCTTCTTATGATTCCCGTTCCGAGGTCTACTGGGAGAGGTTACAAAATCGCCCGGAGGTTTTACTTGGGCCTGGTTACCCGACCGATTTGCGTGATTTTCTGGAAACTCTCAGAGGTAAAGAATCCTATCTTTGGGAAGGGGACAGAGACAAAACCTATGCCTATTTACTCGAAACCTATCCAGATGAAAGAGGCCATGTTCTCTACGCAGTTTACATTGCCTTTATGAACTGGAAGGAAAAAAGTTCGGAAGTGGAACAAAGAGGAGACCTTTCGGCCTACGAAAAACTAACAGCCGTGAATCGTGTATCAGAAGAGATTTTCCCTCTTGTCCTACGTAGCATTTTATTTCCCAAACATCCCACCACTCCTCCGGTTTTGCTTCTCTCCTATCTGGAAGATTATGTTCAGAAAAATCCCTACAGTTATTCCCGCGAAAGGAAAAGAATCTTTCTAAGAAAAATGGAAGAACTCTATCAATCTGAAAAATGGGAAATCCGAACTTGGGAAAGTCCTATGTTTCTTCGCCAGGTGATTGAACTGATCTATGCAAGAGAAATTTTAGAAATGTCCGAAGAGGAAAAAACTTCTTACCGCAGTGCAAAATTGGAGGAACTGAAAGCCGATTTTTGGAATTGACAAGACCTGATTGTATCCCCCATATAAGTGGGGTTATGAAACAAATTCTTTTCTCCTTTCTCTTAGTAGGATTCTTATTCCAATGCAGTAGCAGTCCCAAACGACTAGACAACGCTGATGATTATATCTCCGACTCGGGTGGGCTCACTAGCCAGGAATTGGTGAAAGCTGCCGACAAACTCGCAGGCCAAATTGGGGAGTACTTTAAAGAAAACCCACACGAAGAAGGTGTCTTTGTTGCCCACTTCCCCACACGTAACGATACATCAGAACAAATCCAAACTGAACTTTTTGACAACGCCTTTGTTTCAAAACTTATCAAAAGCAAAATTTATACAGTTCGCACAAAAACAAGAGAGCAGTCGCTAAACGAAATCCAGTTCAGTTTGTCCGGACTTACTTCCAACAGACTTTCCATTGGAAAACTAAAATCTCCCAACTTCTTTGTCCGTTGCGAAATCAACGAAAACATGTTTACTTCCGATGGAGAAAAAATCGTAGAACAATCCATCAATATCGAACTAGTGGAAGTGGAAACAACCATCGCTGTTTGGTCTGAAAAAGTTTCTTATCGTAAATTAGCTGTTCGAGGAAATAAAGGGGTTAGCTGGTAACCCCTGCCCATCATTTCATGAAAAAAACAATTCTCTTTCTTTCTCTCTTCATTCTCGGTTGTGCCAGTGATTACAACAAAATCATCAAAGCAACTGAGTCGGCGTACTATGGTCAGGATTATGACTCTGCCATTCCTAAAATTAGAGAACTCTACGAAGGTTCTTCTACTAAGGACAAACTTCTCTTTTTAATGGAAGCAGGTATGATCTTTCATACCAAGGGTGATTACGTAACCTCCAATAAAGTATTCAAAGAAGCAGAAGATTTAGCTGACAATATCAGGGTCAGCATGATGAGGTCAGGTCTTTCGTTTGTCCTTTCTGACAACGAATCCAATTACACCGGTGAAGACTTTGAAAGAGTTATGATCAAGTTCTACATTGCGAATAATTACCTGCTTCAAGGTGATACAGCTAATGCAAAAATTTATTTCCGAAGACTTGACTTCGAACTAAAAGAAATGCGTTTTATGGCAGCGGAATATCGCCAAAACAATGCTGCTAGACTCATCGATGCTTATGTTTCAGAAAAACTCGGCCGTTACAATGACGCTCGTGTCCAATATAAAAACATGGAACAACTTGTCGGCAAAAGTCAAAATCTAATCGCCGACAGATATTTGTTAGCTGTTAGGGAAGGAGATTCTGGAGACCAGGCAAAATATGCAGCAGGGCGATCTAGTATACAAGCGTATAATAGTTCCATGCAAAGAACATCTCCAGAAAATGAAAAACTTTCTGAAGTCATCATCATCCATGAAGCCGGTAAATCTGCGATTAAAATGTCTCGAGGAAAACTCATGGAAGATGAGTACTTTGCTGTGGCACTCAGGGGAGCAGTAGAAGTCGGACTTTATTCCAAAGGGGCAGGAGCTTCTCTTACTGGTGCGATTGCAGCACTTTCCATTGCCGAAAATCCAATTCCTATCTATAAAGAAAGGGATCCAAATGGTTCTTTGCCTAAGAAATATTTCATCAATGGAGTGGATGTCGGTTATTCAGATATCATGAACAACTACTCTGAAACGGCGATGAACAACTTTAACGAAAATTACAAAACTCTGATCACAAAGAACCTTACATCTTTGTCATTAAAGATTGTAGCTGCTGTGATTGCATCGGAAGCGATGGCTCGTGCGATTGAATCCAGTGGGAAAAGCAAAAATAACGATTTGGTTTCTGGACTCATTCGAGTGGCGGCCGGTGCTGCAGCGGGACTTGCTGTATCTCAAACCATTGCCCCAGACCTACGTTGTTGGCGAACCATACCAGCAAACTTCCAAGTGAAACGTATCTTTTTAGCTCCCGGAGAATACGACTTTAAAGTCGAATCTCCAGGATCCATTGTGACAGCCGCACCGAAAAAACTCCTAGTGGAAGCCGGCAAACCGTTGTTTGTTTCGGTTCGCTCTTACTCCAATTAGTTTAGTCGTTCTTTCTTCTTAAAAAAGCAGGAATGTCGTAGTCCTCTCCGTAGTTTTGAAACGGGGAGGATTGTTTCTGAGAAGAAAATCCTCGGTTCGATTGGCGGATGGAACGAGTTGAATCTTGTTCCTTTCCTAGTCCAGATTCCTTTTCCTCGCTCTTTCGAATGTATGACAAAGGAGAAATCGATTCTTCTGAACCCACAACCTTTTGTTCTCTTTGGTACTGTTTCCCTCTTTTAGCAAAACCTGTAGCAATCACTGTCACTCGGATTTGCTCAGAAAGACTTGTGTCCTCATTCAGTCCGATGATAATGTTGGCATCGGGATCTGCTTGGGCTGTAATGATTTGCGAAACTTCATTCCATTCATGGATGGTAAGATCGTTTCCGCCAGTCACATTGATAAGAAGGGACTTGGCGCCTTGAATACTAGAATCTTCGAGGAGAGTATTGTTGATGGCTTGTTCTACGGCTTCACTCACTCGAGTTTCTCCGCTTCCTTCCCCTACACCTAAAATCGCATCCCCAGTATCTTTCATAATGGTTTTTACATCGGCAAAGTCTACATTGATGATTCCTGGGTGGTTTATGATATCGCTGATCCCACGAACACCGTTTAACAAGATATCATCGATCACACGGAAGGCCATATCTACAGGAGTGTTTTTATCCACGACTTGAAAGATAGAATCATTACGAATGGTGATGAGAGTATCTACATTGGCACGGAGTTGGTCGATTCCGTGTTTGGCAAGTTCGGCTCGTCGTTTTCCTTCAAAGGAAAATGGGACAGTCACCACACCCACAACCAAACATTTCATTTCTTTGGCAATGGCCGCAATGATAGGAGCAGCTCCGGTGCCTGTTCCACCACCCATACCCGCAGTGACAAAAACCATATCTGCACCTTTAAGGGCCGATACAATTCGCTCTTTATCTTCGAGGGCTGCCTTCTCTCCAAGTTCTGGATCCCCACCAGCACCCATCCCACGAGTTACTTTATTACCTAATTGGATTTTGACTTCTACAGGAGATTTTAATAATACTTGTTCGTCGGTGTTCATCACAATAAAATCAACACCCGTCATTTTTGCATGAACCATACGAGTGACGGCGTTCATTCCGCCTCCACCAACTCCAATGACTTTGATAATGGCAGGGCTTGTTTTTTCTTCTTCTAGGTACAACATCGACATATCCTTAGAGATTATTCTCCATCCAACGACGAACCTTCTTCATCCAACCGTCTGAATCAGATCCGGAATGCATGTTTCTTTGTTCTAGGTTTTGTATTTTTGAACTATATTTAATAAGACCAACGGCAGTGGCATATTCTGGTGAGGAAATTTTATCCACAAGCCCACTGAGTCCTGCAGGTTTCGCACGACCGACTGACAAACGTAATACTTCCTCGGCAGTGGCTTCAATTCCTTGTAACAGAGAGGTTCCTCCCGTAAGGATAACTCCTCCCGCCAAACTAGGCTTAAATCCTGACCGAACCAGTTCATGATCAATCATTTCTAAAATTTCACGAACCCGGGGTTCTAAAATTTCCACAAGTTCCTGGCGAAAGACGGAACGGGATGGCCTTCCAGAGATCGAAGGAATTTCAAATTTTTCAGTAGGGTCCACCATATCAATGCGTGTGTGACCATAACGTTTTTTGATGACTTCTGCTGTTTCGACCGTGGTTTTTAAACCTATAGAAATATCGCTTGTGATGTGGAATCCGCCAAAGGGAACCACTGAGGAAAAAGCAATTCCGCCATCCACATAGATGATGATGTCGCAGATTCCAGCACCGATATCAATGACAGCGGTTCCTAAATCTTTTTCACCCGAAGTGAGGATGGCTTCGGAAGAAGCAAGACTTGATAATACCCGATCCATTTGCAATAGACCAGCTTGTTCTACACAACGATCAATATTATTGAGTGCTGTGTTTCCGCAGGATACAATATGAACTTCTGCCTCTAAACGAACTCCTGTCATTCCAATCGGATCTTTAATATTGACTTGGTCATCCACTTTGAATTCTTTCGTGAGAACATGGATCACTTGTTGATCATTCGGAATATGGACAGCTTGTGCTGCTTCTACAACACGCATTATATCTGTTTCTGAAACGATTCGTTCTCTGTTAGTAACAGCGATGATTCCTTTTTCATTGAACCCATTTACCGACTTGCCAGAAACATTTACGACAACGGTATTCACTTCTTGGCCTGCCATGAGTTCGGCATCACCAAACGCCTCTATGATGGACTTAGTTGTAGTTTCTATGTTAACAATAGAACCGTTTTTAATACCGGCAGAAGGATAAACTCCCGTTCCAATAATTTCGATTTCATGATCACCCACAAGTCGCCCAATGACAACTTTAACAAGAGAGGATCCCAAATCCAAGGCCGTTATGATCGGTGCATCATCATAGGTCATATTAGTGGTAAACGGCGTCCTCTCCTCTTAAATCTATAGAAACAGCCTTAACAGATTCTGCTTCCATATAGGCAATCGAAGCATATAGTTTGCGAAACACATTCAATTCTAACTTATCTCCTAAGTATACTTTCATGGAATTTGGAGATTTTAAATACAAAGTATAATTGCCATCACGTTCAACGCTGAGTTCGGAGATTCTGGATTTGAGTGCGGGATAAAGGGAAAGAGCATGTCGCATTTCTTTAGTGATATCAAAAATCTGTCTGCCTTCTAGTTTTTGTTCCCTCACGGTGAACTGCCCACTAATCACAATTAGATGATTAGCTAACACGCGATCTCTGGAAAGTATCTCCAGATTTTCATCCACTTCATACAGGGAATTTCCTACATGTATGACAAATTCAGCGACTTTCTCCTGTATATTGATAATCAAAAATCCATCGGGATCCCGGGTGATTCGAACCTTCCGAATCCTCGGATGGTTTGACAATCGTTTCTCCCATTCTTTCCAATCGGCTATGGTTGGTGCCTCTGGATCCACTCCCAAAGAGTGAAATACCTCAGCAGGAGAAAGAGCTATAAGGCCTTCCCACTCCACACGAACCACCGGTTTCACGGGTCTACCCCAACGAAAGACTAGTCCTAGAGCCACAAGACCCACAAAGACTAAAAGGATCGGAACCACACGCCCAAATCGTTTTTCTTTGATTTCTTGGGGGGTGTCAACCATATATTGATTATGTCACATACTAAGGATGTTTGGAAAGCATTTATCCACAGGGTACAAAAAAAGGCCAGGCGAACCTGACCTTTCTCGCTAGTCTCAAAATGAATTTGAGGTGCTTAGTTTTGTGCTACCCTCATAGAACCTTGGCTTAGATCCATAGAGATAGTTTGGTATTTTTTGGCTTCTTTTTCAAGAGCTTCTGCACGGCGAAGAAGTTCTTTCTTCTCGTTCATTTGGCTAAGAGCCTTACCACCTCGAGTAGATCCTGCTCTGTCACGAAGTGCCTGAGCCATTTCTACTTTTTCTTTAGCGATGTTCGCTAGGTATTCCGAAACGGCAGATTTTTGCGCCGGAGTGGTTGCTTGTTCAATCATAGCAGACTCCAAAAGCTCCAATCTTTCGTTTGTATCTAAAGCATAGAGATTTGCTGTTGCAAGTCCCATAGCCAAGATCCCTGTTGCGATTATCTTTGTTGTTTTCATGTGATCCTCTCTAGAGTGGGAACCTCTTTTTCCGATTCCCTTTTTATTCTATGACTCTAGAAAACTTCTCATCCCGATTAAATTCAATCGGAAATTACGAAGAATTTCCCCTAGGAAGGCCCAAGTTAGCAAAAAAAGGTGAATTTAGATTAATATTAATCAAATCAAGATTAAATTTAATCAATCTGGTTCATAATCGTGCTCAAAAGTTGCCAATCAAGGATAGGATTCCCGAGGAAGGGCATAAAAAAACCCTCCGAAGAGGGTCTTCCTTTGTCTTTCCAAAATCTAAGAAAGGGATTTTGGTCAGTATTTGGTCTTTGTGTAACTCAATTTTTTATTGAGGATGATCTCTACTGTTGTCAATTCCCCAGGTTTGATATTGATTTCCGAATTTTCCAATTTCATCTCTTCCATGAAACTAGCTCGGATTTCGTATTTACCCGGCTTTAAGTTGGTAAACCAAAAGTATCCATCTTTGTCGGTAGTGACTTTGAAGATTTGGTTGGTCGAGACCACAGTTGGCATATATATGGGGTGTTTTTCGATGGGGTTGTCCAAGGTTTTGTAGAACACTCGGCCCCGAATCGCTCCAAATCCATCCATGGAATTGATTGCATCCACAGTCACAGTCTGTTTTGGAAGCACTGCCGTGGCTGTTTTGTAAATCGGATACTTGTCTGCACGGATTTCAATTTGGTGCACTCCGGCAGGAAGGTTATCAATTTTCACATTGTAGATATCTCCCTGAACCAAGGTTCCATTTTTGGAAACCGATCCCCAAATTTTTGATTTCTCAGTTGTGACTTGGGATGTGTATTCCTGATCATCCACAAGGACTTTGATCGAACGCACTTTGTCTTCTGGTTGGGAAGATTTCAATTTTCCTTGTTTGTTAAGAAGGTCATAAGGGGATTTGGTTGCGGCTCCCCCATAAGACTTATCTTTGATGATGGAAGTGCGAATGAGGATACTTCCCGTTGTGACGGAAGGTGGGGCCGGTGGTTCCACTTCTGTAATCGGAGGGATGACCACTGTGGTTTCGTTGGCCGGTGTCGGTTCCGGTTCTGGTGCCACGGGAGGGGTCGTCGTATTGTTATTGTTCGGCGTGGTAGTCTCTACTGGTGTGATTGGAACGTTTACCACAACGTTTGGCGGTTTTGGGGGAGGGTTTTGTGGTTTAGGAGAACCTGACAAAAAGATCCCTGCTGCATTTCCAGAAACTTGCGGGGTTTGTTCGTGGTTGAATTGGCGAGCCATCTTTACGGTTTCTTCTTTGGCAACAAAGAAGGCTTCGAGGGCTGTCACCACACTGTCTTTGTTTAAATCCCCTTTTTCCAGGGCATTTCCAAAGTTATAAGTAAAGATACCATGGTTGATGGTTCCACCCACTTCGATGGATGTTTGGTCATCATCCGAGGAGGAAATGACTGCTTTGTCTTGGAAAAAATAATCTTCCGCATTTTGGCGGACAACTCCATCGTTTCCTTGGGCAATCGGGATCTCGGCAGCGCCACGGGTATTTTTTCCCTTTTTGGCAATCCCACCAGAATAACAACAATCCATCACAAGGACCGTCTTCTGAGATTTGATTTCTGTTAAAAATTCGTTTAATTCTTCATCGGAAATATGGGGGCGATCGTAACAGATCAGATAGTTCCGCATTCCGTTTTTAGCCTTCGCATCTTTCATATACATTCCATGACCGGAGAAGTATAAAAAGACCGAGTCCTCTTTTCCCACAACTTTACCCAGTTGGGTAATTGCATTTTTTACATTGTCGCGAGTGACCATGGAACCTAACAGGACTTTGATATCCTTAAAGTTTCCTTTCTTTTGGATTTTTTCCTTTAAGAACGTTGCGTCTGCTTCACAGAGATTCAACTCAGGGATTTTAGCTGTGTTCCCTTTGTAGTTAGTTCCAATGAACAACGCATAACGGTTCTGCCCAAACACCGGTACACCGATGAGATAGGCCAATAGAATACAAACAAATATGTTTCGAAACGAAAACATGATTGGGTTTCCTCTTATCCGGATGGAGTGCCTCATTTTCCATCACTGGAAATCGGAAATCAATTGGATTTTTCTTTGGAATGCAAAAAACGGAACACCTGGGGAAGAACATAATTACGAAATTCTTCGTTTACCCGTTTTTCTCCTCGGCAATCGTAATGGATATTATCTACAAACCTCTCAGCGGGGTAGGAAGAATCGGGAAAGAAAAAGAGTTTGGCATCTGGATTTTCTCTAAAAAAAAGTTTCAAATCGACAAGGAGGTCCTTGGATTCTTGAGACTCTTGGCGTTCCTTCATCCAAGGCATATAAACCAACCCGAATTGAATTCCTTGTGCACGTGTATATTCGATCAGTTCTTTTAATACAATAAAGTCCGGTTTGTTATAAATATAGGGTTTTGGATTGGTTAGTTCTTCATCCAATTCCTTTCGAATCAAATCTTTGGAAAAGATAACAAGTTCTGGTTTCAATCGATTGGAGATATTGTATTTTCCGAAATGGCGACTGATTTGGTCTTCGATAGTGAGGTTGTCTTCCAATTGGGAAGAGGCAGGTTTACAAAGTCCCGCCTCTACATTTTCACAAGATTCACAAAACAAGGATCTTTCTTTGTAGTTTTTATCTACCTTCCAATTCGTTTGACTGAGAGCATTCCGAATGGCACCATGAAACCGATAGGACTCGTATAACAGTGGTGCTGCTTTCGAAAGTATAAACAATCGTTCCACACCTGAATATTGTTCGGAAAGTTCTGAGTAGGTAAATTGATGAAGGTATCGGTGGCCAAAAAATTCCCAAAGGATTTGGTTTGCGTCTTCTTGTTTTCCACTATAACTAATAATGTTGGTCGGAGTAGAGGTGCGAAAAAAATTCTTCTCTATTCCTTCGTTCCACCTTCGGTTCATATAAGTGGAAATAGATTCGTTTTCTTTTACGGACTTGGCATCGGGATCATACAGAGGGGGACCATATCCCGTTGCATATAACTTAGGAGATGCTGCAAACAATACCATTTTTGGTTTGGCATTTCCCTTCTTTAGATATTTGTCCAAAAAGAAACGATAGTATTTTGGTCCCATAGCCGGCAAACTATGATTATAGACTGAGAAATCAATGTCAGGTTGTTTCGGGTAACCAGCAAGAGCCATTGACCTTGAATCACCTAACACAATGATGTCAGCGTCACCTTTTCCAGATTCTACAAAGTTTTTCTTTAAGTTTACAAAAAAGATTTCTGGTTGTTCCAAAAAATGGATCCCTGTGAATCGAACCACAAGTTCCAATACTAAGAAAAACAAGAGGGAGATACCGATTCCTAAAAATTTAGAACGCAAAGTAAATTACCTCCTTTCCAAAAATCCCACGAGTGAGGATGAGAAATCCCATAAAGGACAAAATAAATGCCTGAATTATGGGGTGAATTTGAAAGATCCAATATCTTTCTTTTTTAAAATAAGTAATACCATCAAGAATCATAAGTGGTAAAAAGATTCTGAAATACTCCCCAAAAAGTCCCATCATATCCTTTATATTATTGTTTGGACTTAGATCCCAATCCCAAACAAAAAGAAATTTTTTCATATAAAGGAACATCATTTGAGCATCATAAGAACGGAACGCAAGGCCACTAAACGCAACCAACATATAAATTAAAATCCGGCTAGAGGTTCCCGAGAGAACACTTAAGAGTTTGTCCTTTAGAGTCGGTAATTTGGGTTGTGTGGTTTCTTTATTGTCTTCTTTCTTTTTGGCAAAGACAACTAAGTAAATGATTGTATAACCACCTTGCAAACAACCCCAAGTGATAAAGGTCCAGTTGGCTCCATGCCAAAGCCCTGATAGAAAAAAAATAATAAATAGATTTCTATACTGCGCAAATTTTCCGTATTTACTTCCCCCTAAGGAAATATAAATATAATCGCGAAACCATCTATTGAGTGTTACATGCCAACGAGTCCAAAATTCAGTGGGTGTTTTAGAAAATTCAGGAGTTTCAAAATTCACAGTGAGAGTGACACCTAGAAGTCTGGAAACACCTAGCGCAATAAATGAATAACCTGCAAAGTCACAATAAATCTGAGGTAAAAATAAAACAGCGCCCGCAAAAATCTGAGATCCATCCATGGATTGGATGATTTCTGGATTTTGTGTGTATAAAGACTTACCAGCAAGGAAAACTTGGTCTACATAGGTGGCTAAGTTATCGGCAACATACACCTTCATAAAGTAACCGAGTAGGATGTCATACAATCCTTTTTGCACTCCATCCCAAGTGGGAAACTTCGGTTTTTTTAGTTGAGGGAGAAGGTCTTGTGCTCTTTCGATTGGCCCTGCGACCAGTTGCGGAAAATAGTTCACAAACAAAGCAAAGTCAAAAAAGTCACGTTCTGCTTTGATTTGCCTACGAAACACATCGATAGTATACGACATGGTTTGAAAGGTATAAAAACTAATTCCCACAGGAAGGATGATGTTTCGCAAAAGATAGGTATTGGAATTTGTAGCCTCTGTAGATCCCAGCCATAAAGCCAACTGGTTCCATGAATCGATGAGGTTCACTGCGAAAAAATCGTAGTACTTCATGGTAAAGAGTAGGCCCAAGTTAGCTATGATGGAAACTGATAGATAGAGACGACGACGAATTTGGTTTTCTGTACCTTCAATGAGGAGGGCAGCACAGTAGTCAATAATGGTGCTAATGAGAATGAGGGTTAGAAAAAACCACTCCCACCATCCGTAGAAAAAATACGATGCAAGAAGTAACCATAGGTTTTGTGCGCGGTAAGCCCACTTCTGTTTTCCGGCAAACCAACCGAATCCCAAAAAGATCGAATACACGATCAAAAAGAATAACAAAAATACAAAGGTATTAAAAAGCATCGGTCTTCGTAACTATTTCCAGAACGCCGATTCTGTAAAATTCAAAAATGAGGGTAAAATGGGGAATCTTATCGTTGACCCGTTCGGATTTAAGGAAATCTTGAGAGTTACCTTGGATCTACGCTCGGAACTCAAAACCAAATTCGGTTTTTCGGAATTTCGCCCGGGACAAGAAGAAGCCATTCGTTCAGTTCTGAATGGTGAAGATACACTTGCGATTTTGCCTACCGGTGCCGGAAAATCTCTTATCTACCAACTCCCGGCTGCCATTCAAAAAAATAAACTAACCCTAGTTATATCGCCACTCATAGCTCTCATGAAAGACCAAACAGAGAGTTTACTTGCCAAAGGAATTCCTGCTGCTTTTTGTAATTCTACACAAGATGAAGTGGAACAAATGACCATCCTTGCCAAGTCGGTAAAAGGAGAAATTCGAGTCCTTCTTGTTTCACCAGAAAGAGCACTGTCCAACGGATTTCTTCGTATCTTTCGGGAATTGGATTTATTTGCACTCGTTGTAGATGAAGCACATTGTGTGTCTCAATGGGGACATGACTTCCGTCCCGAATACCGCCAAATTCATGTTTTACGGGAACGTCATCCCCGCCCTAATTTTCCTATTCTTGCCCTTACGGCAACGGCTACAGAAAGAGTCCAAACGGATGTTCAGTCTTCTCTGGGAATGAAGACACCCACGGTAGTTCTTTCTACTTTTTTTCGGCCCAATTTAAAATTCGGTGTAGAATACCCGGCTGCCGAAAGGGACAAAGCGGATCGGTTGATAGAACTTTTAGAACCATGGAAAGACGGAAGGAAATTTCCTGGACGAGCTATTGTTTACTGTGCCACTCGAAAAAAAACCGATGAAGTGTATGATCTTTTAAAAGACTTCGGGTTCTCTGTTGGAAAGTACCATGCCGGTAGAACGGATGGGATCCGAGAACGAACCCAAAATGCTTATACGTCTGGTAAAGTTCCTATCCTTGTTGCCACCAATGCCTTTGGAATGGGAATGGATCAACCTGACGTTCGTTTGGTGGTTCATTACCAAGTTCCTGCCTCACTTGAAGCCTATTACCAAGAAGCAGGTCGGGCGGGAAGAGATGGACTTGATTCGGAATGTGTTTTGTTTTACAAAGCGGGCGATGTGGCCACCCAAGTTTTTATGTTGTCCAAAGAAACAAACTTCAAAGGTGGAGATACTCTCCTCAAATATATGAAAGAGTATGCCAATAAAGAAGAATGTAGGCAGGTCCAACTTTGTTCTTATTTTGGAGAGACTATTTCTCCTTGTGGGAGTTGTGATATTTGTACAGAAGTTGGCGCCAATCTCCATCGTTCTAAGTTTTTAAAAACAGAAGCTGCAAAAGTCCAAAAGAAAAATGAAAAGCGGGACTACCCTCTTTCTGAATGGGAAGAAGAAACCATCCAAAATTTTTTAAAGGAACATCCCGCTGTGTTTGGTAAGAATATCATTGCCAAAACTCTTGTGGGCAAACGTACTAAAGATGTTCTTCGGTATCGGATGGAACGAAATCCTTTCCACGGAAAGTTGGATGGAATTCCCGAAGAAGCAGTGGTCGCAAAATTAGAAATCTGGGTGGAACAAAAAAAAGTTTTGGTGGCCGGGGCCAAATACCCGAAACTCTATCTGCCCAATTTTGCCAAAATAAAATCGAAAGTATCATCATCTAACTCTGATGATACGGGAAGTTCGATTTCAAAAGTCAAAAAACCACCGACTCTCAATTCGCAAATTTTAAAAGAACTGATGAATTACCGAGACAGGAAAGCAAGACAACTCAAATGGAAGAAGTTTATGGTATTTCAAAATCCAGTTCTCAAACGAATTGCGGAAAGAAAACCAAGAACCTTATCTGAACTAGAAGCCACAAAAGGTGTGGGTCCTGCAAAAGTAGAACGGTTTGGAAATGATATTATCGAAATCTTAGCCAAATGGGAATGATCGAATCAACATTTCCCAATTCTGAATGGATGAGGAAACAAGGTTCCAACCATTCTCAGATCTAAACTAAATTCCCTTGAAACTTTCCATGACTCTTAGAATCTGCAGATTCATAGGGGCAAAATGGAAAAAATTGCAGGGAAAATCGTCACACACGAAAGAGAATTTGAAGGAACGATTGAATTTGATCCCAGTTCTGGACTCATCACCAATGTAAAAGAAGGAATCGATCCCGATGCTCGTCAATTTTCCGATGGTTCGGTCATTTTTCCTGGTTTCGGAGACATTCACATCCATGCAAGAGAAGATGTGAGTGGAAAACATACCTATAAAG
The DNA here is from genome assembly GCF_000332515.2 of Leptospira wolbachii serovar Codice str. CDC. Classification (NCBI taxonomy): domain Bacteria; kingdom Pseudomonadati; phylum Spirochaetota; class Leptospiria; order Leptospirales; family Leptospiraceae; genus Leptospira; species Leptospira wolbachii. Next base: position 1,575,477 of record NZ_AOGZ02000014.1, read on the forward strand.
AAGATTTTATCTCTGCTGGTAATGCCGCCATCAACGGGGGAGTGATCCATGTTGCGGATATGCCAAACAATCCTGTTCCTCCGATTGATGACGAAACTTATGCCGCAAAACTTGCGCTCACCACAAAGGCTCCCATCCATATCACTTTGTATGCAGGTATTGGCCCTCACACTAAACCATTAGAAAAAAAAGTTCCCTATAAAGTATTTATGGGCCCATCCATCGGAGAATTGTTTTTTCATGACAATGCCTCTTTAGAAGAAGTCATCCAACACTATGTTGGCCAAGACATCAGTTTCCATTGTGAAGATCCGGAAATCTTAATTGCCAACCAATCCAAACCCACACATGAAGAAAGACGCCCGAAAGAAGCAGAAACCGTAGCCACTGACTTTGCTTTGTATTTGATTGAAAAATACAATCTAAAGGGAAAACTTTGCCACTATTCCACAAAGGATGGCCTTTCTAAAATCATTGCTGCTAAAAAACGAGGAGTGAATGTCACTTGTGAAGTCACACCCACCCATTTGATGTTTGATACCGATATGTTGACAGAAACCAATCATAAATGGTTTCAAATGAACCCACCGCTACGGGGAAAAGAAGACCGGGAAGCCATGGTCAAAGGAATTTTGGAAGGCCACATCGACTATTTAGCAACGGATCACGCCCCTCATTCCATAGAAGAAAAACAAAAAGGTACCAGTGGGATCTCACAACTAGATACTTATGGGTTATTTGTCACCTATATGATACTTAAACTAAACATTCCGAAGACTATCATAGCAAAAATATGTGCCAAAAACCCGGGTGAGTTTGTTTCTGCCTACTTACCAAAGAAATTTGGAAAAGGGGTTGGAGTTATTAATCAAGGTTATGCGGCGAATTTTTCTGTCCTAAATTTAAAAAAACCAGTTGAATTTCAAAAATCAATGGTTAAAAGTAAGTCCGGCTGGTCACCCTTCGAAGGATTCAGTTTCCCTGGATCCATCGAATCAGTCTACTTTTTAGGCAAAGAAATTCATGCAAAATGAGCCATTAGGCAGTAAAATTCTCTCTGGACTCACAGTTAAGTCACTCCTCGCAGAGTATCCGAATAGCTTTCAAGTGATGGATTGGGATGGAAATTTTGTTTCTGTTACCGAACGATTTGCTAGGTTTTTGGAATTTGAACCCAAAGAGATTATTGGCAAATCCATCGTTGATTTTACCCAAGAAGATGATAAAGAAAAAACAAAAGATACTTTCGTAAATCTTGGTGATAATCCGAATATTGTAAATTTTGAAAATAGACTCGTTACCAAAGCCAATGAAGAAGTATGGATCATTTGGTTACTGATCCCTTTACGTGAATCTAAAATCATCCTTGCTTTCGATCGCGATGTCACCATTCAAAAAGACATTTCCTTCGAATTCCTTTTGCAACAACAAAAGTACAAATCTATCTTTGACAACCTACCGATGGGTATTGCCATCACAGATGAAAAAGGAAAAATTGTAGAAACCAATAAAACTGCCCGAACCTATTTTAATATCCAAGACGGCGAACTTTTAAATCGAACCTTAAACATTCGAAAGTATACTCTCATCCAACCTAACGGAACAAAAATCTATCCACGAAACTCAAGCCTTATGCGTGCACTTCGTCACAAAGAAGTGATTCGTAATTTAGAAATTGGAATGATCAAGGAAGATAAAATCACTTGGTTTGATATTTTAGCAACACCGATCCCCATTGAAAACTTTGGATTGGCTGTTGCCTTTCTTGACATCACCCAAAGAAGGCATGCCGAAGAAAAAATTGCCTACATGGCTTTTTTTGACCAACTCACAAACTTACCCAACCGTAACTCTCTGATTGATAAACTCTTTCCTATTTTTGAAGAAGCAAGAAGGCATGGGAATCTGGTGGGAGTTCTTGCTATCGATTTGGATAATTTTAAAATCATCAATGATTCGAGAGGCCATGACTTTGGTGACAAAATCATCAAACTAGTTGCTTATAGAATCCGCGAAAGCATTCGAGTATATGATTTGATTAGTAGACAGGGCGGCGATGAATTTACCGTTGTATTGCCGGATTTATCGAATGAAAGAGATGCCGCTGTGATTTCTGAATCCATTTTAGATGCCATGACCCATCCTTTTGTCATCGATGGAGAAAGAATTTTTGTTAATATTTCTATTGGTATCGCCTTATACCCGACAGATGGAAAAGATTCCAATACACTTTTAAAAAATGCAGACAGTGCCTTGAACTTAGCTAAATCGCAAGGGAAAAACTGTTATGTATTTTTTACCGAAGAATTACAAACGGTAGTCGCTGAACGATTGGAAATCGAAAATCGAATGCGGATCGCCATCATCGAAAATCAATTCACTTTGATGTACCAACCCAAAATTGATCTTTATACTAGAAAACCTGTGGGTGTAGAAGCACTCATTCGTTGGCGCCACCCCGAACGTGGCCTTATTTCTCCCAATGTATTCATTCCTATCTCCGAAGAAACAGGTATGATTTTAGCCATCGGGGAATGGGTAATCAAATCAGCGATCCAGACTATGCGTATTTGGAAAGATGAAGGAATTAATGATGTTTCTATGGCGGTGAATATCTCCACCAAACAATTCAAACACGAAAAATTAATTTCCACCATTGCTGAAAATCTAAAGCTTTTTAAAGTGGATCCACATGACTTAGAAGTGGAACTCACAGAAAGTTCCGTCATGGAAAATGCGGACGCTGCTGTTCGTACCATGCAAGAAATTCGTAAACTCGGTGCTAAAATTGCGATTGATGATTTTGGAACCGGTTATAGCAGTTTGGGGTATTTGAAAAAACTCCCGATCTCTTCTTTAAAAATTGACCGTTCTTTTGTTTCAGAAATCACTTCAGACAAAGACTCCAAAACCATCATACACGCTGTTGCTAACTTGGCACATAACCTTGGTTTGAGTGTAGTTGCGGAAGGGGCGGAAACTGCAGAACAAGTGGAGTTACTTGCGGAAAGTGGAGTGGATCTCATTCAGGGATTTTTCTTCGCCAAACCGATGACTTCCGAGGATTGTCTTCATTTTCTGAAGACAGAACTTGGAATTTCGGATTGACCCGTTCGCTTTCCCACCGTTTTTATCAATTAAGGATTTCACTTGAAACTTTCAGTTGATTGGTTAAACGAATTTACCCCCCTCTCCCAGATTCCTTTTGAAAAGGTTCTGGACAAAATTAATACATCCATTTGCGAAATTGATGATGTGGAAGAATTCAAAGTCCACCTATCATCGGTTATCACTGTAAAAATCAAATCACTTGAAAAACATCCGAATGCGGAAAAGCTCCAAACCACTATTGCCAGTGATGGTTCCAAAGAATACCAGATTGTCACAGCTGCCACCAACGTAAAAGCCGGAGACATTGTGCCTTTGGCCCTTCCTGGAACCAAACTCGATGGTAAAGAAATTTTAGATTCGGAACTGCGTGGGGTTCGTTCCCAAGGGATGTACTGTTCCGAAAAAGAATTGGGACTAACTTTAGAATCTTCGGGAGTTTTGATTTTTCCCTCGGACACAGCGCTTGGAATTTCTGTTCGCAAACTATTTTTATGGGAAGATACCATTCTCACCATCGATAACAAATCGATCACTCATAGGCCAGATCTTTGGAATCATTTTGGATTTGCTCGCGAACTTGCAGCCCAACTCCTATTGCCTTTAAACAATTTTCCATTCCAAGCAGAAACAAAATTAGAATCAGGGAATGATGGCCTCTCCGTTACCAAATCAGAACATGCCCACTCCTATTATGTTTGTTCTATCCAAGATGTAAAAATTACTCCCTCCAATCCCAAAATCAAATCACGACTTGAAAAATGTGGGATCCGTTCTATTAACAATGTTGTGGATGTTTCCAATTACTTACTTCTAGAACTCGGACAACCCACTCATTTTTTTGATAGAGAAAGAATATCATCCACAACTTTCTCTGTTGTGAAATCTGCAGAAGGAACTTCCTTTCCTCTCCTCGATGACACGACACCAAAATTACAAAAAGACCTCCTTCTCATTCAAAATGGAAAAGATCCTGTAGCCCTAGCGGGCGTTATGGGAGGAAAAGATTCAGCCGTGATTGAATCCACAAAAAACATTGTGATGGAATCGGCTGTTTTCAAAAGAGAGGATGTTCGTTATACCATTCGTAAAACAAATATTCGTACAGAATCAGCAGTTCGTTATGAAAAAGGTTTAGATAGTTTCACTTCGTTGCCGGTAATTCGTCGTGCCGTCCAATTACTCAAAGAAAATGGAAATCCCAACATCAAGGTTTATGAACCACAAGGTTTCAACCATACAGAATCCAAATCTGTTACCATCAAAACGAATCTTAGTTTCCTTCGCCATAAATTAGGAAAAGATATTTCCCAAACGGAAGTGACAGAAATCTTAAACCGACTTGGGTTTACTGTCACAAACAAAGAAGAAGAACTTTCGGTTCTTGTTCCAAGGTACAGACAAAATTATGATGTGACGATTCCTGAAGATCTTGTGGAAGAAATTGGAAGGACTATCGGATACGCCTCCATCCAAACACAAGCACTTTCTATGGCAGTGGAAACACCCATTCGAAATCCACTCCGTGAGTTGGAACGAAGAATAAAAAACTTCCTCGCTTTGGAAGTGGGATTTAATGAAGTTTATAATTATTCTTTTGCTTCACCGACAGATGCCAAATTAGAATCATCACAAGAAAATTCCTCTTTAAAAATTGCAAACGAAATGCCCGACGAACATTCGTTACTACGAAACAGTTTGTTTCCTGGATTAATCAAACAAGCAAAAGTCAACCAAGACCGATTTGAAACTGTCAATCTTTTTGAGTTAGGAAGGACCTACCATAAAGAAGGAAAAGGTTCTGATTTGGCTGAGGAAAGACGTTGGCTCGCCATTCTTTCTCTTTCCAAAAATAAACCAAATGATTTGTCTGCGGTTGAATTGGAATTTCTTCATTTAAGAGAAACTATTTCAGAACTTTTTTTATACCTAAACCTTCCTAAGTTCGAATGGACCAAAACAACAAGAAACTACTTTCATCCCAATGCTGGACTTGTTTTAAATTATGATGGAATTGAAATTGTTGAGCTTGGAATTCTTCACACGCGTTATGCGGACGATTACGATTTAAAACGTCGCGCCATTCTCTCTAAAATCAATATGGAAAAGTTGGCGGATGTTTGGGAAAAACAGGGTAGAAACTCACATTTTATTCCTCCATCCAACTTTCCTCAAGGCCAACTCGATCTTTCCTTGTTAATGAACGAAAAAGATTCTACAGAATCCTTTGCAAGTTTAGTGCATACGATGAAGATTCCAGAGCTCGAATCTGTTTTTGTGCAGACCATCTTCAAAGGGGACTCTGTGGGCGAAGGAAAAAAATCTGTCACATATAGGTTTCAACTTATGTCCTATGACAAGACCTTTACCCAAGAAAGGTTCAAAGAACTTTCAGATTCACTCGTTGAAACGGCAAAGGCAAACGGATACAGCTTACGATAAATTTGCTTTGACAAATCCCGATTTTTATCGGGAAATCATCCGAGTTTATGCGGACGCTCCTAACAGTCATTTTGTCGGGTTTGGTATTGTCTTGTTCCCGATTGGAAATTCAGAAATCCATTACTGATGACAGTTTTGTTCCGCAAAAAATCGATTATGCGATCGCCGCAGGTATTGACGTTAATTTTCAAAAACTTCGGTGGACTCCTATTTTTAAAAATAACTTGAGTTTGGGTTTCCAATCAAACCACGTTTACCTTCGCATCAAAGCTACAAACCCAACCTCTGTTAATAAGCTGATCCTTGATCTAGGAAACCCCCATCTTGACATGGTTCGTGTTTATGAAGAGGGAAATCCAGAACCCATCAAAGAAGGTGGTGACTTTATTGCTCATTCTCACTGGGATGCTTTTTCCAAATCCATTGCCTTCGAACTGGATTGGAAAGAAAATGAAACCAAAACACTCATTTTGGAAACCAAATCGTCATCAAACGTTAGTTATTTGATTCGTTTTTACTCAAAGGAAACATTTTACCTAAAAGAAAATTTAGAGAACACCATCCTTGGCTTTTTTTATGGAACCATCTTCATCATGGTGATTTATAACTTATTCATTTATTTTATCTTAAAAGAAAAAGCATACATCTCCTATTCCATTTCTATTTTTTTTAATTTAATGCTACAAATGTATCTAAATGGAATTCTAAACCAAGTAATCACTTTAGATCATCCAGAAATTCACAATCGGATTGGGAGTATCATTGTGACTTGTTCTGCATTATCAGGTTGGACATTTGCCCAACAGACTTTGAATCTTCGAGAATTAAATCCTTGGTCATACAGACTCATCCAATCACTAAAAATAATTGTTTTATTTTATATTTTAATTCCCTATTCCTACTTACCCATCGACGTTGCTGTTCGTTTAGGAAATTTAATCGCCCAACTATTTGTAGTTTCTGTTCTTCTAGTTGCGATAGTCAATTACAGTACGGGAAACAAACAAGCAAGGTTGTTCCTCATTGGCTGGAGTACTTTGCTCTTTGGAATTTTAATGTACACTTTGATGCAAAATGGAATTTTGCCCGTGAATGTATTTACGATTTATGGAAACCAAATCGGATCTACCTTAGAAGCAGCAATCTTGTCGTTAGCACTTGCAAATAAAATCAATGAACTAAAAGAAGAAAAGGCCAAAACACAAGCAGAAGCCTTGGTCACTCTCGAAGAAAAAGTAAGAGAACGGACTAAGACTTTGGATGAATCCTTAAATCTGATTAAAAAGGATTTGAACGTTGCCAAAAAAATCCAAAAGACTTTGTTCTCGGATATCAAAACCAGTGATCCAAGAATACATTTCCATTCCTACTACCAATCTATGTCTGAAGTAGGCGGAGATTTCTATGACCTAACGCAAGTAAAGCCAGACTACTATCGTATTTTTGTTGCCGATGCTACTGGGCACGGAATCCAAGCAGCTCTTATCACTATGGCAATCAAAGCAGAATATGAATCATTAAAAGTAATTTATGACCATCCGGATGATTTGGTATTTCATATAAACCAAATCTTTATTAATAAATACAGCAATATCCAAACCATTTTTACATGTTCTGTTTGTGATATTGATTTAAAAAACAAATTACTTTTCTATGCTTCTGCAGGTCATCCCGACCAAATCCATCAGAGAATTCATGACATAAAACTACTTCCCAGAACAGGGAAAATCATTGGTCTTATGGATCATACCCAATACCGACTCATAGAACACCAAATTGAAGAAGGAGATCGTATCTTTTTGTTCACCGATGGAATTTTTGAACAGTTCAATGAAGAAAAAGAACTGTTTGGCGAAGATAGATTGTATGAAATATTAAAAGAGAACCTAAAGATGAGTTTAGATCATACAATGGCAAAAGTACTCAGTGAACTAGCTTCGTTTACCGAAGGGGATGTAAAACAAGACGACATTACATTTATCGGTTGCGAAATTCAAAGTCTAAGTTGATTTTGATATCCATGTCCTATTCCGAAATTCCAGTTTTTACAAAACCATTCATCCACCCTTCCGCTACCGCCTTCGGTATGATAGAATATGGAACTTCTGTTTCTCTTTGGCCAGGAGCTGTGGTTCGTGCCGATATGAACTCCATCAAATTAGGTAATTACGTTAACATCCAAGACAATTCCACTCTCCATACAGATAGCACAAGTCCTATATCCATCGGCGAATGGACATTAGTTGGTCATAATGTAATGATTCACGGCTGTAAAATTGGTAGAGGAGTTCTTGTAGGCATTGGTTCTATCGTTCTTGATAATGCTGAAATTGGCGATGGTTCACAAATTGCGGCAGGATGTATGATTCGAGGTGGTAAAAAAATTCCTCCTCGATCTCTTGTAGTCCCCGATGGATCTGATATTAAAATTTTTCCCGGAAAAGCAAAACCAGAACTAACAGTAGCGGGATGTATTGAATATGCTCACTTATCGGTTCGTTTTGAAAAAAACATCTTTGTTCCCTTTCAAAAAGAAGAAGAAGTTCATTTTGTAACTCAAGCAAAAGATATCATTACAAAGCTTGGGATCTAACATACCCAAATTCTTTTTTCTATTGTCTAAGTGATATCTCTCTTATGAAAAAAATTATAGATAAAATCCAAATCCTGGGAATTTTTTCCATTACCCAAACTGTATTCCAAATTGGAACAGTGCTGATCATGTCCGTTTCAGCCTTGGCAGGGCAAAACATCGCACCCTCTCCCGAATCAGCGTCCTTACCCATTTCCTTTGTCATTCTAGGAACCCTCCTTGGTTTGTTTCCTGCATCAAGAATGATGAAATGGAAAGGAAGTAAGTTTGGTTTACTCACTGGAACAGTGATTGGAATTTTCGGAGCTATTCTCGCATCCTATGCGATGTACGAGAGAAATTTTATTCTTTTTTCCATAGCACACTTGTTATATGGATTCCATCAATCCTTTATACAATACTTACGATTTGTGGCAATGGAATCGGTTCCCACACATGATAGGGCAAGTGCTTTGTCATGGATTTTGATAGCTGGAATTCCCGCAGCTTTCCTTGGTCCATTGGCAGGACTTCACGGGATCCAACTCATTCCTGATTCCTTGTACTTGGGATGTTATATCATCCTTATTTTAAGTTTGTCATTACAATTTGTTTTTGTTAGTTTTCTTCCCACACCTTCCAAACCAACAAACGAAAACCATACGAAAGATTTAGAATCTTCTCCCAGAGAAGCAGTAAGACCTCTTTCCTATCATGTTAAAAACTTTGGACTTTGGGTCTCTGTTTTGGCGACTGGTTTTAGTTTTGGACTGATGGCTATGCTTATGTCTGCCGTTCCTGTGGCGATGAAAACACATGGACACGCGATGCACGCCTCTACTACTGTTTTACAATGGCATGTACTCGGAATGTACATCCCTTCTTTTTTCTCAGGACAATTGGTACGAAAAATGACAGCTCCTTATCTCATTCTACTTGGAATTTTTGTGATGGGACTCGAAAGTTTTGCAGCCTTACAAGGAACAGGATTTTTACCATTCGCAGTGGCCCTCATTCTACTCGGAATTGGATGGAATTTTATGTATGTGGGAGGAACCAATCTACTTGTGGAACAATACCACCCTTCAGAAAAAAATACCATTCAAGCGATTAACGATACCATTGTTTACTCTATGGCAATCCTTTCAACATATAGCGCAGGTTATTTGGAAAATAAAATTGGTTGGCTTCGTTTAAATTTGGTAAGTATTCCTTTTCTCGTTTTGATTACAATTTTTATTATTGTTTATATCGAACGCAATCGAAGGAATTTAAAAGTTATTCATTAAATGATCTTTCTTCCGGCTTTGATTTTGGCAGAAAAATCTTTTGCCATTTCAATCCGGAGTTTCCCTTCTGCGTATCTTCTTTTTTCCAAGTCTGTTTCTAAACGTAAGGGAGGGACTGGACAAGGTTTTTTATTTTCATCCAAAGCAACAAACGAGAGATAGGCTGTGGTTGCGCGAACCATCTCACCGGTATAGGGATTCTCACGATTGACTTGAACTCCCACTTCCATGGAAGTGTTTCCCACATAATTGACCATTGCTTTTAAATTGACATGATCCCCAATTTGAATTGGTGTTATGAAATTAATTCGATCAATACTTACGGTTACAGCCTCATGACCGGAATGCCTTTGCGCAGACATTGCGGCGATCAAATCGATCCAACTCATGATGGCACCACCGAATGCTGTTCCGTAATGATTTGCATCATTGGGAAGTACAATATGCCTTGTTTCTACTGCAGATTCTTGGGGTGACTTAGCGGGTAAATCGTTAGGATTCGTCACAATGAGGATAACTTCCTCTTGACCAATCACGAAGGAAAGGCTTTTTTAAGGATTCTTGGGACCAGTTTCATTCGTCCAATAAAAAGCAAATGCTGAAAGATAAACATAAATATGTCTACTGGACGAAGTTCCGAAAGGACACAAGTCCTCTACTTCGCAGGTTTCTTTTGGCCGCCTCAGGTTTGTTTGTCGTTGCAGCATGCTTACATATTGTACCCCTTTTAACACACCAAGGGGAAGTTGATTATCTTTTTTTTACCGTAGACCTCAGCTTTGCTGCGATTCTTTTTTTAGAATTTCTCTTAAAAAACAAAGTACCATTAATCATTCGTGTTTTTAGTTTAATCTGTACAACTATATTTATCTCTGTATTGTCCTATATGAGAAGCGGCCTTTTGGGTAGTGCAGAAATTTCAATAGCATTTATGATTGTTTCTTTTTTTGTTTTTCTTCCGCCCATCTTAAGTTTAATTTCTTCGCTCCTTGTATCGTTACTTCCTGCATTATTTGGTGGACTCGTTTATTTTTCATGGATTCAATTCCCGAATTCATTAGGAATTAGAAATAATAATCCTAGAGAATGGATTTTTAATTCTATCAGTTTAATTCTATTTTCTGTTTTAACTGGTTTTTTAATCCAAAGACTACGATCAAAATTAATTAAAAATATAATTTATCTCAAAGAGTCGAGAAGCAAAATATTAAAATCTCAGAAACATATCGATAAACTAGCGTTTTATGATTCATTAACACATCTACCAAACAGACATCTTTTTGAAAAAATAATTCAAAATAGAATCAACTCAGGTGTATCAGAATCATTTCTACTTTTGATCAATCTAAAGGGACTCAAGGTAATCAATGCTTTACATGGAATCGGATTTGGGGACCAAATCCTTACCTTAACAGGATGTGTGCTTAAATTATTTACTGATGAAAAACCAGACATACTGGTTGCGAGTTTGGGTGGCGACGAATTTATACTCTGGATCGAAAACTCAAGCAAAACCAAAATCGAAGAGGCAATCGTTAAATTTGATCTCAACAATAACGAATTATTAACGCCAGAACGGCTAGGACATAGATTACAATATAGAGTTTCAGGAATCCAGTTTCCCCAAGATGCGAATCATCTAGATGAAATTATACGCAAACTTTCTATAGCGATGAATGTGGCAAGAGATGGAATTTTAACAAAATTGGTTTGGTTCCAAACAGGAATGGAGTCGAAGATTGAAAGAGAACAAAAATTAAAGAATTATTTGGAGAAGGCAATCAACGGAAACAACTTCAAGATAGCTTACCAAGAAAAAGTCGACATTACTTCTAAACAAACTGTGGGACTTGAGGCTCTCGCCAGGTGGAGTCTACCCGAATTCGGAGATATAACTCCCGATGAATTTATACCCATCATCACCAAATCTGAGTTAATTGTTCCGTTTGGAAAATGTATTTTTGAAAAAGTAATTTCTCATATTCCTCGTTTATTAGAATCTTTTGGAAAACAAATTCAAGTCTCTATCAATATTTCACCTATCTTCTTTTTATATCCAAATTTCAACGAGTACATCATTCGTTATCTATTAGATCACAAGATTGATCCAAAAATTTTAATATTCGAAATTACAGAAGATGTATTCTTAGATGAAATAGAAACCATCCAAGAAATTGTATCCGAACTCAGATCGAAAGGAATCTCTGTATCGTTGGATGATTTTGGAAAAGGTTACTCCTCCCTTCATTATATGCAAAAAATACAATTTGATGAATTAAAAATTGATAAATCTTTTTTAGATGACATTGCATGTTCTGATCGAAACTTTCTGCTTTTAGAATCCATTTGCCATTTAGCTGATTCATTAGGGCTCAAAACCATTGCAGAAGGTATTGAAAACGAAGAACAACTTCTCCGTCTCAAACAAACCTCTTGTCACGTTGTCCAAGGGTATCTATACTCAAGGCCACAGATTCTTTTTGATTGAATATAAGCAAATCTGCGAATCTACTTTATTTTCGACTCTTTCTTTAGTTGCAGGGAAAAAACTAATCTGAAATTATATCCTCTATGGGACAAGGTCATAATCATTCTAATCACGACCATCACTCGCACGATCACCACCACCATACCTCATCCTCGTCTAAAAACTTAGCATGGGCGTTCGCACTTAACTTAAGTTTTTCGCTCTTAGAGTTAGTAGGTGGAATTTTTTCCAATAGTATCGCCATTATTTCCGATGCCTTTCACGACTTTGGTGATGCATTGTCTCTTGCCCTTGTTTGGTATCTCCAAAAAGTTTCTACAAAACCGAAAGACAATTATTTTGATTATGGTTACAAACGATTCTCAATATTAGGTGCACTTATTATTTCTGTCATTCTTTCTGTTGGATCTATTTTTATGATCATTGAATCAATTAAAAGATTCATTACTCCAGAAGAAACCAAAGCTGATATTATGTTTGTATTGGCAATCGTTGGCGTTGTGGTCAATGGAGCCGCCATGATCCGATTGAATCATGGTAAATCATTAACAGAGAAAGCAGTTTTTCTACATTTTTTAGAGGATATACTTGGATGGGTCGCAGTTCTTATCGGAAGTATTGTTATGATGTATTTTACATTCCCTTGGTTTGATCCTTTGCTCTCGCTAGCAATTGCTTTATGGATCTTATGGAATGCCTATGGTAACATTAAACAGGTGATGGTAGTCATGTTACAGGCGGTTCCGGAATCTATCGATCGTAGAGATTTAATCGACAAATGGGAAAAAATCAAAGGGATTCACTCCGTACATGATATTAAAATCTGGAGTTTAGATGGTAATCATCATGTAGCCTCTTTACACGTACTGATAGATAAAACTGTAAAACTAAATGAGTTTCAAAAAGTAAAAGAGAGAATTCGAAAGGTTGCCCTAGATTTTGAAATCATCCATACAACCATCGAACTAGAAACAGACGCTGAAGCATGCAAACTACATTCAGAATAAATCTGTTTGAGTTTCTCCCTTTTTAGTGTCAATGTCTTACCATTCGTGAGGTACCTGTAAGAAGGAAGCCAAAAGAATTAGTTTATAACTATTGCCAGATTTTTTATCACCGTATATTCTCATTTTCTTTCCTATAGAGACCAGGTAAAAAACGTTCGAACTGACCCACCTCTTCGATGTTATGTTTGATCCAAGCCAATCCGTGTTTTTTGTCAAAGAACAAAAATTCAAATAGCGGTCGCATCAACTTAAAACTAAAACCTTTCCATCCCACAAGCAAACAATTCTCGTAACGGGTTCCGTGTGCGGTTTCTTTAAAACTATATTCCATTCTTGCAATAGGCAAAATCCCATTCAAACGAGGATTATGAATAAATCCATCCTCATCCAATTTTTCAATCGGACTCACTACATTCACTAAATAGCTTTTTTGCCTACCTAAGTATTCAACGATTCTAAGTTCAGCACCTGGCCCTACACTTCCATCCGGTTTTCTTTTTTCGTAACTTACATGAACATGGTCTTCGGGATGCCACACATGGTACCGATTATAAACACCTCCCTCATATTCTATATCCCCTTCCAAATGTTGAAACCACCAAACTAACATTCTAGGATGGATTCCCTTTAATGTATCATGTCGAATCCAATATTTGATTCGTCCATCTGGCAAAACCTCTCTTCCAGATTCTGCCGAATCCACAGACTTCCGATTCCAATGAATTTGTAACTTTGGCAAAAGTCCCAATTTAACCTTTTTCATACCAATCTCCCTAGTATAGTAAACGCTATACTTAAATATTTTCCATGTAAAGTGATTACTATACAAAAAATCAATCGAAAAATCTGACGGGAGGTAAAAAATGATTCAAAAGAGCCGAATGGATATTGATGAAACTGACCTTAAAACTACTACAAAACGAATTTAGCGCTTACGAAAATCCGCAATCGGAGAAAGAACAGGACATAGTCATGGCAGCGGAAGATGTTTTTGCAGAGTTTGGCTTTGCCGGTGCCACAACTGCGGAATTAGCCAAAAGGGCTGGTGTTACAGAACGTACGCTTTTTAAATATTTTCTTTCTAAGTTTGATTTATACAAAAGGATTTTGTCAGGTTTACTATTATCCACAATTGTTCCCGGTCATATGTCAGACCTAAAAGAAAGATTACAATCACTGAAACCAAACTTCAAGGACTGGTATATTTCCATACTCAAAGCACGATGGGAAGCGGTATCCAAAGAACCAAAAAAACTAAAACTTCTGCTCGGTGCTCTTCTTTTCTCCAAAGAATTCTCTGAAATTTTTGGAAATCTCTGGAAAACAAATTTATATGATACCTCGCTCGAGGCCATTCGTTACTTTCAGGAAATCGGAGAAATCAGAAAGGATTTAGATCCTAATCAAATCGTAAGAAATTCTTTTAGTTTAGGGGCAAGTTTACTCATTACTAAATTTGTTCTGGCCCCGAAATTGCCAATGGATCCAAAAGAAGAAGTCGAAACTCTTTTTGAAATTTTTTATCATGGAATTAAAAAGGACCAATAATCTTCGAATTTATTTTTTATTTTCTTTTCTCTTCTCTGTTTTTCTTTTTTGGAAGTAACAAGGTAACTTTTCCTTTAGTTAGCAAATTGTTGGCAAATTCTTCAATTCCTACTCCACTTCCTAAATAATAATCCAATCTGCCCTCACCTGAGATAGCATTTCCGCGGTCGTGAACAAACACCAAACGATCGTTTGTTTGCACATGACTCGACTCAAAAGATAGAAGGATAGGAAATCCTAAGGGAATTTGTTTGTCCATGGCAACGGAACGAAAGGGAACCAAGCGAATTCCAGCACTTCCCAATGGCCCAAGGTCCTCTTCCGTAATTTTATGTGTTTCTTTCTCAAAAAATATATATCTTGGGTTTTTAAAAATTGCTTCCGTCACTTCTTTCGGTTTTGTTTGGATACAATTGGATAAGTGGTATGGTTTTAAACTAGGACAGATTCCTTTCAGATAAACGGAAGGACTAATATAATTTTGACCATTGTCTGCTGCATAATTGATCCGAAAGGATTCGTTTGTTTCTGTTTGAACCAAAGCTGATCCTTCCAATTGTGCTAAATGCAAATCGGTCAAACGTAAAAATACAATTGGTTTTGAATATTTTTCCCAAATAGATTTTTCTTTCCATCGCTCTCGAAGAAAGTGAATAGGATTTTCTGAAGTTATATTATTTGGATTCGATACGGGTGGAGATAAAGCTGGATATTGATATTCACCTTCAGGTTTCGTTCTTCCATGAATTCGTACTTCATAATATCCTGTTATAGTTGGTGATCCCGCAGAAGGACTTAAGTCTTTTAGTTCAAATCGTTTTTTAAGTAGGCTCTCGTCTACCACCAAAGAAGATAAATCCATTATTTTTTTCAGTTCCAATAACGATTCCACCATCTCCGATTTTGAATACGTAACCTCACCCAAACGAATTTTTGTATTTGCTGGCATTCTTTCAAAATACCGAACGGACTCAGTGAGGGCCGTCTGAAAATTGCTGGCGTTCTGGGAATCGGAGAGAATCTGTTTCTGATCTTTGATTTGGGTTGGTTCAGAAAGAAGTGGTTTCCAACCAATAAAGAAGCAGAGAAGTAAAAATAAGGATAGGTTTTGGATCTGTCTCCATTTGAAATGACAGGGATTTTTGCCAATTGGAACCAAGAAAATATAGAAGGCTGTTTTCCTCATCTGGCGAAGCTCCCTAGAAAGCAAATCACCCAGGAACAGTTGCCCGAAAGGAAAGTCACTTACCTGAGCCAAAGTTTTTACCTTATGTCTCATAAGAAAGTCGCTGTCCAATCATTTTTCCCAATTCCCCTTGACTTCCATGAGGGTACCAAAAACCTTTCAAAAGACCTCATATTTTTGCGATCATATATAGATAAATTAGGTGTTTCATGAAACGTACGTACCAACCGAGTAATATTAAACGCGTGAGAACTCACGGATTCCGAACTAGAATGGCTACCCCAGGTGGAAGAAATGTGATAGCCTCCAGAAGAAGAAAAGGACGCGCTAAATTGACTGTTTCCGACGAAAAAATCGGGAGAAAGTTCTAATTTAGGAGCTTCCTTCGGAGACTCTTCACGACCCAACCAGAATCCAGGAACTCTTTCGTCAGAATCGTAAAATGGGCAGGCCACCGATGCGATGGCTTGTTCGAAAAAACGGCCTTCCTTTTGCCAGTTTTTTATTTTGTCCCGATAAAACTCACAAAACAGCCGTTGAACGCAACCGTTCGAAACGAATCCTGAGAGAACTGGTTCGGAAACATCTTCCTGCTTTTCCAATAGGATACGATTACGCTCTATTGGCGCAGGTAGGATTTGCGAAGTTATCTAAGGAAGACCGAGAGGTTTTTTTCCTTTCGGTTCTAAAACAATTCCCATGAATCGGCTGTTTTTGGTTCTTATTTACCTCTACAAAAAACTGCTGTCCCCCCTATTGCCTCCGGCTTGCCGATTTACCCCAAGTTGTTCTGAATACGCCAAAGAAGCCTTTGAGACCTACCCATGGTACAAAGCGTTTGTTCTGAGTGTTGTTCGAATTTCTAAATGCCACCCCTATCACGAAGGCGGGCATGACCCATTACCGAAATCCTTTAACAAGAGTTAACTTATGCAAAATGATTCCACTAACAGACAAAGTCGTTTATTCCTCGCGCTATTCTTAAGTTTAGCAGTATGGATGGGTATAAACTATTTCTTCTTTCCCCCACAAACACCAAAACCAAAAGTCGTAGACGAAGTTTCGAAAGAAAACTCAGACAAAGAGACAAAGGCAGGGAATCCTGCGGATCCAAAAGCAGAACTAAAAAAACCAACCACAGAAACCACTAAGTTAAATCCTGTAAAAACAGAAGATGTAAAAACGTTTTCTCTAAAAACAGATTCCTTCCTGGTACATTTTTCTAGTTTAGGTGGCCGAATCACTGAATACTATATCAAAGACCATAAAGAACCAGACGGTTCAGAATTTGCTATTGCGAAAGATCCTAAGTTTGAAATCGAATTTGATGGAAAAAAAGAAAAGGCTGTTGAACTCACTAGAGGACAAGGTTTTGATTTTAACATTATTGAAGATAAAGATACAGTTCCTTTTTCTGCTTACAACTTAGTAAACTTTAGCTCAAGTTACAATGCTGATACAAAAACTGTTATCTTCGAAGCACCTTCGTTAGATGGTAAATTTACAATCCAAAAGAAATTCCAGTTTTTCCCTTCTGAAAACTATTTTAAATTTCATTTAACTCTAAAAAACAGAACTAACGAAACCATCAATATTTCTCCATCTAAGTCGGATGTATATTTTAGATCGTTTAGTTCCCTTGGTCCAGTGCTTAAGAAAAAAGAAGACTTTAATGATAGGGACAATGCACACTACTTTCGTTATTACTATTTAGATGGAAGTTTTAAGGACCACGTAGACGGAACAAGCACTCAAGGATTTTTTGATAACCTATTCGGTTCCAATGAAGGAAAAGACACTCGTTACGAAATCAAAAAAGGTTCTAACGATAAAGTGGACTTTGTGGGAACCGGAAGCCGTTACTTCATTGGGGTCATCGATCCGTTAAATGATAACCCGGCGGGAGTCCTTCTCGATAACCGCAAAGGAAATGAAACGGGAGTTCTTCTTGTTTATGACAATTGGAAACTTGGTCCTGGTGAAGAAGTAAACTTGGATTATGCGGCTTATGTCGGAGTTCGTGAACTTGACGGAACCGCTTTTAGAGATAGTAAACTTGATCCAAAAATCAATAAAGACTCTGCGTTTGTTGGTCTCAGTGATTCACTCGACAAATCATTCAACCAAGGGATTACAACCCCACTTCGAAACGGAATTGTTTGGATCTTAAAAAAGATTTATTTGGTCATTCCTAACTACGGTTGGGCCATTGTTATTTTTGCCATCCTCTTCAAATTAGCATTCTATCCGCTGAACAAAAAACAAGCGGAGTCAATGAAGAAGATGCAAGAGTTATCTCCGCAAATCAAACTCATCAACGAAAAGTATGCAGATGATCCAAAACTCAAACAAGAAAAAACCGTTGAGTTGTACAAAAAGAACGGAACAAACCCAATGGCGGGTTGCCTTCCGATGCTCATCCAAATTCCTATCTTTATCGCGCTTTATACTGCGTTTTCTGATACAGTGGATCTTTGGAACTCTCCATTCCTTTGGATCAAAGATTTAAGTGAACCAGACACGGTTTATACAACTCCCAAGTTAGCTTTTATTGGAGCTCTTGCTATCAACATCTTACCACTGATCATGGTAGCAACTCAAGTAGTTCAGTCTCGCATGACAACAGTGTCTACAGACCCGAACCAAAAGATGATGATGTATATGATGCCTGTTATCATGTTATACTTCTTCTGGTCAATGCCTGCCGGTGTGACCATGTATTGGACAATGCAAAACATCTTATCCATTGCCCAACAAGTGTATACAAACAAGTTTGGAAAATCAGAAGACAAAAAACCAAAAAATAATGGGCCCGAACCAGCAAACAACGCATCTGCGGTAGCCCGACCTGGATTTAGAAACCAGAACAAAAAGAAAAAATGAAATCATTGTTTAACAAGGAAGATCACAGATGAATAATTACATTTTCGAAGCCGAAGGAAAAACTAAAAGTGAGGCGGAAGAATATTCTTTAGAAACTCTTCGTCTCCAACCAGGCGATTTACGATTCGAAGTAGTTGATTCCGGAAAATCCGGATTTTTGGGAATCACACAAAAAAAACCAGCCGTTGTACGCGCGTTTGTTGCTAACAACGATATCCCATCCGAAAAAATCATCCACGGAGTTATCATTACCATTTTGAAAAAAATGGGAATTCCTGCGGAAGTAGTAGGAATGGGTGATGTAGATGGAAAAATCTATGTCGAACTTACAAGTAAAGAATCTGGACTCATCATTGGAAAAAGAGGGGGCACTTTAGATTCACTTCAATTCCTTCTCAATCTGATGGTAGACCCAAGAATTCGCCACAACAGAAAAATTGTTTTGGATATTGAATCTTACCGCGACAAACGCGAGTTATCTCTCATTCGATTGGCAAAATCTGTCGCTGCCTCGGTCATCAAATCAGGAAGATCCAAACTTTTAGATCCAATGAATCCTTTTGAACGAAGAATTGTTCACATGGCAATCCAAGAGGACGAAAGAGTATTCACAAGATCGGAAGGAAATGGAACTTTCAAAAGAGTTCGAGTTATCTCTGCAAAAGAAAAACATAAATACAAAGATTTGGAAGATCCTTCTAAAAAAGGCCTTCCTGTAGAAGACTTTGCAGACGGAGTAGACCAAGAAGATCTTGATTGATACCATTGCGGCATTGTCCACTGCCTCAGGTCCCGGAGCGATTGGCATCCTTCGGGTATCGGGCTCTGCCGTATTGCCCATTGCCCTCTCCGTTCTTCAAAAGAACGGATCTCCTCTCACCGAAGAATTTATTCAAAACCAAAGGCGAACTGCTATTTTCTGCGATTTCGTAGATACGGAACACCCTCTAGACCAAATTGTATTTTTCTATTTTCCATCACCTAACTCTTACACAGGTGAAGACTTAGCAGAGTTCCACTTACATGGGAACCCCATCCTACTCAAACGTGGTTTACAAATTCTTTTTGAGAAGGGAGCGCGCCCAGCCCAGAAGGGTGAGTTTACCAAAAGGGCCTATCTGAATGGAAAAATCAATCTGTCTGGTGCAGAAGCCATCGGTCGACTCATCGAAGCACGATCTCGATATGAATTGGAATTGGCTCAAAAAAATGTCTTTGGTGAAATTACAAAATTAAGTTCCAAAATTAGAAGTGATTTGATTTCACTCAAAGCGGAATGCGAAGCTGAAATTGATTTTTCTACAGAAGACCTTACCTTTGAAAGTTTGGAAGAAAGAAAAAATCGGATGATCTCACTCAAGAATCTTTGTTCCAAATTGATCCAAGATTCGGAACGGGCCGAAACTCTCATTTTACAATCAACTGTTGTTTTGTTTGGAGAACCTAACACGGGGAAATCGAGTTTAATGAATTTACTTATTGGAAAGGACCGTTCGATTATCTCTGACATTCCCGGTACGACTAGGGATTATATAGCCGAAGAATTAAGTTTGGATGGAATCCCCATTCGACTTGTGGACACGGCCGGGATCCGAGAAACATCAGATAACATTGAACAGATGGGAATAGAACGAAGCAAACGAGAAGCCGACAGTGCCAATGTAAAATTACTTCTGATTGATACCTCCCAACCATTCGACAAAAGTTCGTTTTTAACAAAACACAAAGAAAGACTCCATGGTTCCATCCTTGTAGCCAATAAAATTGATGAAAAACAAAATGATTGGAATTCAAATCAATTGGACGACCTACAAAAAGAATTTGAGTTAGAGATTACGGAAATCTCTTGTAAAACAAAAGTGGGAATTCCTCATTTATTAGAACTTTTAAAAACAAAACTCACATCTCAAGATAGTGCGGAAGATGTAGTTTTATTAGAAGATAGACAAAGGTATCACATTCAAAAAATTGAATCTAGTTTATCAGAAGCCATTCATCTTATGGAAGATGGTGCCCCAGCAGAAATTTATATCCAAGAAATCAATTCTTCCCTGAAGGAAATTGGTGAAGTCAACGGTCATGTTGATAACGAAGAAATCCTAGGCAGAATTTTTAGTAAATTCTGTGTGGGTAAATAATTCACAAAAATCACAAAATTTACGATTGTCTAATCGTCCAAATAGTATCTAATAGGTGCACATTCGATACGAGGTAAAAAATGAAAAAATTTCTTGTGATTCTCTCTATTTTCTCTTTCAGCACTTTTGGTTTGTTTGCACAAACAGAAGCAGACGAAGAACCTACGATGCAAGCTGATGAGGCTTCAGAAACCGTTAAACCTAAAAAAGAAAAAATCAATAACAAAGACGGTGAGAAAAAAGAGAAAAAGAATAACAAAGATGGCGCAAAGAAGGCTAAAAAAGCTAAGAAAGCCAAAAAAGAGAAAAAAGCAAAAAAAGACGCAGAGTAATCTTTTCGTCTCATCTCAAACCAAACCCCTGGAAACAGGGGTTTTTTTATGCCCTAAAAAACCAAAATGAAACCAACCACCAACAAATTCACCTACTATACGTTAGCTGTATTATTTCTAATTTTTCTTTCCTGTTCTAGTTCTAAAGAAAAAGAATCAGAATCTTCGTTTATTAAATCCATTCTGTTTCATTTTGAACTCAAATCCATTCCCAAAGAACTGAAAGGCGAAAAGATATCCTACTCTTTAAAGTTTTATTTTTGCCCGATCCCAACGGCCAAAGATTGTTATACACCCGTGTCCATCAATACACAAACAACCAGTCGTCCGATTGGCTCCACTGCAGACCAAATCACTTTCTCTCAAGAGTTACCAAAAACATGGACACATCTTTCCATTCGCTTAGAAGGGATTCAAAAAGTGTATGGAAAATATTCCCCTGGCCACAATCCCTATTGGATTCAAAATACAGATTCGCTTATACAGAATCCAAAAATAACTCATGTGTTTACCTTTGTAAGCCAAGAGAACGTAATTCCAAATCGAAAACAAGAAGAGCTAGCATATAAGTTTTCCCCCATCCTTGTCTTTCATAAAGATAAAAAATACCTACCGACTAATATCGAAAAGTATGCAAACTTTTTTCAGTCGAAAGAATACAGTCTTCCAGGTAAAGACATTCGTCGCAAATCTCTTGGCCAAACCACTTGGAACTATGTGGAATTTCCTGACCTAAGAGAAACGGAGAAACAAACCCATTTGTACTATCATGTTCGTTATGCGAAGACTACTGTTTCGGGAACGCAAATTACTGCCCTACCTGGATTTCGTGATGACAGTAATTATTGGTATGAAGTGGGAAATGGAGATATGGTCATCTCCTATTGGATTTGGTATGATTGGAATGAAGGACCAACCAAGTTCGGCAATATCCACCAAGGAGATTTAGAATCCTATGCCCTCCTCATCTCAAAGGAAGGCAAACCAAAACGAATTTTACTGACAGGACATGATCATATCCTACTCGATACAGATTTTCGAAATATCAATTCTTTAAAAAATCATCCGATCCTTTATGTGGCAAAAGGAAATATGGGATCAGACGGGGGAAATCCAACGTCGGCTTATGGTGGTTATACTGTAAAACTTCAAGCAGGAAATGCATTGTTCAACTATATATCTGATCCTTGGGATGTGTTTCCTAGTTTCGATCCGGAAAACTCTATTCTCATTCTTCCCAAAGATCTTTCTGAAAAAGCTTTAACAAATGTTAAAATTGGCTCAGGAATCACCGACAAATCAACAGTTTTAGATGATTGCGAATGTAAAGATATCCCTGAACCAACTCGTTTTGTCGATGCTCGCGGCATGATCAAACAAAGGATCGAAAGGCTTGTGGCTTGGGAAGAACCAGGTTGGATAGGCCAAACAGCAGACAAAGACCCTGACGGCCACCATAAGGTGGATCCAAAACTTTCCTCTTTCTTTCGGTTTCAAGGGAGACTCGGGAAACACCCTCGGTCAGATTTAAGAATTGGAGAACTCCACCAATACGGTGAATCTCCAGAAAATGCACCATTCAAAACCAATATCGAACAACATTATACCTTTGAAAGTCCGAAGACCGAACGTTCCCACACGGACCGCGAAGGAAATTATGGGCCCAAATTTTTAGGAGATAATTCGACTCCGCAAAAGTAACAAAATTTGACCTGATAAAATCAAATCAGGTCGACTAACTTTGCTTTGGTTAATTCTTCTGGTTTGAAAGGTTTCTCTCTTTTGATGTAGTCGATCATTTCTTCTCGGTGGGAATAACCAGCACCGAGGATTGCTTTTTGGATCACAAAGTCTTTCCAAGTTTTCAAACAATGGCCAAACTTTTCTCGGTCCAAAAGCCTTGTGATGGATTCTTCATTCTCTCCCCAAACAAAGGGATTTGCACCTGCGTCTAGTAGGTCTATCAAACATTCCACCGCATCGGAAGATGCTGCTAAAAACAAAGCGGTGTTTCCCATATTGTCTTTTGTCTCTAAAGAAAAATCTCCCTCTTCCAAAAGATAAGAACATAGATCATATAAATTTCTTTCTGCGACTAAATGAAGTGCCGATTTTCCTTCACTGTCTTTGTGTTCTATGATTTTAGGAAATTTATGAAATAAATTCGTAACGATCTCCATACGGTCTTCCGTGATCGCTTCTAAAAATACCGATCGTCCCTCTTCATTGCGTAAAGAAAGAACTTCTTCTGTTAAAGATTCTGCAAGGACTTCCCAAAGTGGTTCGGCGGATTCAAGGACAGAGAGATGAAAGATGGTGTTTCCATTTTTGTCTCGGGTAAGAAGATGAGATGAGTTTTTCCAAGTTGCAACCGTTTCCGTAAGGATATGTAAAAAGGATTCTTTGTTTTGGCCTATCACATCGAAGATGACATTGCCGGGAGTTCTATAAGGAAATGCGGGATCGGCTCCATTTAAAATGGCATGTCGAAACAAATCCACATTCTCCATCTTTAACATCCAAGAAAGAGGATTAGTTCCATAGGAATCTAATTCATTGGGGTCGGCTCCCGCACGAATCTCACTCTCCCATTCTTCGATACTTCCCGATTTGGCAACGTCAATCAAACTCATTTAGGTTAAGATTTTACGTTTACTCACTTGCGTCGATTTTTTAACGGAAGATTTTTTAGGAAGAGATCCAATGATTTTATCAAAACCCTTTTTAGTTTCAAACGTTAAAAATTGAATTGGGGCTTTGTCTTTTGTCGGAACCAAACTCATGGCTCGTTCGGAGAGGGCTGTGATGGTCAAACTTGGATTCACTCCTAAATTGACTGTGAGCATGGAGGCATCACAAACACGTAGGTTCTCATAACCAAACACTTTGTTTTCCATATCGATCACTCCGCGTTCAGGCGAATCAGCAACAACGCATCCTCCCATAATATGACCCGTCAAAGGAGCATTGAGCAGTGTATCATTAAAAGAACTTCTTGGAATCCCACCAACAATCTCGGCTAGTTTTCTAGCAAAGGCATT
Organism: Leptospira wolbachii serovar Codice str. CDC; assembly: GCF_000332515.2. Classification (NCBI taxonomy): domain Bacteria; kingdom Pseudomonadati; phylum Spirochaetota; class Leptospiria; order Leptospirales; family Leptospiraceae; genus Leptospira; species Leptospira wolbachii. The sequence continues at coordinate 1,599,511 of NZ_AOGZ02000014.1, forward strand.
AGCAATGGGAATGTATGTAGGTGTTGGCTCCCCGGTTGATAGGGCAGAGGTAATGGTTTTTTGGAAAGGCCATATAAACCGTCTTTTTCGTACAAGTCGTACGCTATTATCAACTGTTTGCATCACAAGTAAAATGATAGAATTTTTTGCAAATCCAATAGGATTGTGAGATTTCAAAAAATATAAAGGATGGCGAATCATAGTCCAAAAGAATTTGAGTGGTCTTGGAAAAATTCCGCCTCCATCCGTCATCACACTAGCAAGGACTCCAAAAAAATCAGATCCCTTCGAATACCGAACTGGTTCGATATGTGTATTTTCATCAGGATGGACAGACGAAGTAATGGCAATCCCTTTGGAATAATCGGCACCCTTACTTGCAGGAACAGTGACTGGCAAAACAGTTTCACTATTGGTTCGGACTGTATCACCTAACTTCTCAGACAAACGAATCATTTTGTTTTCTTGTTGCATCTTAAGTAGAAGGCCAACGGTTCCCATCACACCAGCAGATAAAACCACTTGTTTAGAACGAAATTTTCGTTTAGGAGAACCAAACCAACCGGTTGTGCTCCTTGTTTCCAATTCATATCCAAATGCACCGCTGGCTTCTGGATCTGGAATTCCTTTTTCATTGATAGGGATGAGGGATGTGACTTTGGTTTCAGGAAGGATAGCGGCTCCCAACTTTTCTGCTAAGTATAAATAGTTTTTATCCAAAGTGTTTTTTGCGTTATGACGACAACCCACCATACAACCACCACAGAAATTACAAGGATCGCGGTCGGGTCCATCACCACCAAAGAATGGATCCTTAGGATCTTTTTTATTCCCAAAATAAATTCCCACAGGAGTTCTACGGAATGTATCCCCCTTACCGAATGTTTTTGCTGTTTCTAACAAAATTTGATCTGGTTCCCAAAGTTGTGGATTTTCAGTCACACCAAGCATGTGTTTGGCAACATCATAATATGGTAATAAAGTTTTTTCCCCACCCATTTTTGAATACAAAGGTGAATTTAATACTTTTGAGGAAGGAACATACAAGGTACAGGCATATACTAATGAACCACCTCCAACACCCGATCCACTCACAAGTAAGAAGTCATTGAGTAAATTGATTCTTTGGATTCCATAAAAACCTAATTTCGGCATCCACAAGTACTTACGAAGACTCCAATTGGTTTTGGGAAAGTCTGTAGCTTTCCATCGTTTTCCCGACTCAATCACCAAAACTTTATAACCTTTTTGAGACAACCGATAGGCTGAAACGGATCCTCCAAAACCAGACCCAACGATTATAAAGTCGTACTCATAATTTAGCTCTTTTGGAATGGATTGACTCATGGTTCGTTTTTCCTTGTTTGTGGTGCGTAAGCGAAACCGAGTCTGCAAAGGAATTCAATTCCTGTCAATTCGCTCTTACCGAATCGGATAAAAACTTCTAGCCGAAAGTTATAAATCCTTTTAAATCGGTTCATGCCTGAGATCAAAAAACAAATCCCTCTACTAAAATCTGACGGAACCCTCACGGAAGAAGGTTGGGCACGGTCCCCTCTTTGGACTTATAATCGCGAAAGTATTGCAGCCTCCGCACTAAGGATAAAGGAATGGGATTATTATTCGATTCTGTCCCCTTCTAAAGATTTTGGAATTACAATCACTGCATCTGATTTGGGTTATGCGGGCCTATTTGCCATTTGTTTTTTGGATTTTAAAAAAGGAACATTCAAACAAATTGATACACTTTCTGTCCTACCATTAGGGAAAACAGGATTCCCTCGTGTGAATAGTAGCGGAGTGGTTCAGTTTGAGGACAAAAAACTTCGCCTTCGCTTTGAAGTCATCAAAGGAAAACGAATTTTGGAATTTGAATCCAAAACCTTTGAAGCACCAGATGGTGCCAAAGGAATCCAAGGAAAAATCGAACTCACTGAACCAAAAATGGAATCGATGAATATCGCTACTTCATGGAAAGAAAACAGAAAAGCTTTTTATTATAATACTAAAATCAATTGTATGCCTGCTACGGGCCAAGTGCAAGTTGGGAACACTAAGTATCAATTTGATGCCAAAAAAGATTTTGGTGCCTTGGATTGGGGCCGAGGTGTATGGACTTATAAAAACAGATGGTATTGGAGTTCTGTATCCACTTGGATTGGAGGAAAACCATTTGGTCTCAATTTAGGATATGGGTTTACCGATAGAACACCAGCGTCTGAAAATACAATCCTTTACGATGGCAAAATTCATAAACTGGATGAAGTCAATTTTATCATGGATACCAAAAACTATATGGCTCCATGGAAATTCACATCCAATAACAATCGTTTGGAATTGGATTTTACTCCCATTGTAGATAGAAAATCTTATATGAATTTTTTAATCATTAAAACAAACCAACACCAAGTTTTTGGAAAATTTAATGGAACTGTAGTTTTAGATAACGGGAAAAAACTGAAACTCGAGAACATCCTCGGTTTTGCCGAAGATGTCCTGATGCATTACTAAGATTTTTATTAAGTTCTTTTCTTTAGTTTGTAATAAGCAGAGAAACTTGCAGGGATAAAGATAAGGGATCCAAAGGTTCCAAATCCAAGTCCCCAGGCTAAGGAAAGGGTCATCGGAATGAGAAGAGGATCCGATCCACCAATCGCATAGGCTGTTGGGATCATACCTGCCATGGTAGTCATGGTGGTTACTAAAATGGGTCGGAACCGTTCTGCTGAAGCGGTGATGAGAGACTCATACAACCCTTCTCCTTTTGCTTGGAATTCTTGAATGGTATCCACAAGTACAATGGATGCGTTTACAATCACCCCAGCAAGACCAATGATACCAATCATTGCAAGAAAACTAAGTGCCTTACCAGAAATCAAAAATCCAAATACCACACCCACAAATCCTAAGGGAATGGAGAGTAAAATGAGAATTGGTTTTTTGATGCTATTAAAGATGATCGCAAGGATAGCAAAAATTCCAAAGAGTGCAAGAACTCCTGCGATTAGAAGTGAAACCATGGATTTGGCCGTTTCTTCTTGTTCTCCTCTAAATTTAATTTTATAACCCGGATACTTTTTACCAATGTTTCCAAACTCATCTACAATTTTTCCATTCACAATGGATGAGCTTGTAATGGCCTCATTGACATCAGCAAGGACAGTAATTGCTTTTTCATAGTCATTATGATATAAAGCTTCTATCCCTTGGACAGTCGTTTTTGTAGTGACTGCCGTAATCGGTGTTAGGAGACCAAATTTGTTCGAAATCTGAATTGAATCCAAATCTTCGATTCCATCTCGAAACCTATCATCGTTTTGGATTATGATTCGAACCTCATCCTTCCCCTTACGAAGATTAGATGCTTCTAGTCCATCCATTGCAGTGCGAACATAGTAAGCGGTAATTTCCGTATCAATTCCAGTAATGGCTGATGCCGTATCCTTAACTCGAATTTGAATTTCTTCTCTACCAGGTTTGTAATCATCATTGATGTTGATCACACCCTCTTGTTTTTTAAGGAAACCTTGCATCTCATTGGAAATTTGTTTTAAAACTTTGTAGTCACGACCTTCGATTGCGACTGTTACCGCAGCACCAATTGGTGGGCCGTTCACAACCAAATCCACCATCACAGAAACCGCATTAGGAAGTTTTTTTAAATCTGGTTCTAATTCACCAAAAATTTCCTGGGCTGTACGTTTTCGTTCTGTTTCCGGAACCAAAATGATCTGAGCCATTCCAAGTTGTTCTCCAATTCGTGTGAGTGGATCAGTAGGATCTGTTTGTTGGATTCCAATTTTTAAAATGATACTTTGAACTTCTGATTTTGGAATTTTATCTAAAATTGGTTGGAAGTATTGCAGTTGTTTTGCGGTCTCTTGAGAAGAAAAATCAGGAGGAAATTCCGCACGCACCAAAACATAATCAATCCCTTCCTTCGGAAACAAATTGAAATTCATCAGTCCGACAAGTCCACAAGAAGACAAAAAGACAATGAGAATCGAACCTAAGGTAAGGAATGGACGTTTGACAACCCTTGTGATGAAACGTGTGAATCCAGACTTGAGAGATTCAAATCCATTGTCTAAAATCGCACGAAACTTATCACGGTGTTTGGAACGTTTTTTGACTTCATGCGACGTGAACTGTGCATACCGGACCGGAAGCAATAAAAAAGATTCAAATAAGGATAAAGTCAAAGCAACAATTACCATAAAGGGAATCTGCCAAATAAATTTACCCATAATGCCCGACATAAATGCCATTGGCAAAAAGGCAGCTACCGTTGTTAGATAAGATCCAATGATGGGAACAAATAACTCACTGGCACCAAGAACTGCGGCTTCCTTTGAATCCATTTTTCTGGATCGATGTTTATAGATATTTTCAGAAATGATAATACTGTTATCAACGAGCATCCCAAGAGATATAATAATCCCAAGCATGGACACTAAGTTGAAGGAAACATCAAAAATAGGAAAAGCAATGGTAGTTGCAAATAGAGTCAATGGCAAAGAAAGACTTGTGAGAAGTGAATCTTTGAAACTAAAAAATAGAATCAGAACTACCACAACCAAAAACAAACCTTGTAAGGAATTGGTAATCACCACATCCAATCGTTTGATCGCACGTGCCCCTTCATTGTTTAGCTCCGTAAATTGAATGTTAGCCGGAATTTGTTTTTTTAATTCTGCGATTCGTCCCTGAACGGCTTCCACTGTGCGAATGATGTCTGCACTATCTTTTTTGATGATTTGAAGAACATAAGCAGGTTCTCCATTCACAATGGCAACCACCCGTGGTCTTTCGTAAGTATCTTTTACATTGGCAACTTGTGATAAAAGAATCGTATTTCCTGTTTCATTCGAACGAATGGGAATATTTTTAATATCATTGATTTCGCTTATTTCACCGGTCACACGAATGTCTTGAGTGATGGGGCGTAAAAAAGATCCCGCGGGAACACTGATATTTCGTTTAGAAATGGCATTGATGATATCGGAAAAACCAAGAGTGTATCGTTTCTTTAAATCAGGATCCACACGAATCCGCCACTCTTCTTTTCGTTTTCCAAAAGCATCCACTCGAGATACCCCTGAGACTTTACGCATTTCATCTTCAATGAAACGTCCCATTTCCTGAAGTTCCATCTCATCCATAGCACCATGGATCGCAATCTCTAACACGGGAAAGTTGGAACTCTTTTGTTCTGTAACGATCGGCCTATCTTTTACTGTTGATGGTAAATTGGTAACGCGGTCCACAGCACGCCTAATATCGTTCACAACACCATCTGGATTATTATGTTCTAAATCGATTTTGATACTGATATCGGATTCTGAGTTTCGAGAGATAGAACGAACAGAGTCGAGACCTTCTACCTCACGTAACTTTTCTTCGATGGGAATGGTTACTTTTTTTTCCACATCCACAGGACTGGCACCAGGATAAACAGTAAGAACGCGCACTTGACGAAAATTTACTCTCGGAAATGCTTCTCGTTTCATAGAAAGCACAGAGATCATTCCCGCAAGGAACAAAAAGATAAAAACCAAGTTAGCAACTAATGGTTTATAGACGAAGAAATGGATAATTTTTTTCATAAATATAATTCAATTTTAATCAACCTAATGATTTTGAATGCGTGGTCAAGGTGAAATGGAAATTTATTGACTTGGATTTTCTGATTCGCGTTCTTTTAATACAGTTTCGATCACTTCCACAAAAACCGACGTATCTTGAGCCCCACTCACAGCATACTTCCCTCCAACAATAAAATAAGGAACACCGCTAATTCCATTTTGGTGGTAATAGGATATTTCTTGTCGGATATGTTCTTTGAGTTCTGGATCTGCAAACACAGCATCAAACTTGATACGATCCTTATAAACAGGTTCTGCTACTTTCCAAATAATTTCTTTGTCAGTGAGGTCTTTCCCCTCGGTAAAGTTTGCAGAAAAAAACAAATCAACCAACTTCGCTTGATCTTCCAAATTAGAAAGTCCAGCAACAAGTGCATGTAACACTAATGTATTTGTAGCCTTAGGAATCGCATCGAACTGAAAAGAAATGCCAACGTCCTTTCCAATTTGGGTAAGCCTTTGCCAAGCCCCATCCAACCTGTCTAAACTTCCAAATTTCTGTGTTAGGTGTTCTTTATAATCGATTCCTGCTTCTGGAATTTCGGGAGACAATTGAAACGGCCTCCAGCGAACTTGTGGATTGATTTTATCTCCCACGGTTTGGAGTGCCAACTCCAGTTTCTTTTTTCCTACATAACACCAAGGGCAAGCTACATCGGATACGATATCAATGGAAAAAGGTTCAGAGTTGGTTGACATTTAAGGTTAGACTCCCATTCAATTAAGGTCTAAAACCAGAAATGGGAAAATTATGAAGCTCACAAGAAAAAGATTTCTATTTAACAGTTTTGCCTCCGGTGCCTTGGTCTCCCTGTCCACAATCCGAAATGACTTGTATGCTTATGGAGCAGAGGATTCGGCCCTCCACAGAAAAGACCCCCTCGGGTATGCGGAGTCCCTGGGTTTTTCCAAACCCTTAGACCAAATCCTCATCACAGCCCTCCTTGCCCCCAATTCTCATAATTCACAGCCTTGGAAAATGAAACGAATATCGGATTCGGAATTTTTACTTTTTGGGGATGGAGAAAAACAACTTCCAGAAATTGATTCCCTAAACCGCCAATTCTTTCATACCCAAGGGACTTTTTTGGAGTTAGCTCATCTAACGGCCGATAAACTTATGTTTGATACGAAGATTACTTACTTCCCCAAAGGAAAACCTAGTTCCAAAACCTTTCACCTAAACTCCGTTGCAAAATTTGAAATCTCTCCCAAGTCCAAATGTGTTCACGACTTTTTATTTGCCGGTGTTCCCAACCGCCGAATGAATAAGTCTGTTTATTCAGGTGCACTGCTTACCAACGAAGAAATAGATGATTTAAAAATGTTAACTGGCCCATCCAAACATAAATTACTCTTTCTCAATGATCCAAAAAAATTAGAATCCATCCTTCCTTTACTTGATTCTGCTTTTGCCATGGAAACAAATCGCACTGTATCCAATGAGTTAAACCGCAAATGGTTTCGTGTTTCCAAAGAAGACATTTATAACAAACGAGATGGACTCACACTCGAGGGCAATGGACTTTCGGGAATCAAACTCTGGTTTGCCAAAACATTCTTTGTGGATTTATCCAAAGAAGCTTGGCATTCTGAATCCGCTAAAGAAACGGGAATCCAAATGTTCCAAAACCAAGTGTATTCTTCCAAGGCCTTGGTTTTCTTTATCACGGAAGGATCCGATGAAGAGAGCTCTTGGATCGAAACAGGAAGGGATTTTATGCGACTGACATTAGCCTGTGCGGTGCGTAACATTGCCTTCCACACCATGAACCAATCGGTTGAAGATTATCCAGAAAGCCGAGTCTTCACCAAACAACTAAAGACGATACTTGGCTTAAAGGCCAAGGATCAAATCCAGTTGATTGCACGAATGGGCAGGAGTTCTTATGAATATGATACCCCTAGACGAGAGATAGAAAGTTTTATGATCTAAATGTTGGGAAAATTTACATCACCTGCCGACTCAAAGGCAGGTTTAGAAAATAAATATCCTTGGTAGAGATGAATTCCCATATCTACTAAAACTTTTAATTCCTCAATTGTTTCTACTCCCTCCGCAATAACGGCAATTCCGACTTCACGACAAACACCCGCTATCGCATTGGTTAATTTTTGAGCCACTGGATTCAAATGAATGTTTCGAATTAGCTCCATATCTAGTTTGATCAGGTCGGGTTGGAATTTTGCCAGTAGGTTGAGTCCCGAATAACCAGAACCAAAATCATCTATTGCAGTTAAAAAACCATATTGTTTGTATGCTTTAAAGATTTTAATGATATGGTCGTGATCTTGTATTTCTTCCCCTTCGGTTAACTCAAACACCAACCGATTGAGTGGAAATTGGAATTCACGACTTGCTTCTAAAGTTGTACGAATACAAGTTTCAGGTTGGTAAATGGCGTTGGGTAAAAAATTAATATTTAAGTAAGAGGGAATTTGTAACTGGCTTGCGAGTTGGATGGCTTTGATTCGACAGGACTGGTCAAACTGATATCTGTTAGTTGCATTAACTTGAGAAAGAATCGAATAGGCAGATTCTCCTGAAGTTCCTCGCACCAATGCCTCATGAGAATAAACCTTTTTTTGATTCCAGTCCACAATGGGTTGAAAAGCCATCGTAAAAGAAAAATCAAGGCCAGCACCGCTGCGACATTCGGCACAACTATACAATTTAGGTACTTTCCCTTCGGGAGTGTTCACCAACTGATCTTCGGGAAATTTGAATTTCATAATAGCGTTACTCGATTTAGACGAAATCTAAATAAAAAAACGAAATTCGACAACTAGAATTTTGGAAGTTTGCCGAGCACATACCAAACCACAACCAAAAACTGAAAGATAGCTGTGACAAGTAAGATGCTATAAGGTTTGGCATTCACTGCTTTTAAGGAACCAATCCTTGCCCCAAAGATCCCTCCAAAACTTCCCACAAGGGCAAGTTCCAAATGCAACTTTCCTTGCATAAAAAACAAAACACTCGTTCCAAAGGAAGTGAGAAAAATTCCGAGAAAAGATGTGGCCACCGCTTCTACGGGACTCATGCGAAAGTAATACACAAAGAGAGGGACCGCAAGGAAACCTCCGCCAATCCCAAAAAGGGAGGAAAACAAACCAAAAAAGATTCCTGTGAAAAGAACGATCAAAACGGATTTGGAGGAATAGGAAAACAAATCCACATCGTTCTTATTTTCTTGCACTGGCAAAACCGGAAGAGAATTTGAATTCAAATTTGACCCAGTGATTTTGGCATTCGCTTCGGAAGTGGGATGCAAAATTTCAGACTGTGCTTCCAGAGATTGGTAGTATTTCCTTCTCCTCTTTAAAGCTGTGATCAAATTATATACTGCAAGGATTCCCAGAAAAAATGTAAACACCACCAGATAAATAAATTCCGACAAAGGAATTCCATAATACAACTGTTTGCCGAACTCTGTGTCTTCAAACCTTCCAAACTTATACGCAGTATACTGCGCCGCAGGAATCGATGTACAAAGCAAAAGAAACCCTTGTTTCCAACGAATTTTATTGTTTTTATAATACACAACAAGGCCGGAAAGTGCAGAGACCGGCATCTGTGCCAAAGAAACTGCTACGGCTTGAACGGCTGTAAGGTGGAAGAAACTATGGAAGAAGGGAGTGTAAATAAACCCTCCTCCCAAACCTAAAAAGGAGGCTAAATACCCAACAAAGAATCCAACTCCAAAAACTACAATGATCCCAGGCCAGAAGCCCCAAACAAAATCATGATAAATTTGAAAGTTGAAATCCAATGGTTTTAGAAATGTTCCTTAGCATCCTCAAAGAACTTCAGTGTAGTTCTTTCAAAAACTTCTCGTTCGGTTGCTGTTTCAAAGTTGTACCAAGAAATAGGAATGAAAAGAAGCCACTGCGCATAGTTTCTAAAGATATGGTAATCATAAGTTCCTACCTTCTTTCCATCTTTGTAGAGAAGGTATTGTACATCATAACCATCTTGAGTGGACCAAGCAGGAAGTAATGTAGCAGTCAGAGTAGAAATTCCAAGAAACACTGTCGCTTCCGGAGAAGGAGAACGGTAATTTACTTTTACATTAACCAAATATCCGGACTTCGGTACGTCCACACCTTCCACTGTATTTTTAAAACGAGTTTTGTTTTGAAAGTAGTTCTTGAGAGCTTCTCTTCCCCCCAAATTCATTTGAGGAAACGTAGGTAACGCATAAACAAAGTTAGCATCGTTAGTTTTTTCTTCAGAAGGAAGAGGAAGAATTTTAGGATGATCCTTATAACTGATCAAACAATTGGTAAAAATGAAAAGTGTAACAATTGCAACTGCAATGGGAGATACTTTAGTTTTGGCTATGGTCATGCAAACCTTCCTCGTCATGTCTTCTTTCTAATTCTTCATACAATTCTTCTTGGTCTTCGCCAAAAAATAATTCAAACCCAATTCGTAAACAAACAGGATCATCCTCGATAGAAACATTACTAGGTAAAATTAAATTCATTACATAGAATGTATTGGATTCTGCTTCTTCTAAAAATCCTTCTGTCGCATCCCATTCGTCAAAACCCTCTACTTCCGGTTTACGAAATTCTTTTAAAATTTCATCGAAAGGTTCTGTGATGTAGTTAAATTCGCCAGATTCACTATCAATGATAAACTGAATGTGATGGCAACCAGGTCCTTCTTCTTCTAACGGACTTAAGACAAGACTTCCACAAGCCGGGCAATGGATGACGGGATCGATGGCTCCGCTTGGCCAATTGATATTGATGGTTTCGATCATAGGTTACAAACCTCAAGTCCCCATCCTAATGAATCTCATTCTTAGGGAAACTGGAATTTGTGATTTTTTTCCAAAAAACATTTCAAAACTTTGTTAGGAAAATTCAGATAAAATTTGCTTTAAATCTGGGGTTCTATTTCTATCAAAAACAAATGGGGATCACAGCCGAATACCAATCCGCTTTTACTTCCAGCTTTCAAGAATTTTTTGGAAACGCAAAAGATGTAGGATGGGAACTTTACCACTTGAGTTCAGAACCAGAAAATGATTTTCCCTCTTGGCTCACCTTCACCATCAGAAACCCGTTAGGTGGAAGAGCATTAGTATTTCGTTATGAACGGTTAGAAAATAAATTTTATGCTCATCTGAAAGTCCAAGTTATTCCCGGAGAAGAAAATTGGAGCCTCGATCAGTTATTCCATAAAAAAGGATACACTGACCTAGATTCTGATGATATCCTTTCTTCCGGTGGAGAGTGGTTATTCCATTCCTTGGCACGCCACTACTTCGGAATCATTATTTCTTTTTGTCCTAGGATCTTAGAACCCGATTACTTTTTAGACTGAGGTTTTATTTTTTTATCGTCCGCAAGGACCTGGTTCCATAAAAATCCCCAGATAAAAAATGTAGAATTGATATAGGTGTACAACATCAACACTACCATTTTGGAAATCAAATCATAGGCTAAAGAATAATTCACTCCTACGTTTTTCATTTTGAGATACCCTTGGAATCCAAAACTCATTCCAAGAACAAGTAGGGACGCAAAAATCGCACCAGGTAAATTTTCTTTTAAAGTTGTTTTTGCTTTAGTAATATAAGCATAATAGAATGTAAACAAACCAATGCTATATGGCAAAATAATAAGAGATACTGACAAATAGGGATTGTATCTAAAAAACCCAAATCGAAACTTTTGAAACAAAAAACGTTCTGCGGCAACCATTCCGAATGTCAGATAAAAATACAAAACCAGTAGTAACAAAGAGATCACTAACAATCGAAAATTGATCCACTGGGATGCAATAAAACCAACCTTGGTTTCGTCCCGAGAGATAAACCGAAGTGCTTTGGATATGGTTCCAAAGATAGTCAAACTGGAAAAAAACGAAATTGCAATGCTGACTGCGATCACATTATAGCTTTTAACCTTTGTTAGATTCTCGACACTTTTATCAATGGGTTGAAAAATGGGTGCCGGTAAAAACTTACCCATTTGGTCTGTCATCAAATTGATGGTTCTCGGATCCTGCAAAAGCCCAAGTAGGGTCACAAAGACAACGAGGAGGGGAAACAAGGTCAAAAGGAAGGTAAACGAAAGTTCCGAAGCAAGGCCATGGACATCGTACAAGTACACTTCGCTGAAAAATCGTCTGAGGCGTTTCATGCGGTCAGTTTGGAACTTGTCTGTATTTTTGTCTTATTTTTCTTGCAGTCTCATTTACCGAGGAAACCCTGGAAGAATCTCAGTGACGTACCTAAAAGGGGAAAACTTCCATGTCAGAAGAAAAAGAAAATAAGAACAAAAAAATCGCGAAGATGACGGTCGAAGAAATTGACTCGGCCATTAAAAAGTCTGTCGAAACAATGAACGGCGAATCCAGCCTTTATGTGAAACACCTTCGCGAAAGAAAGGCGGAACTTCTAGCCAAGAAATAAGGTTAGTCCCTCCTAAATTCCCCGCCGAACTGGCGGGTTTTCACACCCCTTGATCCAATTCATCCAAATCCACCAACATTTCGGCCCCAAAGTTCTCTTTGAGGGATTCAGCTGGCATATCAAACCAGGGTGTCGCGTTGCCATCGTGGGTCCCAACGGCTCCGGAAAAACCACCCTTTTCCAAATGGCGGCCGGAAAGATGAAACCCGAATCCGGGGAAGTCATCCGTTCCAAAAATACGGTCCTTTCTCTTTTCCAACAGATCCCAGAATTCAGTCCCGAGACTTCTGTCATCGATACAGTTCTCGATGAAAACAAACTCTATGCTGAATATGATGGCAAACGAAAACTCATCGAATCCAAATTCGAAACTATAGATCATGAAGATCCAGCTTTTGAAGAACTCCTTCATGAACAAAGTGACCTGGAAGAATTTGCCCACTTACACGACTTACACGGTCTAGAAGCGAGAGCCAAAAAAATTCTATCGGGTCTTGGTTTTTCCACGGCCGATTTTGTACGCAAAACCAAAGAGTTTTCACCGGGTTACCACCACCGCATTGGTCTTGCCATTGCCCTACTCAACCCACATAATTTATTACTTTTGGATGAGCCCACAAACCATTTGGATGATAAAACCAAATCTTGGTTAGCGGACTTTCTTGTCTCACAAAACCAAGCCTTTGTTCTTGTGACCCATGATCCTGAATTTCTGAATCAAACAGTCGATACCATTATTGAAATCAATCCTCATGGAACTTTTGAATTCCAAGGAAGTTTGGAAGAATTTTTTGAAGCAAAAAATGAAATCCAAGAACAACTAAAAGCACAATTCGCAAAAGAAGAAACCTATCTTAAGAGCCGAATGGAATGGGTGGAACGTTTCCGTGCCCAAGCAACCAAAGCAAGGCAAGTCCAGTCGGTCATCAAACGTTTGGAAAAAAGAGACAAGGTAGACAATCCAGAAGAATCTTTCTGGAACCAAAAACCAGATTATCAATTCCAATTTGTTCCTTCGAGTAATATCATCCTTCGATTAGAAAATGCTTCTTTTTCTTATCCTGATAAAAATACAGGAGTGAAAAAACAGATCTTTGAAAATGCAGAGATTGAAATCTCCGCAGGCGACAAAGTAGCGTTAGTTGGTCCCAATGGTGCTGGAAAGTCCACTCTTATGCGTTGTCTTTTAGAAAGACACAAACTGGATTCAGGTTCCCTCTATTATGGACCGAAAACCAAACTGGGATACTTTTCCCAAACCCACGGAGAAGATTTAGACGAAAGTCTCAACCTTGTGGAAACAGTCCTAAAAAAATACCCCGAACTCAGTGAAGAAAAAGCAAGGACACTTCTTGGGCATTTTGCTTTTCCGGGAGACGGGGTATTTAAATCCGTAAAACACCTATCAGGTGGAGAACAGAGCCGCCTTCGTTTGGCCCTTCTTGTCAACCACCCCACCAATTGCCTATTTTTAGATGAACCCACAAACCATTTGGACATTGTGATTCGGGAAGCCATCAAAAGATCCCTGATCGATTTTCCAGGAAGCCTACTCATCATCAGCCACGACCCGGATTTTATGAAGGGACTTTGTAACCGTACCTTCCAACTCTCTGGGGGAGTTTTACAAAACCTAAATTGTAGTTTTGACGACTACCTCAAGTTCCATAAGGAAGATGAAAAGGAATCTCCTGCCCAAAATCCTGCGGGTAAAGCTAAGTTTGAGGAAAAAAAAGCAAATCCTCAAGCAAGCAAAAACAAACGGAAAAAATTAGAGAAAGAAATTTCCGATTTGGAAGTCCAAATAGAAAGGCTGGAAAAAAATAAAAAGGACAAAGAGGAACTTTTACAGGATCCTGAGTTCTTTAAAAATAGAAGTTTTCAGTTGGAAATGGACACTTATAACGATATTAAAAGAGAAGTTGCTCTCCTTACGAAACGTTGGGAAGATGCAACTCTAGAACTAGAAGAAATGGGCGGAGTTACATAATGGTACCGGAAATTGATGTAGTAAGTTTTAAAAAACGATTGGATGCACGTGCAGAAGGCAAAGATGATTTTTTTGTATTGGATGTAAGAAATCCCAATGAACAACAAATTGCTTTAGTCCCTGGCACAGACAAACTCATTCCCGTTAGTGAACTTGCTGCCCGCATCGAAGAATTAAAAAACCAAATTGATAAAGAAATTTTGGTCTATTGCCGTTCGGGTGGAAGGTCCGGAATGGCTTGTGGAATTTTGGCCCAAGCAGGATTCAAATCCTACAAAAACGTAGCCGGAGGAACCCTTGCTTATTCCGATTTAGTTGACCCATCCATGCAAAAGTATTAATTATGAAACCTACAGCCAATTTAAGAATTTTAGAACAACATAGTCTCATCCCTCCTTCTGTTATCATCGAAGAACTTCCATTAACCGATGCAGCATCCGATGTGGTCGTACGGACAAGAAGTGAAATTTCTGATATCATCCATGGCAAAGACAACAAGCGGATGTTAGTTGTCGTTGGGCCATGTTCTGTTCACGATATTGGTGCCGTGATGGAATATGCATCCAAACTAAAACCAAAAATTGAAGAATTCAAAAATGAACTTTTGATTGTGATGCGAGTTTATTTTGAAAAACCAAGAACCACTGTGGGTTGGAAAGGACTCATCAACGATCCCGATTTAGATGGATCTTTTCATATCAACAAAGGCCTCCAACTGGCCCGCAAACTCTTGTTAGATTTAAATAACATGGGAATCCCTTGTGGAACCGAATTTTTAGATGTGATTTCTCCCCAATACATTGCGGATTTAGTGGCTTGGGGTGCCATTGGGGCAAGAACCACGGAAAGCCAAGTGCATCGTGAATTGGCATCGGGTTTATCAGCGCCTATTGGTTTTAAAAATGGAACCGATGGAAATGTACAAATTGCTGTGGATGCGATTCGTTCTGCAGGTTCTAGCCATCATTTTCTTTCTGTTACCAACCAAGGAAGCAGTGCCATCTTTCGTACTGCGGGTAATAAAGACACTCATGTGATTTTACGTGGTGGAAACAAAGGACCTAACTTTGATGAGGCGTCCGTAACGGAAGTTTGTGCTCAAATCGAAAAAGCGGGTCTTCCTGCAAAAGTGATGGTGGACTGTTCTCATGGCAATAGCCAAAAAGACTATAGAAAACAACCAAGTGTGATCGATGCGGTAGCAGAACAATTTGAGAAAGGAAGCAATCATATCTTAGGTGTGATGATTGAAAGCCATCTGAAAGAGGGAAATCAGTCTATCGATGCCAAACCTCTTGTTTATGGTCAGTCCATCACGGATGCTTGTGTCTCTTGGGAAACTACCATTCCTATGTTCGAACGATTGGCTGAAGCTGCTAAAAAGAGAAAATAGGCTTTAAGTATCAGGAAAAACGTGGGTCTCCGATGGATACTCACGTTTGGAAACTTCGCGGTGGTAAAGATTCACCGCATCCTTCACTGCCCCACTCAAATTTCCAAACTTCTTTAAAAACTTAGGATGAAAGTCTTCATTCAGACCTAGTAAATCCTGCATCACAAGGACTTGGCCTGAGGTGTACTTTCCGGCTCCAATTCCAATCGTTGGAATGCGGATGGATTCTGTAATTTCCTTGCCCAAAGATTCAGGAACCATTTCAAGTAACAAAGCAAAGGCGCCTGCTTCCGCAATTTCTCTGGATTTGCGAATCATTTTGGAACGAGCCGCTTCGGTTTTCCCTTGGACACGGTGTCCCCCGAGAGTATGAACCGACTGAGGAGTGAGTCCCAAATGGGCAAAAACCGGAATCCCAGATTCTGTCATCCTCTTAGTAAGTTCGATGATAAAATCAGAATCCCCTTCCAGTTTCACACAAGAAGCATTGGTTTCTTTGAGCACACGGCCTGCAGAACGAATCCCTTCTTCGATCGATGTTTGGTAAGATAAAAATGGCAAATCAGCAACAATGGTTTTGTCGGGAGCTCCCTTACAAACCGCCTTTGTATGGTAGATGATTTCATCGAGTGTAACAGGAAGTGTGGACTGGTTTCCTTGGATCACCATTCCTAGAGAATCTCCTACAAGTAAACAATCTACTTCCGTTCGGTTAAAGAGAGTGGCAAAGGTATAGTCGTAACAAGTAACAACAGAGATCGGTTCCCCCGCATCATACTTTTTTTTATACTGTAGAATAATGTTTTTCATGGTTTAGTTCCAAAAAGAGTGTATAAACTCCAATTTCTCCCATATCGGTTAACAATTGTTTTATGAAAGGCCTAGAATAAAGCGAATGATGAGGAAGGTGTAAAAAATCTGTTTTCATCACCACCGCTTCGTAGGTAAGAATATCGATATCGATTTCGCGAGGTCCTTTCCAAGACCTACGTTTACGACCGAGTTTGTCTTCAATTCCTTGTAATGAATCCAAAAGACAAGGAAGTGTAAAGGCAGAAGATACCATTACTTTTAAAATTTGGTTTAAAAAGTAAGGTTGGTTGGTATTTTCTAAGGGTGCGGTTTCCAATCTTTCGGATTGTTTTAAAATTTGAACTTCGGGTAGTGTTGAAATTTCCCAAATTGCCTGGTCCATAAAATGATGTCTGTCACCAATGTTGGAACCGAGAGACAAAAAGGCAATGTTGGAATATTTCATAATCTTACCTCTTTACAAACTTAGTGCGATAGTCCGGACACTTTAATTCAATTTCTTTAGTCATTTCCATAAGCCGTGAGTAGATGCGACCTTGGCCTCTGTCTCTCCACTCAACAAGAGAATGGTTGGAAGTGAGAAGAGTGAGTTTCTCTTGTTCATAACGACTATCAATGAGATCGTATAACTTACGATTGTTGAATTCGGATTCCTTCTGAACTCCAAAGTCATCAATGATAAGAACATCAACGTTGGCAAATTCCTTTTCAATGGAACGTTCTTGGCCATGAGTTTCGCTATCGGATTGATAAGTATCACGGATGGCAGACAAAAAGTCTTTGTTTACCTTAGCATACTTACAAGTGATCCCATAACGAAAGATGAGTTCATTTAATATGACGCAAGCGAGTAAGGTTTTCCCAGATCCAGTCCCACCCCAAAGATAAAATCCCTGTGGGGAAAAATCTGGATTTTTAAATTTATGAACCAGTTCATTGGCCCAGTCATGAGCGATGATAAAAGACATATCGGGGTCGTTTGCTGTATCGCCAATGTCGATTGTGGACAAAAATTGGAAGCGGTAACGGGCTGGAATGTTGGCCTTTTCGACCAAATTCTCTAGGTTACGAAGGGAAAACCGAGCGTTGTGGCAAACACAAGGAAGCATTTTGTCCAATTTTCGATCGAAAGTCATAAAGGGAGCTTGCCCTTTCGACTCACAAGTGTTACAGTCGCTACCTATACAATGGCAAAGCACTAGTGCCCCTGAACGAGAGCCCCGGACATGTTCTGCTAAGGTAATTCCGACCCCTCCACAGGTTTTACACTGCGGATTTCCGTCTCGGATGGAAGTAATTTCGGATAAATTCATCTCCAAGGAGCAATCTTCTCGAATTCTCTAAGCTGTCAAGGAATGAGATTTTTTAGGAGTTTAAGGACTTATGTCCCTTTAAATGGAATGGAATCGGAAGAAAAAGTTCACAATTAGGTTTTTTTCCGCATTAATTCGTTATTATTGACTCTTGCCATTCCGATACTTTCATTGAAGAAATAGATAAACCTATTCCTTCAAAATATTGAAAGAGACAAAAGGGTCACACGACTATGAAGATTATTAAGTATCTCCTTATTCTCCAACTGGTGTCCGGCTTCAGTGTGCTTTTCGCACAAACTCAGCCTGCGAACGCTCAAGACAGCCAAGCGGCTAAAGACCAAGTCGACGAACTTCTCAAAGGCGAACTCGTTCCTGAGAATGACGATGCGGAACTTACCGAAGACCAAAAAAAGAGAAAGAAAGAAATTATGGAACAGGAATCTCTTTGGAAGAATCCTGATTTTAAAGGGTATAACAAAACTTTCCAAGAGTTACACCAACTTTCTAAAACTTTCGCTAACAACCAATTCCGTTTGGCTCTTTCAAACTACCAATCCGGTATCAATACCGTTATGAAAAATAGAGATTGGGTTGAGCAGTACCGCAAAGAAGAAGCGGAAAAGAAACGCTTAGATGAAAAATGGTACTGGCAAAAAGTGGATCGTAAATCCAGAGAAGAACGTGTAGTTTACCGTGAAAAAATGAAAGCGAAACAAGACGCTCTCAACTACTTCTCTAAAGCGATCAACCACCTTGACGAAATTAAAAACCCTGACTTAAGAGAAAGACCTGAGTTTAAAAGACTTCTTTCTGATGTTTACCGTTCATGGGTAATGGCTGAGTATGACCTACAAAATCTTCCTCAAACCATCCCAATTCTTGAACTTTACATCGAAATTGATGATAACGAGAAAGAATATCCTGCTCACAAGTATCTTGCAAGTGCCTATAGCTTCGAAGAAAACATGATCAAAAAGTCCAAAGGACCAGATGATATGCTCTTCAAGTATCGTTACAAAAAGAACGTTCACTTACTACGTGCCACTGAGTTAAAATATGGAAAGGATTCTCCTGAATACAAACATATTGTTAACGTAATCAACCGAGATGAGGTTATTTCGGTAGCACAATAATCCCGAAAACATCTCTTTCAATGAGAAAGCCCGGCTTTAACCCCGGGCTTTTTTGTTTTTATTTAATTTCTTTGAGTACAGTCTTCGTTGGCATTCGAAAGAAACTAAAAAGTCCGAGTGCATACAAACTCACCGTCACAAAACAAATCCCCACAAACACTAGAGTGAGTTGTCCATAAGGATACACACTGCGGAGCTCCAAGACCGACCGGTTCAGTACCTCATTGGAAACAACGGAATAAATCAGTCCGAGTAAAAAGGAAATCACAGAAACAAGCAGGGCTTCTCTAAGAAAATGTTTACCCATAAAACGACTGTTGGCTCCAATCACTCGTAATAATGCAAACTCCCGTTTCCGTTCCGATTGGCTTGCATATAACGTTGTAAATACGAGAACAAAAGAGGCCGCCAAAATAAAGGCCGTCATCAGTGCCATCATCTGTGTCACTTTCTCTAAAATTCCCATAAAGGCTTGGATGGTTTTTTCCGTATCAATCACCGTGATATTCGGAAACTGATTCACGATGACCTTTTGTAATTGGTATCTGTCTTCGTTTGTATCAATGAGTAAGGAAACAATATAAAACCGAGGGGCTTTTTCCAAAATCCCTTTGGAAAATAGAACTACGAAGTTCGGTTTCATATCGGCCCAGTTCACAGAACGAAGGTTTGTGATTTTTCCAGAAACTTCACGGCCTTGGACATTGAAGGTGAGTTCATCCCCCACTCCCGCTTGCAAATAACCAGCAAAATCACGTTCCACCGAAATTTCATTTCGTCCCGATTCGTCCCACCAATTCCCTTTGGTTACCTCTTCGGTATCATATATCTCATCTCTGTACGATAAGAAGTATTCCCGAGTTCTGGCAGTGGCACGCCAATTGCGATCCATTGCGTTTTTGATGGTATCTTCTTTTTTAATGGGTTCCCCATTGACTTTAGAGAGGCGAGCGCCAATCACAGGTGCCAAATATTGTTTTTCCACAGGAAAGGCTTTAATAGCCGTTAGTAGGTCATCTTTTTGTGTTTCTCGGATGTCCAACAGAAACATATTGGGCCTTCGTTCGATTTCCCGTGCCCCACTCAGTTCGAGCAAACTTTCTTGTAAAATGAGGGACAATGTCAAAATAAACAAAGCAGACCCAAGCCCAATGATGGATAGTCTTAGGGCTCCTGATTTACGAGTGACTTTTTTTGTCACAAGGCTCCACTCTTTCGAAAGCCATCCCAGTTTAGAAATTTTTGTGATGAATAGTCCAAGAAGGATGTACAAACCGTACACAAGAACAGGTAAGGTTAGTAGTACCAATGTAAAAAGAATCCCTTTAAAGATACTTTCTGTTTCGAGGACGGCAAGACTGGTAAAGAGAATATAAATCAAAAGAAAAGAAACAAATTGCCATTTGGATGTGGATAAATTGCCGCTGGTTTGTGATTCTACTTCTTTCAGTGCTGCAAGGGGTTTCACCGATCTTGTTTCTAAAACAAGGGGAATGGAGATGAGCAGTGGTAATACAACTCCAAGCACCAAACTCCAAAGAATCGAAGAAAAAGAGAATCCAAATACAATCCCAGCTTCGACAGACATAAGCCCGCTGATATCCGGTAAAATGGATTGGATTCCAAATCCCAATACAAGCCCAAGAGTGGTTCCGAAAATGGAGAGGATTAAAATTTCTGCAAAGACCAAAAGTAAAATCACATTGGGTTTGGCCCCGAGACACATAAGGATGGCGATCTCGTTTCTTTTTTCGAGTAACCGAGTTCTTACTGCTGTATATACAGCGATGGCTCCCAGAAAAAAACCAGCAAGAGCAAGAAGAGCCATATAATCAAAAGTGTTTTTGATAAACTGTTGGGATCCCGAATTCACTTCTGTATTGTGATAGATGGTTAAGTCTTCTTTGATGAGGGCTTCAAATTCTTTGTCCTTCCAATCCAAACTATCAATGGAATCCGGAAACTTGGCATAGATGGTATATCGGATGCGACTTCCTCTCTGCACAAGCCCTGTTTTGTTGGCAGTATCTCTACGAATGATGGAACCTGGAGCCGATCCCACAAAAGAACCCACTGCACCTGGTTCTTTCACCACAACACCAGCTAACACGAGTAAACTATCACCCAAACGCACTCGGTCTCCGAGTTTTAATTTGAGATTCTCCACTAGAGATTTATCGAGTAAAACCTGGTTTGGTTTCAAATTTCGGTAAGCCGCTTCCGGTTCGGTTTTCATTTCTCCGTAAAAAGGATAATTTGTTTCCACAGCCTTGATAAAACTTAAGGAATTCTCTTCCCCCGATTCATTGGAAATCATAGACAAAAACTGAATGGAAGCACTAGTTTCTGATCCTGGGGGAAGGGTGGTTTCCACCAATTTTTCCGCTGTTTTGGAGATTTCTTGGGGGGATTGGAGAGCGATATCGGCCCCCATAATTGATTTTGCCTCTTTTTTGATGGCATTTGCGGTATTGTCTTTGTAAGAATGGATCCCAATCACTGAACCCACACCAAGAGTAATAGAAACTACAATAAGCAGGGAATACCGAAACCGAGAGAATAGCTCCCTTTTTAGATAAAAACGAAACAAAGATGCTTTCATCGACTCGCCTTCTTTGAGGTTCCAATCGTTTTTTTCTGTTTGGTGGTCTTTTTTGCGACCGACTTTTGGGAAGAAGCCGACTGAGTTTTCTTTTTGTTCCGAGAATCCGAAATAATTTCCCCATCTTTCATTTCTAACACACGATCGGCTAGTTTTGCCACATCAGGGTCATGGGTTACCACAACTAAAGTAGTACCTTGTTCTTTGTTTCTGTACAAAAGTAGGTCTAATATTGTTTTGCTATTTTTAAAATCTAAGTTGGCAGTGGGTTCATCTGCAAAAATGATCTTCGGATCGTTAACAAAACTTCTTGCAATGGCAATTCTCTGCTCTTCTCCACCTGACAATTGTTTGGGGAAGTGAGTCGCACGATGGGACATAGATACAGATTCCAATATCTTTTCTGATTTTTTTAAAATCTCTGCTTCTGTTAATGATGATTTTAAGTATAATGGAATGCCTACGTTTTCAATTGCATTGAGGCCAGGAAGTAATTGGAAGTTTTGAAAGATAAAACCAATCCGATCTGCACGTAAATCGGCTAAATTCGATTCATTTTCCTGAGTCACATCGATTCCATCTAAGGAAACAATACCTGTATCCGGTTTATCTAGACCGGCCGCTACACCAAGAAGTGTTGACTTACCTGAGCCTGATGGGCCTATAATCGCTACAAATTCACCTGTTTCAATGCGAAATGAAATATTTTTCAACACATCAATCGTTTCCGATTCATTATGAAATGACTTAAACACATTTTTAAATTCCAACACTAGGTTTTTCCCCCAAAGATTTTATCGCCTAACAAAAGAGACATGACTAATAACGGGCATTTATTAGAAAAAATATCACCTAACAATGATTTTTCAATTTTTTCCATAACAGTTATAATTTTTTTAATTTTCATTTCCGTTCCAACTATATTGCACAGATTAGAAAAAAATCTGACAAAATTTTACTTATCTTTTTGAGCGTACATCCTAATTTTTTTTGACCCCAAAGGGTGGGTTTCATATAAAGTAACTTCATCGTAGTGTTTCCCCTTCCCCTGTTTTTGGGATTTTTGGGGAGTTATGAACAGCACTGTCGATAAGCGGACTCATACAGGTAAATATAGAATGCTCGAATGCAATACAAAGATAAATACTGCAGACTTTATGAATGTGAAAATCAATAATCTTAAACCTTGTGCGGAATGTGGATCCGTCACGAACCTTTATCAATACAATCTCTGCAAAGTTTGTTTGTCCAAGAGTTTCAAAAAGCTTGTAAAAATCATCGACTCCGTGAGAAAGTAGAATTACTACACTTTCTCTACGTTAGTCGATGAATTATCCATTCCAAGATATTGAACAAAAATGGCAAAAACACTGGGACGACCACCAGACCTTTCGCACAAACGCTCACTCAACCAAACCTAAATACTATTGTTTAGACATGTTTCCCTACCCAAGTGGCGCAGGACTGCACGTAGGCCACCCAGAGGGATATACAGCGACAGACATCATTTCACGACTCAAACGAATGGAAGGATTTGAAGTCCTTCACCCCATGGGATGGGACGCTTTTGGCCTTCCTGCGGAAAGGTATGCGATGACAACGGGAGTTCACCCACGCACCACCACAAAGAACAATATTGATACCTTTCGTCGCCAAATCAAAAGCCTTGGCCTATCTTATGATTGGAATCGAGAAATCTCGACCACTCACCCGGACTACTACCGTTGGACCCAGTGGATTTTCCTTCAAATCTACAATTCGTACTTTGATCGTAAAAAGAACAAAGCCTTACCCATTACTGAACTCATCCAATCCTTAGAATCGGAGGGCTCCACCTTCTTTGAAGGGAAGGAACTACCGAAAGGAATCCAATTTTCTCCCACCGAATGGAAGGCCAAATCCCGAAAGGAAAAAGAAGACATCCTCTCTTTTTTCCGATTGGTATATGAAGCAAACATTCCTGTCAACTGGTGTGAGGCACTTGGAACTGTTCTTGCCAATGAAGAAGTGGAAGAATGGACTTCCAAAGGGTATTCTGTAGAAAGAAAACCCATGCGCCAATACATGATGCGCATCACTTCTTACGCCGAACGTCTGCTAAACGACCTTTCCCTTTGTGAATGGCCTACTTCTACTCTAGAGATGCAAAGAAATTGGATTGGAAAATCTGAAGGATTGGAACTCAGTTTCCCTGTTCCTTCTTTATCCAAAGACATCACTGTTTATACAACAAGACCCGATACCATTTTTGGGGCCACTTACCTAGTCCTTGCCCCAGAACACGCACTCGTAGCAGAGCTTACCACTCCCGAACAAAAATCGGCTGTGGAAAAATACCAAAAAGACTGTTCTTTAAAAAGTGATTTGGAACGAACCGAGCTGAATAAAGACAAAACAGGTGTGTTTACAGGATCTTACGCCAGTTTGCCAACAGACTCCTCAATAAAGGTTCCCATCTATATTTCTGATTATGTTTTAATTTCTTATGGAACCGGTGCCATCATGGCCGTTCCTGCTCACGACCAAAGAGACTACGATTTTGCTATGAAGTTCCAACTTCCGATCAAACAAGTAATCGATGGAAAGATGGAACCAAATCTTGCTTTTGATTCCAAAGATTCTGTTTGTATCAACTCTTCTTCCGCAGAAGTACAGTTAGATGGTAAAACTTACAAAGATGCCTTCCAAACCATGTCCATTTGGGCAGAAAAGAAAGGCCTTGGACGTAAAAAAGTCCAATTCAAACTGAGAGATTGGCTTTTTGCCAGACAAAGGTATTGGGGAGAACCCATCCCTCTTGTTCACTTTGCCGATGGATCTTCCAAAGCACTTTCTGATTCCGAACTTCCCTTGGTTCTTCCAGACTTAGAAGAATTCAAACCTTCTGGCACGGGAGAATCCCCACTAGCACTTGCTAAAGATTGGCTCGTGTATACAGATCCAGAAACCGGAGAAGTGGGAAAAAGAGAAACCAATACCATGCCGCAGTGGGCCGGTTCTTGTTATTATTATCTTCGTTACATTGACCCAAGAAACAACGACAAACTCATCGATCCAGAACTGGAAAAAGCATGGATGCCTGTGGAAGTTTATGTGGGCGGGGCAGAACATGCCGTATTACACTTGCTATACTCCAGATTTTGGCATAAAATCCTTTTTGATTTAGGCCATGTTTCTTCCCCAGAGCCCTTCCAAAAGTTAGTCCACCAAGGTTTAATTTTGGGAGAAGACAAAGGGAAAATGTCAAAATCTCGTGGAAACGTTGTCAATCCAGATGATGTAGTCTCTGAATTTGGTGCAGACACACTTAGGCTTTTTGAAATGTTTATGGGTCCGTTTGAGATGTCCAAACCTTGGAGTAAAAACGGAGTGGATGGAGTGTTTCGATTTTTAAATCGAGTTTGGAGACTTTTTCACTCAGGCGAAAATGAATCTTTTTTTGTAGAAGATATCGAACCAAACGAAGCCGAACTGAAAACACTACATCGTACAATTAAAAAAGTAAAAGACGATATCGATAGTTTTTCTTTTAATACAGCCGTATCTCAGATGATGATCTTCATCAATGAGTTCACAACAAATCCTAGAAAACCGAGAAAAGTTTTGGAACCGTTCGTTCTCGCACTCTCTCCCTATGCTCCCCATTTGGCAGAAGAACTTTGGTTTAAACTCGGATATAAAGAATCACTCGCCTACCATCCTTATCCAAAATGGGATGAGAAGTACTTACTCGATGCCAACATCACCATTGTGATTCAAGTGAATGGAAAAATGAGAGGAGAGTTTCTTGCTCCTCGTGACATTGAAGAGAAAGAAGTTTTGTCCCTTGCCAAAGCAGTGGAAAAAGCAAAACCATTTTGGGAAGGCAAAG
This sequence comes from Leptospira wolbachii serovar Codice str. CDC, assembly GCF_000332515.2. Taxonomy (NCBI): domain Bacteria; kingdom Pseudomonadati; phylum Spirochaetota; class Leptospiria; order Leptospirales; family Leptospiraceae; genus Leptospira; species Leptospira wolbachii. Next base: position 1,624,705 of record NZ_AOGZ02000014.1, read on the forward strand.
AAATCAAAAAAGAAATCTATGTGAAGGGAAAACTCGTCAATATCGTAGTTGCCGGATAAATTTCTTTCCGATCAAAATTAATATCCAAATTAGTTTTAAAAATCGAAAATCCTGTTCTTAAAACTAAAACCCCTCACTTTCCACTACTGGATTGGTTGAGGGGTTTTTTTTTATTCTAAAAACTTTGCCTACAAGATCACCATGACAAAGATCAGCACTCCAAAGAGTACGATGGTGATAAAAACACCCATTAGAATAAATAAGTTTGCTCCAGAAGACTTGGATTCCTGAGCCGAAGCGTTACCTGCTTTTTTCTTGGCACTTTGTGCCGCAGAACCTTTGTTTGCTGTGCCTGACATACCTGCTGGTTTTGGAATGGCTACCTTCACAGGATGTTCTTCAATCGAATGAAGCAAATACTGGTTTGGTCCTTCTGCAAAAATATGATATTCTGTTTTGTTTCCAGCAATTCCAAGAAACCTGCCTACCACTGGTTCTTTGGAAATTTTCCCTTCTTCATCGATGAGTCCAAGAATTTGTGCATTCGTTTGACCCTCGGGAGTTTCTGTGGGAACACGAAAAAGAATTTCCATTCCTTCGATTAAATTATCAAACTCCACACCGTTGATGGGAGAAATGACCGTTTTCATATTCAATTCTTTAGGAAAGGAAGCCCGGTATTGGGCAATTTGACGGTCCAGTGAGGAAAGTTCACCTTTCGCTGGTTCGGTGGAAATTCCCGGGACTGAAGCGTCTTGGGCCGAAGCCGTTTCATCTTCTGGTTTAGGGATGGGAAGGATCACACCTTTCATTGGATTTTCATAACGAAACTTTGCTGTAGAAATTTTATCTACTTCCGCTTGCAGTTTTATATTTCTACCTTTTGTTGCCGCAAGGATGGGCATTTCTAAAATTTCAGCAATATGAGAAGGATCTTTTTTTTGCCAAAGGGGAAGGAGTTCCTCTAACTTCTCTTTGGTGAAGGCTCTGTGTACAGCACGCCCAATGTTTTCTGAAATCGCAGGATCATAACCGCCGGTTTTGCCAATATCACCTAAGTCCGTTGAGATCTGAACATGGTCTGCAAAAGTTCGAATCCGTCGAAATGTTGGTGATGTCCCCACCACGGCATACAATTCCATAAGATGTTTACGAATGGAAGATACGAGAATGAGAACCATTCCGTTCAAACTGTCCAAATCTATTTTGATTTTCACAAGGTAACCGTCTGTAATTTTACCTTGTAAAACTTCTTTGGCTTGTTCGTCCGTAAACACGGCTTCTCTTGTCAGACCGATTAGGTCTGCTTGTCGTTTGAGTTGTTCTGCTTTTGAGCTTAATTCGGACATTATTCTACAAACAATTGTTCGTGTGTTTCACTGGATTTGGGAATTCCACTTAAATGAACTTCCACACGCGCGACTGTTTCCTTTTTCCTTTCTGATGAATATATAGAGAGTAAACGACGGTCAAAACCTGATTGAGACAACAATATTTCTACCATTGTGATTCCCATTCCTGCTCCCTCCGTACTATCACCGTGTTCCATAAAGAACTCGAATAGATTATCATACTTTTTCGCATTAATAAACTTTTCTTTTACTCGTTCTGCCTCAATTGGCAATAATGGGAAATTATTTCTAATTTCCAGGTTAATTTTGTCCTTTTTGTAGATGCAAGTGATCTTTACAAAGAGGCCGGACTCGCGCATTTGTTTTTTATATGCCGGAAACTTTCTTTCATTGAGGCTGGACTTAAAAAATTTCATCCCCTCTTCATAATCTTGTAAGTTCTGGATGTTGAGTTTGAGTTCTCCAAAGATGATTCGTTTGATGGCTGCTTTTGTGGAATTGACAATGAGTTCCTTCGCAGCCGTATAAAAGAGCTCCATCAAATCTTCACGACCAACGGAACCTAAAATCCGGAACAAAATGTACTTTAGTTTGGCCTCACCAATATCCCCCATCACATAAGTGATCATAGAGACCTTCTTCCCTAATGCCACGGCACGATCCACAGATGTGCAGAACTCAGAGCTTAGTTGGATCTCTTGGTACATACCGGTAAACTGAAAAAATTTGCCAACATGTAGGGGATTTGTCTAGCGATTTATAACTTCTTCAGTTGTTTACCTAGGATTTCCATCACCCCGCTGATGTTTGGTTTGCATGATTGGATTCGGTTCTTTAATTTCTCATCAATATTAGGGATTTTCCCTTCATGGAAGGCTAGTTTGAATTCTGTGAACTTAAGTCCATTTGCTGTGGAGATCACAACCACCGACTCACCCTTTTTGACTACTCCCGATTCCACCGATTTCAATAGAGCCGCAAGAGCCACACCAGTATGAGGATCATTATAAAGTCCGTAAAGATCTCCACGAGCCGCTGCATTGGCCAACTCTTCTTCCGTTGCGACTTCCACGATTCCGTTGAATTTTTTTAAGATGCGGATCGCTTTTTTCACGGAGACAGGATCACCAATTTGGATTGCAGAAGCTAAAGTTTTTTCTGCGGTCACAGGAGCGAAGTCCGCAAAACCATTCTTAAACGATTCGTAGAGTGGACTTGCATTTTTTGCCTGCGCTAATATAATTCTCGGGTACTTATCGATAAGTCCAAGTTCATACATCATCTCAAATCCCATACCAAGTGCAGAAACATTTCCTAAGTTTCCACCGGGAATGACTATCCAATCGGGAACTTTCCAACCTAACTGTTGTGTAATTTCCACAGAGATTGTTTTTTGTCCTTCGATACGAAGTGAATTCATAGAGTTGGCAAGATAAATGGATTTTTCTTTGGTGAGTTCTTTCACCACTGCCATACAACCATCAAAGTCTGTTTCGAGTGCCAAAACTAGAGCCCCATTGGCAACGGGTTGGATGAGTTGGGCCGTAGATACCTTGTTTGCTGGTAAAAGTATAATGGATGGAATTCCAGCTTTTGCTGCATAAGAAGCGAGCGCTGCCGAGGTATCTCCCGTGGAGGCACAAGCCACTGCTTGGATAGGCACTCCGTCCGAAATCATTTGTTTGACTTGGCTCACAAGGACCGTCATTCCTAAATCTTTAAAAGAGCCAGTGTGAGAAACTCCGCACTGTTTGACGTACAGGTTTGCCAAACCCAAATCTTTAGCAAAACGAGAAGCGTCATACAAATGGCTGGTTCCTTCGCCCGAAGTGATGATATTTTCATCGCTGATTCCGGGTAACACCCATTCCTTTTTTCCCCAAACACCAGAGGCATTGGGAAATTGGCTAGATCGGAACCGAGATTCAAATTCCGATTTCCATTCGGGTGCAGAAACTTGTTTCAGACTGTCTATATCATGTTCAACATTTAAAAGTTCCCCGCAAGCTTCGCAGGAATAAATCACTTGGTGGAGAGGGTAGGTTTTGCGACAAGAGTCATTGGTACAACGAAACTGTGCTCGGAATTGATATTTTGTAAGTGACATAGACTTCTCTAGGCTTCAGATTTACGGAAAGTTCCTTTTCCATTCTGGAGAAAGGGGAAAAATGCACGAATGATTTTTATCGTTTTTTGATGGATATGGAAACAGAAACTAAAGTCTCCCGGTGGTGGGCAAAATTCAAACGATACACCCGTCGCAGTCTTTTCATTTTTATCTTTCTCTGTTTCCTCCTATTTATACGCATTTTTCTATTCCAAATCTATTCCATTCAGGGAAATTCCATGTATCCGACCTTGGAACACGGGTCTGTTGTCTTTGTTTGGAAGGGTGGATTTGCCATTTCTGCCAAATTCTTTGGAACGGAACTTCTATACACGGACCCCAAAATCAACAAATTGGACTTGGTGCTTTTTGTGAGTAAGGAGGATGAACTTGTCGTCAAACGAGTGATAGGTTTACCAGGAGAATTTTATTCTATTGAGGCGGGACGTGTCCTCATTGATTCCACCGAGCTGTTAGAAAATTATCTTCCTCAAGGAACTTACACAAGTGAGCCAAGTACGTCTATATTTCTCAATCGTCACAACTCACCTTTTCTAGCTATGGATAAACAAGGTAGAATTCCCCCGGGTTATTATCTTCTTCTAGGTGACAACAGGCAGTATTCAACGGATTCCCGATCCTTTGGACTCGTACCTGTAGAAAAAATCAAAGGCAAAGTGATCTTCTATTTTTAACAATGACCGAATACAAACAACGTTTTAAGTATATCATTCTATTTATACTCTTCCTTTTCGTCATCCTACTCTTTCGCGTTATCTATCTCACTTATTTTAATGATAATATCATTAATCTAAAGTCGAGTAAGTATGTACAACGAGGAACTATCTACGATAGGAGAGGGATTGAACTTGCGATCTCTCGCGAGTCGGCAACGGTTGGAATTGATCCAACAAATATCTATGATCCGGAACTCACAGCACAGGAGCTCGGTCCCATACTTGGAATCTCACCAACAAAACTGATTGAAACCATTCGCGACAAACAGAATTATTTTTTATTAAAAAGAGAAATTGAGCTTACCAAAGCAGAAAAAATCAAAGCTCTCTCGTTACCCGGTGTTCGTGTGGAAAAAGAATACAAACGAATTTATCCGCAAGGAAGTTTAGCCGCCAGTCTACTTGGTTTTACAGGTTACGATGATGACAAAGCCCTCTCAGGACTTGAGATGTTGTTCAATTTGGAATTGTTATCTACACCCGATGCAGAATCAACCAAAGGAAATAATGTTCATCTAACTATTGATAGTATCATTCAATACCGATTAGAGAAGTCACTGCAGAAAGCCTTTATCCAAACTGCTTCCAAACGGGGAATCGGTATGATTATGGATACAGAAACAGGGAAAATTTTAGCGATGGCATCTTTCCCCAATTTTGATCCCAACCATTTCCAAGATTTTCCTTTAGAATCTCATTCCAATTGGTCTATCCGCCATGTTTATGAACCGGGATCGACAATGAAAATCTTCATTGCCCTAATGTTACTGAATGAAGGCAAAATCCTTCCCGGCGAAAGGTTTCATTGTCCAGGATACATTGAAATAGGAAAAACAACCATTCGTTGTACTGACAATCATGGTCATGTGAATTTGGATGAAATTTTACAATACTCCTGTAACGTTGGAATCATTAAAGCAGCCCAAAAAATTGATGAAGCAACATACTACAGTTATATGGATAAATTTAAATTTGGAAAAAGAACCAACTTTTCCATCCATGAGGCGAAAGGATATTTACCTCCTTTAAACAAATGGAATAAAAGTACACCTTACTTTTTATCCATTGGACAAGGTCTATCTGTCACACCAATCCAACTCATCACAGCAGCAGCGGCAGTTGTAAATGGAGGGATTTTATTTGAACCCTCCGTGGTTTCGCAAGTGACCAATTCCTATGGGGAACTGGTTCATGAATTTTCCATAAAACATGAGTTACTGGGTATTAAAGAAGGAGCGGCAAAAAAAACATTAAATGCTATGAGTAAGGCCGTCTCACAAGGAACGGGAAAAAAAGCTTATTTAGAAAATTACTTTATCGCAGGAAAAACGGGAACTTCGCAAAAAGCAAAAGCTGGGGCAGGATACCAAGCAGGTTTATTCACAGCCAGTTTTCTCGGATTTTTTCCAGCAGAAAAGCCAAAGTATGTGGGTCTTATTGTTTTTGATGAACCTGGTGGGGATGCCCATACGGGTGGCGGGATTGCAGCACCTGTCTTTCGTGAGGTGGTAGAAAGTATCATTCCTATTGTCGAAAAAAGTGAGAAGGCTCTTGTTTACCGATTGAAAGGCGAAAGAAATAAAATTTATAAATTCGATCCTAAGGTAATGCCTGACCTTACTGGATTCACTGCTTCTGAAACTATCCAAATTTTAAAACAACTCAAAGCAGAATACAAATTAGAAGGTTCCGGGTTTGTCAAATCGCAAGATCCAAAAGCAGGGTCTTCCCTTTCCCCCAATACAGCGATCAAAATCGTTTTGGAACCTTAAGTGAAAGATTCTCTCTTAGAAAAAAATCTAGCGGCCCTTCCTTCTCGATTGGCAGAAGTGATTCAGAATACTGTAAATTCAATCGGAACAACGGATTCAAATTCGCAGAACATCGAAACTAAGATTTCTTACGAACTCATAAAATCCAAAACAGGAGATCCTACTTTAGAGTTGGATGGAGTTTGGATCCATAGTCGATTTGATCCCAAAAAAGAAGCGGAACGGTTTGCGACCGAACTTCCCCATGATGGAAGTGAACGCATTTATCTATTGTTTGGTGCAGGTTTGGGTTATATTCTCCCCTTTTTGATAGAAAAAGAAAAGGTAACCATTATCTGGATGGAACCCTTTCCTTTTTTCGTCCAGGAAGCATTCAAAATCTTTGATTTTTCAAAACCATTGTTAGATGGAAAACTAATCCTTATTTCGGGGGAGGGAATGGAAGACCAACTCTCGGAAGCGGTGAAAGGAAAAGGAACCTACCCCATTAGTTTTGTTCCCCACCGTGGGTCTTGGCAATGGAAAGAAACCGAATACCAAAGATTGAAATACACCGCCGAACAAATGTTTCACAAGAAAGATGTGAATCTTGCAACATTAACACGATTCGAAAAAATTTGGGCAAAAAACATTTGTTATAACCTTCCCGAATTATCTCAGTTTCATCCAGTCTCAGACCTTTTTGGAATCGCAAATGGGATCTCCATTGTTGTTGCGGGCGCTGGACCAAGCCTTTCCGAATCTGTACCCGATCTTATAAAGTATCGAAACCAATTTTTACTACTCGCAGTAGACACGGCTCTTCCCATTCTCTCCTCCTTTGGTGTAGAACCTGATTTGATTTTTTCTGTCGACCCGCAAGCACTCAATAGCCAATATCTGGAAGATTATTCGGGGGACGCCATTTTGATTTTTGACCCAACATCCACCTACTTAAGCCTTCGGTTGGAAAAAGGGCCAAACAAAGGTTTTGTGACCTCCTCTCCTTTCCCATTGATTCGTTTACTGGAAAGGACTGGTCTATCAGAGATAGGCTCGGTTCCTTTTGGTGGGTCTGTTTCCACCAATGCGGCAAGCCTTGCCACTCTTATGGGGGCTAAGTCTGTATTTTTAGTCGGACAGGATTTGAGTTTTACCAAGGGTCTTGCCCATTCCAAAGGGGCAGTCCTCGAAGAACGATTGAACTATTTAGAATCTAGAAAGTTTCGTAGAGAAAAACACAATTATAAACAACTCTTTGCTTTACCGCAAAAAAAAGTCATAGGCAATTTGGATGAAACCTATATCACCAATGAGAAGATGTTGATCTTTAAAAAATGGTTCGAAGATCATGCCAAAGAAAATCCCTGGACCAACTTAACTAAGTTTGGTGCCAAACTCGAAGGGATTCCCCATTCGGATTTTGCAAAAGAATTTGCGAGCGATGTAAGTGAAGTAAAAAACCAAACCAATTCGGTAAATTCGATTCGTAATCAAATTCGTTCCTTGTTGAAAAAAGAAAAATCTTTTTTCGATCAAAAACAATTGGTTTCCGAAATTAAATCCACTACCGAAGCGTTATCGGAATTTGTTGCTACGGTCAAACGTGGCCTTGCGGTTTCACAAAGGATATATAATCAAATTCAAAGAAACCAAATCAATCCCAAAACTTTTTCGGAAGATATCAAACAAATGGATGCAATTGATGAACAGGTATCAGGGAAAAAAGGTTTAAATGAAATTTTGAGTTTAGGAATCCAGAGAATCATCTTAACCATCACCGAAGGATATGATGACCACTTGAGTTTGGAAGAAAAAGAAAACACCCAACTGGGTGTGGCAAAGAAGTCTTTACTTTTATATGAAGGGCTTTACACATCCGTCAGGTCCACCAAACGGATGCTCACTAAATCTTTATACAGATTGTTGTAACCTATTCGGTTACAGATAAAACAGTAAAATCAACACGTCTATTTTTGATCCGACCTGCTTCTGTAGAATTGGATTCAATTTCCGCAGTCTCACCAAATCCTCGATAGTCGATTTGAGATGCATTTACACCATATTTCACTAATTCATCATAGATAAACTTAGCACGTTCATCTGATAGAATTTTGTTTTCATCCATCTCACCAATAAAACAAGTATGTCCTTTGACTCGAACATGAATCCCCGGATATGATTTCAGCGCTTCCGCTAAGGTGACAATTTTGTCAGCAGCGGTCTCTTCTGTTTGCATACTTTGTTTGATAAAACGAATTTGAAGGTCGTTGATGTATCGAATGGCTCTCCCTTGAGATTCAAATTTATCAGAAGCTCTTCCTTCTGATAGGGCCACTCTCTCCAAAGAGCGAGTCCCCGCTTCCGAAGAAACATTCGCATTTTGATTAATATTTTCAGTTGATTTCGAACTTCGATTACAACTACGGATTCCAAAAACAATCAAAACAATAAAGAATAAAAGAATAAGCGCAAGTAAGATGATCCGCCCGATTCGATTTTGTTTTGGAGTGATTTGAAATTTATTCAAAGCAACTAATTCATTATATTCAGGTGTTGGTGCCACTTCGTCCTGTGAACTATCACCACCTTCATAGTTTTCATGATAAGGAGTGAAACCTTCAAAGGAAGATTTGGCAGAACGAGAGGAATTACGTTTTACAGTGGATTCCTTTTTTGTAGTTCCCTTAGTTGTTGTTTTTTTCTTTGCGGCAGGGACAGAAATTTTTGCTGCCCATTTACGAATCTCTGAACGAAGGTATTCATCGGCCTCTGGGCTAAATTTGAAATTATCTCGGATGTATTTTACAGTGCGTTTTTCCACATCTGTATAGTCCCCACCATCTTTAATGGCATCAAAAAGGGTCTTTGCAATATTTTTGCCGATAGGAGCTTTGCTACGTTTGGTGGCTTTCTCTGCAATTTCTAACAATTCATTGTCATATTGTTTACCACTTATGGTACGGTAATAACTATCTGCCACGTGAAAGCTCCTTTGTAATCATATCGACAGGTAAGGCCAATCTATCCATTCTTTTCTTGGACTTAGGTGTTGAATCCGTCCAGAAATTGGTTATTTTTGATCTTATACTGCAAAGAACCACGACTAATACCAAGCAGTTTGGCTGCTTCTTCCTGAGTCGATACTCTTTGGAAAGCCTCTTTGATCCAAATGGCTTCCAATCTTTCGATGGCGATGTTGAGCGATAGATTTTCCGAAGGAGAAAGAATCTCTGCTCCCACCGCAAAACTTTGGACTTTTGAGGTCGATTCGGTTTCCCGTTTCCCATCTTGCAAAAAGGAATGCGGTTCCAAAACAGTTTCCGGTGGAACAAGGACAGCATACTGAATGACACTTTGTAGTTGCCTAACATTTCCACTCCAAGGCATCCCGGTTAATGCCTTGAGCGCTTCTGTTGAAAACGTTTTGTTCCTTCCATACTGTTTGTTGTATTGGTATAAAAAATGATGTGCAAGGAGAGGAACGTCCCCTCTTCGTTCGCGCAATGGTGGCATACGAAGCGGAACTTCCGCTAGGCGATAATATAAATCCATAGAAAAAGTTTCTTTCTGGATATCTTCTAATAAATCTCGTTTGCTTCCTGTAAAAATTCTAATGTTGAGAACCTCATCCTTCTTTTTCGCAGAGGGGTTGGGCATTGTTTTATCTCGTAAAGTTTGGAAAAGTCTTGTTTGTAGATTCGTTGGTAAATCTCCAATGGATTCAATATATAAAGACCCACCATTGGCTTGTTCTAATTTTCCGGGATTGAATATCTTTCCGCTGGGCACACCAAAAAGTTCCGCTTCCAATAGTTCATAACTAAGGCCAGAACAATCTACAGTGAGGAATGGACCATTCTTCCTTTGGGATATATAATGTAAAGCTTTGGCTATTAATTTTTTCCCTGATCCTTCTTCCCCTATAATCATCACAGATGTATCCGAGGGACCCACTTGCCTGATTCGATGTTTTAAAAATAGAATACTGGGATCATAACCAAGAATTTCCTCTACTGGATCTTCTTCTCTTTTGGATTTTTCAAAGGCTTCTTTGGCAATCCGTTCTTCCAGGATAACGATTGTTAATTGAGAAGCAAATAGAGTGGCTTGGTTGATAATCTCTGATGAGAAAAAGTTTACTTTATCCGACTCTAGGTTAAGGACTCCAATGGTAGAATCTCTAGTAACTAATGGAATCGCAAGTTCAGAACGAACGGTTTCAATGAGTTTCACATAGTCTTTATCTAAAGTGACATCGGGAACATAGATAATTTCTCTAGTGGAGGCTGCCCGACCCGTAACACCCAGATTAAACGGAAGTTTGGCGGCGATTTTCTTTTCCCAATCCATACCTTTTGCCGCAACAATGGTGAGGACTTTTTCTTCCTGGTCCATAATGGATATACTACCGGTAGAGGCTCCAAACAATGTCAGAGTCATTTCCAAAATGAAATTCAAGCGATCCGTAATATTCGGAAGTTGTTGAATTTCTTTTTGGATTTTCCTTAAAGTACCGGAAATATCCTGTTTTACAGACATTTGTTTATACTTTTGCGTTTGCCTTTTGGTTTGTCAGGTATTTTAAGTAGGCAATGATAAAATCTTCCAGGTCTCCGTCCATTACTGCATGAACGTTTCCCGTTTCAAAATCAGTTCTATGGTCTTTTACCAAATTGTAAGGATGAAACACATAACTTCGAATTTGTGATCCCCAAGAAATATCTCTCTTTTCACCGGCTTTTTTTGCGTTCTCTTCTTCTGCCTTTTGTTTTTCCATCTCATACAAACGAGCACGTAACATTTTCATTGCGGTATCACGGTTTTTGATTTGAGATCTTTCCATTTGACAAGAAACCACAACACCAGTAGGGATATGTGTGATTCGCACAGCAGAGTCTGTTGTGTTTACATGTTGTCCCCCAGCCCCAGAGGAGCGATACACATCTACACGAAGGTCTTTTTCTTCGATATTCACTTGGATGTCATCATCCACTTCTGGTGTCACATACACTGACGCAAAGGATGTATGCCTTCTTTTATTGGAATCAAAAGGTGAAATTCGCACGAGTCTATGGACCCCAGACTCACATTTTAAATATCCGAAAGGATGATCCCCTTGGATGTAAAGCGTGGCATTTTTGATTCCCGCAGTTTCTCCCGGTTGGTAGTCAACAAGTTCTGCACGATATCCTTTTTGTTCACAAAACCTTGTGTACATTCGTAGTAACATATCAGCCCAGTCTTGAGATTCTGTTCCGCCGGCACCAGGATGGATATTGATAAACGCAGCTTTCCCATCATCTTTACCAGCCAGTGCATCTAACATTTGCAAGTTTTCAAAGGCTTCAAACATTCGATCAAAATCATCGTTTAAAGATTTTAAGCCTGTCTCGCCCATTTCTTCCGAAGTGAGTTCAATCAAATCAGGAAAATCGAATAGTTCTTTCTTTAATTCCAACCAAGGATCTAACTTTAGTTGTAACTCGTTACGTTTTTGTGTTACGTTTTTTGCTTGGTCAGGGGAATCCCATAACTTTGGATCGTTTGCTTTTTCAATGAGTGATGATAAACGGTCATAGTCTTCTTGGAAATTCTGAGCCGCCCAATAAGTTTGAAATGATTCTATCATTTCTGATGTTTGTTTTTTTAAGTCTTTTAGTGATCTATCCATAATGCGTAAATCCGAATCGGAAGTTTAAAATAGAGAATCTTTACGAAGTCTTTCCACTTCCCATTGGAAGGTAGTTTCTCTGAGTTGGGGTGTATTTCCTTCCACAGTTCCCACAAGAGAATAACTCGATTCTTTTCCATAACTATCAGGCAATCGTTTGAGTATAAACTTACCTGATTTAATGAGTTCAATGACATGTAAAAGAAAAGGATCTTTTTCCTTTCGGCTCATCTCTTCCATGGAATAATAAAAAGTAGAAAGCCCTTTATAGAACCAATCAATACATTCGTTTTTGCCACGAGGCCAAATTTGTTCCAAACGAATTTCTGATTCTTGGACTAGTGACTTTCCAAGGAATGGTTTTTGTAATACACGGCACTGAGAATAAATTTCAAAATTTAAATCTCGATCTCCACCCTTTTCAAAATCCACACCGATCCAACGAATCCAAGATTTTTTTTCTTTAATGGATAATGCAGGAATGAGGGCAAACAAATACCCTTGGTCTTTAAAGATTCGTTCATGGGCAAGATGTTCCAAGATTTCTATAGGGATCATGTAATGTCCCTTCATCCATTCCACCACATAAGGAATCGATTCTAACAAAAGGTATTCCGGTGGGGTTTCCGACCGAATGATATCACCGAACTGCGTGAGAATAAAAATAAAAGACAACAATTCCTGACGACTGAGTCCCGAAAGAACACTCACAGAACCACTTAAATTTTGAAGGGCCCTACGAATCATAAGATGTTGTTGGAGTTGGGTTTGGTTTTCAGACAAAATAATCCCTAGATGTTTTTCAAAATTGCGAAGGCTTGTACGTTCACAATATTTAAAATTTCCAGAGATACTGAATGGCACTAGAGGGCTCTCCTACCTATGTCTTTTCGATAAAAAGTATCCGGTGCTTTAATTTTTGTTAAAAACGAATAACAATCCTGGATGGCATCTTTTAAAGAATTACCAAAGGAAGTGATTCCGAGAATCCTTCCCCCATTCGCTAAAACTTGGTTCTCTTGTCGTTTGGTTCCTGCGTGGTAAACAACCACATTTCCTTCGTTAGATGGAATTTCCAAAGGCATACCTTTTGTGGGCGAGTCTGGATATCCTTTTGCTGCAAGAACTACAACAGCGGAAGAACCTTCCTTTAATTTCAAATTTCTTTCAGGAAGGGTTCCCGTTGCCGATGCATAAAAAATAGGTAATAAATCTTCATCTAACAGGCGAAGGACACACTGCGTTTCTGGATCTCCAAAACGACAATTGAATTCCACTACACTCGGAATGCCTTCTTTGGTAATCATAAGCCCAACGTATAAAAGTCCTTTGTAGGGATGGCCTGATGTTCTAAAATCAGCTAACATGGGTTCAATGACCTGTTCCTTCACTAAAGAAAGAACAACATCTGTGACAATCGGGGCCGGTGCATAAGCTCCCATTCCCCCGGTATTGGGACCAATGTCTCCATCATAAGCACGTTTGTGGTCTTGGGCTGCAGGAAGGCACATATACCTTTCTCCATCAGTGATGACAAAAAGGGAGGCTTCTTCTCCTTCTAAAAAAGATTCCAATACTACTTTGTTCCCACTTTCCCCAAACTTCGATTCCAGAAATATTTCATCTAACGCCTGTTTTACTTCTTTTAACTCAAAAGCAACAGTGACCCCTTTTCCGGCAGCAAGCCCATCTGCCTTTACAACCAAAGGTAAGATTTCTTTCTGGGCATAACTCCAAGCAGATTCATGATCCGTAAAGACTGCAAAGGAAGCTGTGGGAACTTTGGCACGTTTCATCATTTCTTTTGCAAAATGTTTACTTCCTTCAACTTGAGCACAATAGGCAGAAGGCCCAAAACAAGGGATGTTAATTTCTGCACACCAATCAGAAAGACCGTTCACTAGTGGATCTTCTGGACCCACGATCACTAGGTTTGTTCCCGATGTTTTGATATATGCGAAAAATTTAGATTTATCGGTAATAGAAATCTCTGATGAATCTAAAAGCACGTCTTGCGAAAATCCACCATTGCCTGGAAATACCCGAAGGGATTCCAAAGATTTTGATTTTGAAATAGCATCTGCTAACGCGTGTTCTCTTCCGCCACTTCCAATGAGTAAAACTTTAAATTTATGTTCCAATTTTTTCTAAAGCCCTTACCGTACTATCTAGTTTCTCTTTCCAAGTATTATACTTTTCTCTTTCTTTTTCTACGACATCCGGTTTTGCTTTTTCTAAGAAGGCTGGATTGTTGATTTTATTTTCCAACTTTTCCATTTCCAATTGGATTTGTTTTTTCTCTTTTTCCAATCGTTGTTTTTCTTTTTCAAAATCAAAAATACCTTCTAATGGAAGAAAAATTTCTCCTATCGAAAAAGCTCCCACAGAATCCGTATTTTTAGCTTCATACGAATCTATAAATTCGATACTCTCTGCTTTCGATAGTTGGAGGATGGATTTGATTTCTCTTTCCATCATCTCTTTTAATTCTTTATGATTACACTTGAGAATCACCTTACATTTTTTCTCAGGTTTGACTCCGAGTTCCGCACGCATATTGCGAATCTTTGTGATGATCTCACGAACAAGCTCCATCCGTACCACAGCCGGTGCCGTATCAGATACTCCGTAAGCCTTGGGAAATTCTGTTTTTGCAAGTTCCGTAGTTTCCAGTAAAGAATGAATTTCTTCTGTGATAAACGGCATAAAAGGATGTAAGAGTCCGAGTGACTTTTTTAATACACTGATGAGGACAAGTCGTGCTTTCTCTTGTGACTCTGGACTTACATTTCCATACACACGAGCTTTGGTTAATTCCAAATACCAATCACAAAAAGATCCCCAAACAAAATCATAAATAGAATTGGCCATTTCGAAAAAAAGATAACCGGAATAGGCTTTTTCATACTTGCTAAGCATCCGATCAAATTCATTCAAAATCCAAAGGTCAGTATCTTCTAAGGTACTTATGTCTGGTTCTTTGGCTGTGAACTCTTCCGGTAGGTTCATAAAAATAAACCGACTCGAATTCCAAATTTTATTACAGAATGAACGATACCCATCTAACCTAGATTCGTCGAAAAGTATGTCTTTTCCTTCCGGTAACACAGCGGCGAGAAAAAATCGAAACGAATCCGTTCCGTATTTACTCATCATGTCTAAAGGATCGACTACGTTTCCAAGTGACTTACTGAACTTCTTTCCATCCTTATCACGAACGAGGCCATGGATGAGAACCTTCTGAAAGGGAACATCATCCATAAATTTCAGACCATTCATAATCATCCGCGCTACCCAGAAGAAAATGATATCAAAACCAGTAACTAAAACGGATGTAGGATAATATTTTTTTAGTTCTTCCGAATTTTCAGGCCAACCAAAAACCGTGAACGGCCAAAGACCCGAAGAGAACCAAGTATCGAGAACATCTTCATCTTGTTTGATGGTCTCTTTGGTAACAGAAATTCCCTTTTTGGAAAATAGAGATACTGCTTCTTCAACAGATTCAGCAACCACCATTTCTCCGTTTGGTGCATAATAGGCGGGAATGCGATGTCCCCACCAAAGTTGACGAGAAATACACCAATCACGAATGTTTTCCATCCATTCAAAGTATGTTTTTTCCCACATCTTTGGTTGGAACTGAACCTTTCCTGATTTTACCACTTCAATGGCAGGTTTTGCTAATGATTCAATTTTTACAAACCACTGAGTCGATAACAACGGTTCAATGACGGCCCCACCCCTTTGGTTGTGCCCCACACTATGAACGTGGGTTTCTATTTTTTCAATATAACCATTCGATTCAAGTTCTTCTACAACACGTTTGCGAGCTTCAAACCTATCGAGTCCATTGTATTTGCCAGCTTGTTCATTGAGAGTCCCATCTAAATTCATAATATTGATAGGAGTTAATTGCAAACGAAGTCCGGCTTCGTAGTCATTGATATCATGGGCCGGAGTGATTTTTACAAGCCCCGATCCAAATTCTTTATCCACAAAGGAATCAAATAAAACAGGAATTTCTTTTCCCGCAATTGGCAAATACACAAACTTGCCTTTTAAAGCCGCATAACGCGTATCATCTGGATGAGCACAAACCGCCACGTCACCAAACATTGTTTCGGGTCTTGTGGTCGCCACTACGATGTATTCGTCTTTAGTTAGAGTTTTGGGAT
Source organism: Leptospira wolbachii serovar Codice str. CDC (assembly GCF_000332515.2). Lineage (NCBI taxonomy): Bacteria > Pseudomonadati > Spirochaetota > Leptospiria > Leptospirales > Leptospiraceae > Leptospira > Leptospira wolbachii. The sequence goes on from NZ_AOGZ02000014.1 coordinate 1,640,504, forward strand.
CTTTTGTTTTAAACTCAGCTTTGGGATATTTAACATGATAGAGTTTGCCTTGTTTTTCTTTGTACTCTACTTCGATGTCGGAGATAGCAGTTTTGGTAACCGGACACCAATTGATGATTCGTTCCCCGCGATAAATCAAACCTTCATCATACAAACTGCGAAACACTTTGATGACTGCTTTCGAAAGTCCTTCGTCAAAGGTAAACCTTTCACGAGACCAGTCGACTGATTCACCGAGTAACCGTTGTTGCTTGGCAATGATTCCGCCAGAATGAGCTTTCCATTCCCAAACTTTCTCGATAAATCCTTCGCGAGTAAAATCGGTTCTAGACTTTCCTTCTTTAGCTAGTTCACGTTCCACAACTACTTGTGTAGCAATCCCTGCGTGATCCATTCCTGGAACCCAAACTACATTTTTTCCTTTTTTACGTTCAATGCGAATGATGATGTCTTGGATCGTATGATTGAGTGCATGCCCAATATGTAAGTTCCCTGTGACGTTTGGAGGCGGGATGACGATCGAGAATGTTTCTTTGCGAGAGGAGTCAGGAGCAAAGGTTTTTTTTTCTTCCCAGGTTTGTATCCATTTGGGCTCTACGGATTCGGGATCGTAACGGTCAGGTAGCTGTGATTTCATAGGGTCTTTGGATTTCTTGCACTTTACTATGTTTCGTAAAGAGTTTAGGGGTCAAGGATGAAACAGCAATCATCAGGTTCGCATTGACAGAAAGGGGAGGCAAAAGAATCTGGTTGGCATGAACGCAAAAACAGCAAAAATCCTCGGCAAATATGCAACCTTCAAAGGTGTTTCAGAAAAACAATTGAAACGCGATTGGTTGTCTCTTTCTCACATCGATAAAGATAAAAAAAGACAAGAAATCCTTAAAGAAATCGCTAAGAAATAAGACAGGCGGAAGTTTCCTTCCGCACATTTTATGGAACGCAAGTTTCGAATTCTTTTCTTTCTCCTAATCCTTGGATTTTCCCACACCAACCTTTCTCATTGTTCTAGACAAAGCGACATAATACTTTCCCAATACCAAGAGAGTTTGGCTGAGGCGAAGAACTTAAATCGCAAACTCATCGTCGTTTTTGGTGCCGATTGGTGTCCCGATTGTCGGGCATTAGATGGGATCTTCAGGGAACCTGAGCTAAAGAGCCTACTCTCTCAAAATTTTCTCATCTTTAAAGTAGATGTAGGTCGCTTCGATAAAAACTTAAGTCTAAATGATGCACTTGGGAATCCCATCCAAAATGGAATTCCCGCTTTGGTTGTCATTGAGCCAACGGGAAAGATTCTCACATCCACCAAAGGAGGAGAATTCTCTAACGCCAGTAAGATGACAAAAGAACAAGTTTTAGAATATTTATATCGACTTTAGGAGATGGTTTGTTTTAAAAAAACCGCTTTAGATCTATGCACCAAAACAACAACCAACTAACAAATAACATGTTCTCATTCAAATTGATAACCTCTTTCCGATCCATCCGATACACACTATTATCCCTAAGCTTCCTTTTGACCTTTTCTCTTTCTGCGGAAGAACAGGCCACACCGACTTTAGTTGTTGGCAACCCACTTCCCGAAATCAATTACACAAACCAGTGGGAAGAACCAAGTCCCATCCCGTCAGAGACCACAAAGGTTTTGTTTATCTCTGATATGGATGCGAGTAAAATCATCCACCCGATCTTAGAAAAAGAAGGAAAAGGATATTTGGAATCCAAACAAGCGGTAATTGTTTCTGACATCCATAGAATGCCATCACTCATTACAAAATTTGTGGCTTTACCTAAAATGAAATCGTATCCGTATACGCTTCGTTTGGTGAGAGAAGAAAAAGTAGCAGATTCTTTTCCAAGAACAAAAGGATCTCTTACCCTCATCCAACTAAAAGAGGGGAAGGTTACGAAGATCCAAATTTCTAACTTGGAATCAGAGATTCGTAGCTTTTTGGAAACCCAAGAAAAACCTTCCAAATCTGGTCGTTAAACATTGAATATGTGTCAAATGATCTCTTTTTTTCCTTAGAAATGTAAAATCTACTTGTAACGACGTTCTCTTTTCGCAGAATCTCTCCCTGAACCTCTATCTTTTGGTTACGAGAGAAATACTATGGCACTTCCTAAAGTTTGTGTAATTGGCGCAGGATCCTCCGGTATAACAGTCATTAAATCATTGAAGGAACATGGGATTCCCTTTGATTGTTATGAAAAAGGAAGTGATGTGGGTGGGAACTGGCGTTATAAAAACGACAACGGCCTTAGTAATATTTATAAATCTCTGCACATCAATACCCATAGAGATCGGATGGAATACCGCGACTATCCGATGCCAACAAACTATCCCGACTACCCAAACCACGAACCCATTCAAAAATACTTTTTATCTTTCGTAGACCACTTTGGCCTTCGCAAACACATCCAATTCAAAAATGGGATCAAAAAAGCCGAACGAACGGAAGATGGGATTTGGAAAATCACTCCCGAAAAAGGACCGACCAAATACTACGACGTGTTAGTTGTAGCCAATGGGCACCACTGGAGTGAACGTTGGCCCGATCCTGCATTTCCTGGAAAATTTTCTGGCCAAATCATGCACTCCCACTCCTATGTTGACCCAAAAACACCTGTTAACTGTGAAGGGAAAAACGTCGTGGTCCTCGGAATGGGAAACAGTGCCATGGACATCTCAGTGGAACTTTCGAGACCCGGTGTAGCGAAAAGAGTATTTTTATCAGCAAGACGAGGTGCATATGTCATTCCGAATTATTTATTTGGAAAACCATTAGATAAATTAACAGAATATACACCTCATTGGGTTCCCTTTTTTATCCAACAAACATTGGCTCACCTTCTCATTCGCTTTGGTGTAGGAAAAATGGAAGACTTTGGTTTACCAAAGCCGGATCACAAGTTTGGATCGGCACACCCCACCATTTCACAAGATTTACTCGTAAGACTTGGTCGTGGCGATATCAAACCAAAACCAGTGATCACCGAACTCAAAGGGAAAAAAATTGCCTTTGCTGATGGAACAGAAGAAGAGGCAGATGTTCTCATCTATTGCACCGGATACAATATCAAGTTTCCATTCTTTGATGAGAATTTTTTATCAGCTCCTAATAACTACATTCCCCTTTTCTATAAAATGATCAAACCCGGAATCAATGATTTGTTTTTTGTGGGTCTCATGCAACCGTTAGGTGCTATTATGCCACTAGCAGAATGTCAAGGGAAATGGATCGCCCAGTATCTCACTGGAAACTACGTACTGCCTTCTAAAGAAGATATGGAGAAGGCTATCGAAAAGGACCAAGCGGATATGAAAAAAAGGTATGTGAGTAGCACACGCCATACCATCCAAGTGGATTACGATACCTTCATATACAATATGAAAGAGGAAATGGCATCTGGCAAAAAAAGATCGGCAAAACTCGGAAACCATTTGCCAATCGAAGCACGGGCGGGATTCCTTTCGGAAGGCCGTCATGAATCTTCAAAATCCTCAAAAAAGAATTTGGTCCGCAAGTAACCAATTTCTCCGGTTCCTACTTGCAACCTGTCTTTCTCTACTCGGGACAGGTTGTGTCTCCAAAGGTTATTCCTACCAAGGAAACCCACTCTTCGGATGGATGGAATCCTCCGGCGAAATTCGTGCCACAAATCCCTATCCAATCTTAACTCGTTATCCTTCCTTTCAAGCCACCGATTTTGAATTTCCTGTTGGGGGAAAGTATGCCGAAGGGTATTATTTGGCGCAAAAATTTGGGGCTGAAAATGGAAAATTTGGGGGCCGCAAACATCTAGGAGAAGATTGGAATTCCATTACTGGCGGCGATAGTGATTTTGCAGCTCCCGTGTATGCCTTTGGGAACGGAGTGGTTTCAGAGATCGCTGACTACGGTGGAGGTTGGGGAAAAGTAGTAAGAATTGTCCACCACCACAATGTAGGAAATGGAGACTTTTGGTTTTTAGAAACAGTCTATGCCCACCTCCACACCATCGATGTGGAACCTGGACAACTAGTGAAAAAAACGGAATGGATTGGAACCATTGGCGATGCGGGAGGAAATTATCCTGCCCACTTACATTTTGAACTTCGTTCGGCCATTGGAGCATCGTTAGGTGGAGGATATGGCTTAAAAACCGATGGTTTTTTGCCACCCACTCGGTGGCTTATGCAGTATGGGCCCAAAGACAAATCCTTTTCTGAAGAAAGTTTTCAGTATCTCATCGAAAAGGGCGGAACCCTATGACCTATAGTTTTTAATATACGAATTTAGTAACTGCTGATGAATCCTAACACTTCGTCTTCTTTCTCAGCATTTGTGTCATAAAAATTACAATGAATTTCATACAAAGGTTCGCTCCCCATTTTCTCGCACTTCAAAGTTTTCACAAGAAAGTCAACAGAACCTGTCATCGAAATCATTTTTAAGGAAACTTTCAATATAGAAGGCACTTCAATGTCATAAGGATGGTAAAACATGATACCTCTAGCACTGATATGCTTTTTAGAATCATAATCCTTTAAATGTTCTAATTGAACTTCGAATGTGGCCGGGATTTCTGTATAATGATTTGGTTTCATAGTCTTAGTGTATACTGCAACAAACATAGGATCATTAAACTCTCATTCAATTACTATTTTATTACGTACGTATAAATCTTTATGCAAAAATGATATTAAATCCTGCAAGAAGGACAATGAGTCCAACTCCCCAGGCTAAAATTCTTGGATCCCAAAATGCATTTGTTTTATCTCTGTCAGAATAAACGAGTCCATGTAAATCCTTTGTGAGATCCTCAGTTTCTATATAACTCACAACGACCATGGTTAGAAAACAAGCCAGACCAGAGTAAATGGCTCCATAGAAATTAGAAACCATATCCGATTTGTAATATAGAATACCTAAAGAATATAAGATAAAATGAACCAACCCGCTTCCTGTTCCGAGTAACATGCCATAGAAGGCACTCCAGCCGGAAGCCCGCTTCCAAAACATTCCTAACAAAAAAATGGAAATTAAGGGTGCATTAAAAAAAGAAAAGAGTAGTTGGATGTAGTTCATGATGTTCTCAAACTGCATGGCAATGTAAGAAGCAAAAATAGCAAAGATTATGGCAAACATAGTGGAACGTTTTCCGATCTTTAAATAATCTTTATCGTCTTTGTTTTTATTGATGTATGTTTGATAAATATCATAAGTAAAGATAGTATTCATTGCCGTGATGGAACTGGACATACCGGCCATAAAAGCGGCAAGCAGTGCTGTTGTTCCAAGACCTAACATTCCAGAGGGATAATAGTTCTTTAATAAGATGATAAAACTTTTATTGTACTCCCCGTTCATCTCTTTAGAAAATTCGGTTAAGGCAATTAACCCAGGAATTACTGTTAAAAAAGGTAAAAATAATTTGAACATAGCTCCGATGAGTGGAGTTCTTCTTGCTGCCCGAAAATCTTTTGCCGCCATTGCCCTTTGCACTTCTGTAAATCCACAAGTCCAATAGGAAAAGGATAAAACAAAACCAAGCCCCACCGTTACACTTAACAAATCCCATCCGAGTTCATTTTGTCCATTGGCAAGTCCCTGCCACATATGTTTGTGTGAATTGGGAATTTTCTGCATAAGACCATCCCAACCACCTAACTTCGTTAATCCTATAATCACAAGAGGGAATAAACCAAGAACAGTTAAAAAAAATTGCATCACCTCGGTGTAAATGGAAGAGCTCAAACCCCCAAAGTATGTATAAATTAAAACGATACAGGCACTAAACAAAATGGAAAAATGAGGATTCCAACCGAACATAGTTTCAAAAACCAAGGACAAAGAATAGAGATAAATTCCTGAACCCAACGCCAGTGAAAGTAAGGTGATCAATGAATTGACTAAATGGGCAGGCCTATTGAAACGATAGCGCAGATATTCTGGAACACTCCTAATTTTTGAAGAATAGTAAAAAGGCATCATAAAGATCCCAAGAAAAATCATTCCGGGAATGGCACCCAAATAGTAAAAATGAAAGGTCAAAAATCCGTATTCTGCCCCACTCGCACTCATCCCTAACAATTCTAAGGCGGAAATATTGGCAGAAATAAAAGCAATTCCCGTAATCCAACTGGGGATCATTCGTCCCGCGAGAAGGAAATCACTCGATTGGTTCATGGATTTCTTAAGTAAGATCCCAATCACAACCATAAACCCAACAAAGACTAAAAGGATGAGATAATCGATGGGAGAAAGCGTTACGAACATAGGTCCGTAGAAGATGGGAAAATGAACCTTTGTAAAGAGGAAATCCCGAATCTCACCTATCTGGAATTATTTTCCTTCAAAATTTTTGAAACCAACCGACATTCATGGTAACTCTTTGACCGAAAAAGACTTTCCGAATTATGTCACATTGATAGATTCGGAACCACCAGGAGGACCTATGTTCTATCTTCTTTTAGCCCTTCTCCATGAAGACTATTCTTCCGGAAGAATCGATTTTTCTACCTATTTCGAAAATACTGTTCTCCTTGCACTAGACCACGAACGCATTAAATCCAATCTCGAACAAAGTAAAGCCGCTTAAATTCGCTTCAAACACCAAAAAGCCAGGGGTTCCTGCCCTGGTTCCTTACGGAATTTTCTCCTTGTTCTAGGAAGTCCGATCTGTACGGTAACAGAAAAATCACATCTCAGGAAGATTAAATGACATCGGCCAAACTCCTTACTGCTACCCTCCAAAATTCTCAAAAATTTTTCCTTCAATTTGGGGGACAGGGTTCACCTTATCTAAAAGAACTCGTAAAATTACACGCAGAACCAGAACTCAAAGAATTTTTCGAAACAAGTTTCAAAACCATCGCTGAAATTGCAGCCCGTGATGGCAAAAGTCCCCTTTTAAACGAGGGATTCGATTTCAAATCATGGATTGAAAATCCAGACGGCGCTCCTTCAGAAGACTACTTAGCTCGTGCTCCCATCTCCGTGCCGGGAATCTTTATGACACAAATTGCAAACTATGTTTTAGTTTCTAAACGTGGTTATCCCACAGCTGAACTCATCACAGCAACGGGAGCTCTTAGTGGACATAGCCAAGGCGTTATCGCTTCTGCCCTTGTTGGTCTTGGATTAGATGGGCTTGATTTTCTAAAAGCATACTCCGACTTCTTAAAGTTTGTTTTTTATCTAGGGTTTAATGGTCAAAAAGTTTATCCTAACTTTGTTGTTTCAGAAGAGATCGTAAAAGAAAACGAAGCCAATGGAGATAAAAATCCAGCACCTATGGTTGCCGTGATTGGTTATACAAAAGATGAATTAGAAGAAAGAGTGAAAAAAACAAATGACTCTCTTGGACTCAAAGGTCAAGACACAGTTTTCATTTCTCTTTATAACACTCCAGATTCTATGATCCTTTCGGCACTTCCTTCTTCTCTTCTTGCCTTCCGTAAACAATGGAAAGCAGAGATGGACGAGAAAAAATTCAAATTTGTTTATTTAAAAACAACAGCTCCTTTCCATTGCCCATTTATGGAAACTTCCCTCGACAAATTCAATACAGAAGATGCTGCAGTGGTTCCATTTCCTTATACTGGTGCAGATTTAAAAGTTCCTGTATATAGTATCTTTGATGGTCACAACCTTCAAAAAGATGGAAACTTACGTGACATCCTTTTTAAGATGGTTTTGATTGAGCCACTTTACTGGGATTTGGCGATCGCACCCATTTTTAATGATAGTGCCATCAACACAATCATTGACTTTGGACCAAGTGTTGTGAGCCAAAGACTCACTGGTGGACATCTAAAAGCAAAAAACATCGAAAAACAATCATTATGTGCATCGAATGCTAAGGAATTAAAAGTAATTCTCGAAGCATAATGAATCCATCCACTCTTCGGGCCGCCTCCAAATTAAATTTAATCCGCCTTCTGGCTTCCCATCCAGAAGGGCTTGGACTAGAAGAAATTCAAAGCGTAACGGGACACAAATCCATATCCTCACTCAAAAAAGATTTGGGTGAGTTGTATATGATTGAGATGTATCCTTATTCACCGACCGATGCTGTGGATTTAGATTTTGATGGGGAGAAGGTAAAAATCCGACTCCCCATTGCTGTTGATTCGGCCCTCCCACTTTCCCCAAAAGAATGGTCCCTCCTCAGATCACTATTAATCACACAAAAAACAAAAGAAGATTCTAAACTCAATCTTTCCATCTTAAACAAAATTGATTCGGTGATTCCTTCTGGCGATTGGTCTCCTTATCAAAAATCAAAAGAAACCATTGTAAAAGCAATTGATGAAAAAAAAATACTAACGATTGTTTATTGGAAGCGTGACACTAAGGAAAAAGAAACAAGGACTTTAGCTCCTTGGATCCTTTGGGAAGAAAACGATTCATATCTTTTGGCTTTTGATCTTACCAAGCAAGGATTCCGATCCTTTCGTTTAGATTATATTTTAGACATTACCATCACTGATACAAAATATCCGAATCTACCTGATACCGCAGGTGAATTTTTAGAAGGGTTCAAACAATTGTTTGGTGCCGATTCCGAAAACAAAGACTTTGCAAAACTATGGATCACTGATTCTGCCTCTTATCATTTAGGAATGAAACTGATCCTAGAACCAACGGGAGCCCAAAAACAAATTGGTGATACTCTTTACCGAGAATTTCAAGCTCCCATCCGAGACCAAAACTGGTTTGTCCAAACCATCTTAGGATACGGAACCTCTGTATTGGTGTCGGAACCTACCGAATTAAAGAACTCCATCCAATTCCATTTACAATCCATAGCGCCTTCGAAACCGAATCTTCACATAGAATCTTAGGAATGGTTTCCTTGAATTCTATTGCAAAGGGAAAGATTAACATTGGTTTGATGATTCCCTACAAACGGGAAGATGGACTCCACGAAATCCGCAGTGTCTTTGTTCCTATTAGTTTTGGTGATCCGATGGAAATCCAAGTTTATCCCCTCTCTGTTGGCCAAACCTCAAGTTTCCACTTAGTTTCGGAAAACCATCTCCACGGTTACCGGCATGAAAAATTCGAAGAAGTTTCCGAAAGAGGAGATCTAACCCGAAACATTCTCTATAAGGCCTTTCAGAAGTTAACTTCGTACCTTCGTGAACCCGTTTCTATCACCATCCATTTACAAAAATACCTTCCACCCGAAGGGGGAATTGGGGGTGGGAGTAGCAATGCAGGTCTTTTCTTAAAAGAACTCTTCCCGTGGACCCATCTTCCGAAAGAAGAAGAGATTCCCTTGGCAAAATCCATTGGAGCGGATGTCCCTTTCTTCCTACAGCCCTCCTCTTGTTACGTGAGTGGGATTGGTGAGGTCTTAGAACCCATATCTGTAGCAAAAGGGTCAGGAATTTTGGCCATCCCTCCCTTCGGACTTTCTACAGCATCTATGTATTTAGGCCTTCAAAAAAGTTTACAAAAACCCTATGGTTCCGAAGTATGGAAATTTCTGGCAGAGGATTTAATTCGAAGTCTTCAGGTCGGGGATTGGGCATACCTGCAAAACAGGCTCGAGAACGAGTTTGAAAAAATCGCTTTTCAGACCCAACCCTTACTAAAGGAATTGAAATTAGGGTTCTATGAGTCGGGAGCAGTCTATGCTTCTTTATCGGGTTCGGGTTCTTGCTATTACGGCATTTATCCTTCAGATAGAGAGAGAGACGAAGCCCTTCGCATTGTCTCCGATCGATTCCCCGATATGGAATTTCGAACGTTCTCTTTTTAGAAACTGGCCTGTAGCCAAGCGGTAAGGCAGCGGTTTTTGGTATCGCCATTCCCTAGGTTCGAATCCTAGCAGGCCAGCCAGTTTTAAAAGATCCGATAGAACGAACGATGAACCTACATAATACTGTAACTGCTGTTATTTTGGCGGCGGGGAAAGGAACTCGAATGAAGAGTGAGCTTCCCAAGGTTGCGGTTGTACTGAACGAATCTCCACTTTTACTTCACGTTCTTCGCAATATCGAATCCGCCGGCATCAAACGAAAGGTCGTGGTTGTCGGTTACCGCAAAGATGTCGTTACAGATATCGCAAAATCATTTTCTGGTGTAGAATTTGCCGAACAAACAGAACAGTTGGGAACAGGACATGCTGTCCTGTCGGCAGAACCAGCCCTTGCACCTTACACGGGATATACGATTGTTGCCTGCGGGGATGCACCACTCATTTCTGCAAAATCATTTACTGAACTTATAGAACTCCATAAAGAAAACGGATATTCTGCGACTGTTCTTTCGGCCAAAATGGAAAACCCTACGGGTTACGGTCGCATCATCCGTTCTGTCGATGATGGTAGCCTTTTGCGCATCGTAGAAGAAAAAGACGCTACTCCCGAAGAGAAAGTCGTCAATGAAGTGAACACAGGAACCTATTGTTTTACCACGGAAGATCTTTTTACTGCCTTAAAACAAATCGGTAATGACAATGCTCAAAAGGAATATTACCTCACAGATGTAATAAAGATTTTTAGATCTTTGGGAAAAAAGGTCGGAGCAAAAACTTTGGCAAATGCTTTAGAAAGTCACGGTATCAATTCTCCTGATGATTTGGCTCTTGCAAAACAATATATAGATAAAGGGTTGGTTGGAGTATGAATCCCAGCGAAGTAGTTGTATTTTCCGGAAATGCAAACAGACCTCTTGCCGAGGAAATTTGTAAACACCTGAACATTCCCAACGGCCAAATCTCAGTTAAGAGATTCTCCGATGGAGAAAGTTCCGTAAAAATCGAAGAAAACGTTCGTGGACGGGATGTATTTGTGGTTCAGTCCATAAGCTATCCAGCAAACGACAGTTTGATGGAACTTTTACTCATCATCGATGCAGCAAGAAGAGCCTCTGCTCGTCGTATTACGGCCGTTATCCCTTATTATGGTTACGGACGCCAAGACAGAAAAGTAGAACCACGCGTTCCTATTTCTGCTCGAATGGTCGCTGATTTAATTGAAACTGTTGGTCCTGACCGAGTTCTCACAATGGATTTACACGCTGACCAAATCCAAGGATTCTTTCGGATTCCTGTAGACCATTTATACTTTTCACCAGTCCTCGCTGAGTACATCAACTCACTTGGTATGGACGACCTTGTGATTGTTTCTCCAGACTCTGGTGGAGCAGAAAGGGCTCGTAACTTCGGAAAGAAGGTAAACGGATCTCTTGCCATCATTGACAAACGTAGACCAAAAGCTAACGAGTCTGTGGTGATGCATGTCATTGGTGAAATCAAAGACAAAAACTGCCTTTTACTCGATGATATGATAGATACTGGCGGTACCATTGCAAAAGCGGCAACTGCTCTCTATCAAAACGGAGCCAAATCGGTATTGTGTTGTGCATCCCACGGAGTTCTTTCCGGAGAAGCACCTACCAAATTGAATGAAGGCGACTTCAAACAAATTGTGCTTTCAAATTCTATCGCCATTCCGGAGAGCAAAAAAATAAATCACTTGAAAACGCTCTCTATCGCACCACTCTTTGCTAAAGCCATTGAGCGAATTCATAACGAAGAATCAATTTCTAGTCTGTTTTCATAACTTTAAGGAACATAATCATGGAAAAAATCAGTATCAAAGCACAAACAAGAACTTCTAAAGGAAAAGGTCCTGCCAGAAGAATGCGTGTGGAAGGTTTAGTACCGGCGAACATCATCGGAAGCGGTGAAGCAAAATCGGCAAGTGTTGTCGAAAAAGAAATCCAAAAACTCATCGACTCAGGAATCCGTAAGGCAACCCTCATTGACCTGGAACTTGATGGTAAAACAGAAAGAGTTTTCGTAAAAGAAATTCAAAGGTTTCCACACACAGGTCAAATCCGTCACATTGACTTCTTTAAAGTAACTCCTGGTAAAAAGATCCTCACAACAGTGGCAATCAAAACAACTGGTGTTGCAAAAGGTTCCAAAGCAGGTGGCCAGTTCGAACACCTCGTTCATGAAATCAAAGTGAAGTCAACTCCTGAAGATTTAACTGACGTAATCACAATTGATGTCAGTGGTTTGGATATCGGAAACATGATTAAAGTTTCTGAACTTCCGCACCCTGCGTCTTGGGAAATCCTAATCAATGGTGATCCGATTGTTGCTTCTTGTAGCAAAACAAAGGCAATCCTTGCTGCTGAACGTGCTGAAAAAGCGGAAGCAGAGACCAAGGGCAAACCAGCAGCGAAAAAAGCTGGAAAGAAATAAGATCTACTTTTAGGAACCAATGAAGTTAATTGTAGGGCTAGGAAATCCTGGCGATAAATATAATAACAATCGATCTAACATTGGTTTCAAGATTCTAGATGTCATTGCAAACAACATTGGCATCGAAATCAAAACGAAGAAAAAGAAATCTCTCATCGGTCGTGGTGACTTTGAAGGGGACGAAGTGGTTTTACTCAAACCACAAACCTTCAGTGACCTTTCCGGTGAGTCGGTTCTCTACATTGCCTCCTTTTTGAAAATCCAGGTAAAAGACATTGTGGTCATCCATGAAGATGTCGGGTTAGATCTCGGCCAAATCGTAGTCACCAAAGGTGGAGAAAACGATGTCAACCCTGGGGTCAACTCGGTTTCTGTCTCATTACGATCCCCCAATTTTATACGAATTCGGATCGGCGTTCTTAATTCAGCCTTCGATCCTAAAAAAAGAGAAGAATTTTTACGTGAAGATTTTGAGCCATTAGAGAACCTGAGTTTGATACAGATCATCAATGACGCCGAAGCGGCGATTCGTTCGATTTCCATGGGGGATATTGACGAAGTGATTCAGAAATATCACCTTTGATTTCAGTCTAACTAGCGAGAAGTCTTTACATGAATAAAAACATCAAAACCGTATTTCTATTTTTGCTCGTATTCCTTGTCATTTTGGCAACGGTTTATAAAGGTCAGGACTTCGCCGGTAAACCCGACGAAATCAGCTATTCCGATTTTTTGAATATGGTCGAACCCATCGAAGGGAAAAAGCCGATTGGGAAAATTACTTCGAAAGATGGAAAGGATATTTCCTCCAAACAACAAATCATCATTGATCGAGAGCTGATTGAAGGTTGGTACATCCCAGAAATCAGCAAAGACAATAAACCAAAACCCTTCAAAACTAACGTAGCACAGGTGAACGATGATTTGGTGACAAAACTTCGTAAGTCACGCCTCAGTTTTACTGCGAAATCAACAGAAGAAAACAAGTTTTGGAGTGTGGTATCAGGAATCATTCCTTGGTTGTTTGCACTCGGTATCATTTGGTTCATCATGATGCGCCAACTCCAAGCATCAGGCAACAAAGCATTTACCTTTGGTAAATCTCGTGCCAAAATGAATGTGGATCCAAAAGTCAAAGTCACCTTTAATGATGTGGCTGGTTGTGAAGAAGCAAAAGTAGAGTTACTTGAAATCATTGAATTTCTAAAAGACCCAAAAAAATTCCAAGCCATTGGTGCACGAATTCCGAAAGGAGTTCTTCTTGTGGGTCCTCCAGGAACTGGTAAGACCTTACTTGCCAAAGCAGTAGCGGGTGAAGCAGGTGTTCCTTTCTTCTCAATTTCTGGTTCTGACTTTGTCGAAATGTTTGTAGGTGTGGGAGCATCACGTGTCCGTGATCTATTTGACCAAGGTAAAAAAAATGCTCCTTGTATCATCTTTATAGATGAGATTGATGCGGTAGGTCGTCTTCGTGGTGCAGGCCTTGGCGGCGGGCATGACGAAAGAGAACAGACCCTCAATCAAATGTTAGTCGAGATGGACGGATTTGAAATGAATGAAGGTGTTATCGTGATGGCTGCGACTAACCGCGCAGATGTACTCGATCCTGCTCTCCTTCGTCCCGGTCGTTTTGACAGACAAGTAATAGTGGACCTTCCAGACCTCAAAGGCCGGGAAGAGATTTTACTTGTTCACTCCAAAAAAGTTCCATTAGTTTCAGATATTTCACTAAACTCTATCGCTCGGGGAACACCAGGTTTTACAGGAGCCGATCTTGCAAACCTTATCAATGAAGCGGCACTCCTTGCGGCGCGTCGTAACAAAAAACGTGTCACCCAAGAAGAACTCGAAGAAGCACGAGATAAAGTCATGATGGGACCTGAACGTAAGTCTATGTTTATCTCTGACAAAGAGAAAGAAATGACGGCTTACCATGAAGCGGGTCATGCCCTGCTTGGCACCTTACTGCCGTATACCGAACCCGTTCATAAAGTCACAATCATTCCTCGTGGTAGAGCTCTTGGGCTTACCCAGTCTCTTCCTGTGGAAGACAGACATTCCTATCGCAAAAACTACTGTTTGGATCGAATTGTAATGTCTATGGGTGGCTACATTGCCGAAGAACTCATCTTTGGTGATCCGTCTAACGGTTCTTCCAACGATATCCAACAAGCAACCAACATTGCACGTCGTATGGTTTGTGAATGGGGTATGTCTGAAAAACTTGGAACCATCCATTACGGATCTGGCGAAACTTCACCGTTTATGGGCCGAGACTACGGTCATACAAGCAAACCTTACTCAGAAGAATTTGCGGCCCTTATTGACCAAGAGGTCAAACGTATCATCCAAACCTGCCTTGACAAAGGTCGTGATTTAGTGAAAAAGAACCAAAAGAAATTGGATTCCATTGCGAAAGCCCTCCTTGCTAAAGAAACGATCGACGCACAGGAACTTATGGACATTGTCCAACCTTCTTTTGACAAATATGCAGATTCCAAATCAGGATTAGGAACTAAAAAAGGCAAAGGTTCTTCGACAACAAAACCGGCCTATTCTTCTTAATTAAACTGATGAAGTATTGGCTCTTTAAAACAGAACCAGATGTCTTTTCCATTGACGACCTAATCAGAGAAAAACTTTCTTATTGGGAAGGGGTAAGAAACTACCAAGCACGTAACTATCTTCGCGATGAAGTAAAGTTAGGTGACTTGGTTTTATTTTATCATAGTCGCTTAGATCCCCCAGGGATAGTGGGCATCGCAGAAGTGGCAAAGGAAGCAACCCCTGACCCTTACCAGTTTGATCCCAATCATAAATACTTTGATCCAAAACTAAAAGGAACGGAGCCAAGATGGTACGGAGTGCACTTAAAACCCCACACAAAATTTAAAGATCTGATTCCTCTGGATACATTAAGAAATACCAAAGGATTAGAGAAAATGGTTGTGACACAAAAAGGATCTAGGTTGTCGATTCAACCTGTGGCTAAGAAAGAATTTGAAATTGTAGTCAAAATGGGAAAGTAGAATCAAACCGACTGACGGCTGATTGACCTTTTTAAGTCACAACACTGCATCCAATAGAAAGATACCGATCACCAAATATCAATTCATTTGATGAATGATTTCTCTTAGTTTTTCTAGAGTTATGGGTTTGATTATATAATTTCCTCTTAGATTGTATTTTTCTGCTCTTCGTAAATCTTCTTCATTGGACGAACTAGTCACAATGTAAATTGTAATCTTCTGAATTATTGGAATCATTGTGAATTCATCTAGAAATTGCCAACCGTCCCATACAGGCATATTCAAATCTAATAATATTAGTTCAGGTAAACTTTCTTGTAAGGAAATTCGAGAGGAAAGCATATCATAAGCTTCTTTTCCATTTTGGCAAACTAAGGTATGATTGACGAGGCCAGAAAGAGTAATGATTTGTTTTGTCAAAAAAAGATGAACCGGGTCATCTTCCACAACACAGGCTAAATTAATTTTATTCATAAGGTAAAAATACAGTAAATTTTGTACCTACTCCCACGGTACTTTCAACCTCAATTTTTCCACCCATGGTTTCTATTTGGTTTTTCGAAATGAACAATCCGACTCCTCTGGCTTCTTTATTCTCGTGAAATGTTTTATACATTCCAAATAGTTTGTCCCCGTGTTTCTTTAAATCGATACCCTGGCCGTTGTCTTCAAATTGGATTCTTATCAATTTATTTGTATAGGAACCGGAAATGTTTAAAAAGCTATTTCTACCGTTCGTTTTGTACTTAATTGCATTGGTAATTAGGTTCAACACAATGCTATCTAAATAAGCAGGAATCCCGCGAACAAAAAAATGAGTCGGAAGATTGACTTCAATTTTTAATTCTGACTCTAAAATCTGTAAAGCCAAACTTTCAATATTTTTCTGGACAACCTGACCAATATCTATAGATTCATAATTCTCTTGAGCTAGATTTACTTTAATCACGGCGGTAAGATCTTCAATGGTGCGTTTTAAGTTCTCGGTCGCTCCAAATAATAACTGCATCATTTCATTTTGAAAATAACTAGGATAAGAATTTTGCAAAATTTCCATCATACCGCTAATTCCAAAACTATGAGATCGTAAATTATGAGAGACAATATTTGTAAAATTTTTCAATCGATGGTTTTGTTCATTAGTAATATCTAGTAACGATTGTATTTCTGCTTCTGCTTTTTTTAGCTCAGAAATATCAACGGCAATGCCGAGATAACCTGTGATTTGATCGTTTTGTTTTACGGCTGTGACAGACAATAAAACAGGGAAAATAGATCCATCCTTTCTTTTGTAAGTCCATTCAAAAGTAATTGGTTTTTCAATTTTGGCATTATAAATAAATATTTCAAATCCTTGAATGCTTCGATTGTATTCTTGGGAAAGTAATTTTACTTTTTCCTCTATTTCACTTTCAATATGCAAAATTTCGGGAGTATGTTTTCCGATCAATTCCTCCGAAGAATACCCAAGCATCAGCTCTGCACCATGATTAAATTCGGTAATGACACCTTCTGTATCTGTGCTAATAATCGAAACAAGAGTGCTAGAATCTAAAATGGCTTGGTTTTTAGCTAAAGCTATTTTCAGTTTTTGTTCAACTAACTTCCATTCTGTGATATCGATGATCTGAGAAATAAAATAAAGAACCTTTCCTTCTTCATTTTTTACCATAGAAACGGCTAAAATAGCGTATACTAGGTTACCATTTTTATGAAAATATCTTTTTTCCATTTGATAGAACTTTCTTTTTTCAGCGACAAGTTCCTCTAAATAGGTTAAATCAACGTTTAAGTCATCTGGATGAGTGATATCTTGAAAGGTAAGCTGCATGAGTTCTAACTCAGTATACCCAATGATATCACAAACCCTTTTGTTGACCTTGAGCCATCTGCCATTTCCATCCAATAATGCCATACCAATGGCTGAATTATCAAAATTTTCCCGGAAAGCATCTTCACTGATACGAAGATTTTTTTCCATTTTTTTTATTTCACCTATAGCTTGTTCGGTGCCAAATACGGATAATGGTTTTCCATCCGCTGAATGTCCAAATAAAATCAATTCGTTTGTTTGCAACGCATCGGAATTGGATTTTTCCTTAATGGCATTTGCAGTTCGATTGGCGATGTCTCGGAGAAGTTCTTTTTGTTTTGGACTCAGAGTTTTTTGGTTGTCGTCCATAACAGATACTGTTCCCAAAATAAATCCATCTTCATGGAATAAAGGAATCCCTGCAAAAAAAGTGATTGGAAATTCTGTTGTTAAAACTGTGTTTTGTTTGGATTTTTTTTCGCTTGAGTCGTTTTCAAAAATTACAATATCCTTTGCATACTCCAATGTTTGCAAAGTAAACGAGACTAAACCAGAAAGTTCACTCGGTGAAATTCCGAAGTGGGCAATGGGTCTTTGTTCTTTCTGGTCTAAAGTGGTAATCAGAGAAATTTTTGAATCACATATCTGAGCTGCAAGTTTTGCCAAAAAATCATATTCGCTTATATCCAAATAGACATCTTCCTTGTGTCGAAAATTCAAAACGAATGGTTCGTTTTCTTTTACCCTATTTGATGTCTTATTTTTGTAAGTTAAGTTTTTTGATTCTACCCAGGAAAGTAAACCTTAAGGTTTCGCTGTAAACACTTGTACGGCTTTTACTTTATCAATGTCATAAAACTTCTTATCTTTATAAAAGGAAGTCCCTGCACCCATATAGGTAAATTCCGGATTAAGGATGTTTTTTCTATGACCTGGGGAATTAAACCAAGTTTCCACCACAGCTTTAGCTAAACTCAAATAGGTATGGTTAGGGATAGGAGTTCCGGCTTTTGTATAACTAAAAAAAGGACCCCCGTTTTGGACGGGTGTGAATACAGCACGTCCCCCTTGGTATTGGATTCCAAAAGAGTTGATGATATTTTCTGCCGAGTAAGTGTCTGTAATTCCCACCAAATCCAAACGATCACGTAAGGTTTCCTTCCCATTTACCGTACTTGTATGAGAATAAAAATCATAAGTTACCATATCTTGTGCATGCCCAAAGGCCGCTTGTTCACATCTTTCAGAATATTTAAAAGGACGAAGGCCAAGAGATTTTCTCTCCTTAGAGGAAACATAAAAAATAGCAGCATTTAACAATGGATAATCGACTTTTGCAAAATCAATGGTTGTGTTTGCAGGAGCATAGGAAGGAAAAGTATCTTCTGTAAATAAATCATATTGTTCAACCTTCCACTTATCCGAATCAGGTAACTCTCTCCCATCTTCGATACTTTCCAAAAATGCTAAATTAGGATCCTGTGCTTCGACAACCTTTTGCACAGGTTCTGGTTTTTTGACTTCGACAACAGGAGTTTTTTTTACTTCAGGAGTTTTACAAACAAAGGTAAATAGACTCAGAACAAAAACAATGGTCAACGTTTGCGATTGAATCATGGGAAGTTTTAATTTTAGTAACAAGTTCATAGAGTCTCCTATAGGTAACGATTGTAATCTTGAACCACATTGTGGATTAGATTCTTTTCTTTATTAAAATGAATAGTTTTCGCTTCTTTGATTCCAGTTTCCCAGATAAACATAAACGGAATTCCAAATAGAGTAGAATGTTTTTGACGATACTTCTCGCGACCAATGAGTTTCTCGTTTAGATAAAAGTCTGCATGGAGGACTCTTTCTTTGGAGTAAATAGATGGTAAAAGTCCGACAGTACCTAACATAAATAATGTGGATATGGAAGATATCCAGAAATGTTCATACTCATTCACTTCGCTTGTATACAAATCGATATGGTGGTTGGCCCGAACACCGTCAGATAAAACACGGCCAAAGTATCCGGTCTCTAGTAGGTATTTTGTATAAATAGATGTAATTTCTCGTTTGGTTTTATCATTTTCGGGAGTGGATACTTTAATGGTAAGGATTGCAATTTGTTGTTTGAAATCAGGTCTTGCGATGATGGGAACATCTTCGCTCATATAATTATAACAAGAAAAAAGAAAAAATGGTACAAATACGGAGAGAAATCCAAGAAACCGAAACTTTCGCATAATTCGAAAGTAGAGTAATGGAAGTTGGGGAGAGGAAAAGCCTTTTTTTTAAAACCGTGAAAAATCGACAATTCCCAAGAGATGTAAAATCAGGCCCCCGACAGTCACAAAAAAGGTCCAAGCGATGATGGAAATGATGCCACCAACCTTTAACATCTCTAGGCTTCTAATGCCACCATAACTGAAGGCTAAAGCATTGGGTGGTGTGGACACAGGAAGTGGCATGGCAAGGGAAGCACCGATGGTGGCCCCAATGGCAGCAGGTAAAATGAGATGCTGAGGTAGACCCATCGTAATCGGAAGGATCAAATTGGCAACACTGGTGTTACTTAAAAAACAAGAAAGGCCAAGGGAGAGGATGGAGAAAAATAAAAACAACCCTAATTGACCTGAATCACCTAACAAAAACAATCCGACAAAGTGTTTGGCAAGCCCAGTTTCTTCAAATGCCTTACCGAGAGCAATTCCACCGCCCATAAGGATCAAGACGTCCCAAGAAAGGTTCCGAAATTCCTTTAAGTCTAAAAGTCGAAATCCAAAAAAAACAATCACTGGAAATAAGGCCACAGTTCCATTAGACACTCCATGCCAGTCAGATGTGATCCAACCCAAAATAGTAACAGTAATGATCCCCAATGCAATGGAACGATCTCGCTGTGCGATAGACGAATTTGTATTCATCACTTGGATGGAAGAAACAGACTTCCCAGATTTGTCTTTTTTTAAGTACACAATGTACAAAAGAATAGCAAGTGCTAAGACGGAAAGGATGAATACTGGGAAAGCAAATCCCATCCAATTTAAGAATCCAATTTCCAATCCTCTTTCTTGTAGATAACCAATTCCAATCACATTGGGAAGAGTTCCCACTGGTGTTCCAATTCCACCCAAGTTGGCGGAAAAAGGAACAATAAATAGAAGCGATTTTCGCAGAGGGTTGTTTTCTTCCAAAGACTTCATCATGGAAGAAACAAGACCGAGCATCATGGCAGCCGTGGCAGTATTGTTCATAAAGCAGGATAAAAAGGCAGTGGCAAAACCTAAAGAAAGAACAAGTAAAAAGGCTGAACCTTTAGTTTTTTGAATCACAAACCTGGCAATGGCAGAATCCAATCCATAGGATGTGATGGCCGAAGAGATTACAAATCCACCTAAGAATAGTAAAATGGTCTCAGAAAAATAACAGGAGAGGAAAGTAATCGTTTTTGGTGCCCCAGGCCCCCAAGCCGGAAGTAACCAGACCAATTCCAAAAATAAAACTAAAAAACCGGTAACATAGAGAGGGAAAAGTTCTGTCACCCAAAGAAAGGAAACAAGCAAGGCAATTGCCAAATTGATCTCTTGTGGTCTAGTAAGACCGAGCCAGTTTTGGTACCAGCCGAAGAGGGCCGGAATGACGGCAAGACTTGAAAATACAATACCAGCTCTAATCATTGTGACTTGACGATTTACACTCTCCTGATACTTTTTCGATAGACTCGAATCGTTTCAAGCAAACAAATAAAGTAAGATTCCCCTCGATTCGTAATGTTAATTTTTTATGCAAATAGCTTATAACGACTTAAAACAAGCAGTTCTGGGAAGCGGCCCAATGGGTATTATCATCGCTACCGTTTTGGCACAGAAGTTCGACTCTATCACTCTTTGGATTCCAGACAAAGAATTGGTAGAGGTTCTAAAGAAACGTCGCCAAACAGAGATTATGGGAAAGACCATTGATCTACCTGACCATATCGATATTGTATCCAGTTTGGATTCTTTTGGCAGGGATGATTGGGTTTTCCATGTAGCCGTACCTTCTCGATCTTTTATGGATAGTGTTCATGCTCTCTTGGAAGTGTTAGAACCAACCAACAGTTATGTATTTTCTTTTTTGACCAAAGGAATCCTGGATTCCAAAAACAGAAAAAAAACAGGATTCATTACATACTCGCAATATTTACAAAACTATTTAAAAGACAGAAACTATTCCAATGCATCGGTTGCCGTTGTAAATGGCCCATCTTTACTCGGTGAAATTCTAGAAGAGAAACTTAGTTTTTTTAATATTGGATCTTATGAAAAAGAAACTTCCGAATACCTTTCCGAAGTACTGGCTTCCAACTTCATCCACACATCAGTTACCGATGATGTTGTTGGAATGGAAATTGTAGGTGTCGCAAAAAATCCAATGGCGATTGCGAGTGGAATTGTTTCCTTAATGCCACGTTTCGGATCCAACTTACTCGGAGAAATTCTATCTGTTGGATTTCAAGAAGTAAGAGACCTTGCGATGCGTTATGGGGCAAGACCTGACACCGTGATGGGAAGATCAGGACTTGCCGATTTTATCACCACTGCCACAAGTAACAAAAGCCGAAACAGAGGATTTGGACAAAAAATTGTCGGTGAACTTTTGTCAGGTGGCGAGAAATTAAGTATCAAAGATCGAATTGAAATTTTCTTTGTGCCAAGATCCTTTATCGAAAGAGAATCGACAAAATGGCATGATAATGTCGAAGGAACGTATGCTCTCAGCATTCTTATCGAACTTGCCAATGAAATTCGTCTTCCTTTTACTTTACATAGAACTCTCTTTGATGTTCTTACGAGAAAACAACCGCCGGATGCCTTAGTTGATTTGATCTGTGGTAAAAAAACAGAATCAAAAAATATTCCACTCGTTGTCCAAAAAAAAGTGGGACTCAACTTAACCTCTGGAATCGATTTTCAAAATCTTCTGGTAGATCGAATTTTAAAACACATCAGCAATGTTCCTGGAACAGTAACAAGAGTTAAAAAACAATCCTCTGCAGTCATTGAATCCACGCAGAAAAGACTCACCAAAGCCACTCGTAAAAAACAAAAACTAGATGAAGTCAAATTTGAAGCGGAGCTGGAAATCTGGCAACGGTTCCAAAATTGCCAAAAAGATGAAGAGAACACTTTGGTAAAAGAGCTCGTTCGATTCTATGTAACAGAAATTGCAGACAACTATAGCCCAACCGTTCGCGAGTCCATACTTCGTTTTGTGGCACCAATCCGTCTTTTCTCCGGTGGCTTCCTAAAAGGATCAATGATTCCCCATATTGGTGGAAAAACGGAAGTAGTGAAAGCTCTCTCGTCTAAGTACAATTTATTGTATGCTCCCACTCATAGATCTCATTTAGATTCCGTGGAAGTTGCATATTCTTTGTTTCATTTAGGTTTACCTGTTCCTCGTTATGCGGCGGGAATCAATTTAATGTCCAATCCTTTTTGGGAATGGATGTTAAAGTCGCTTGGTGCTTATGCCGTGGACAGGGAAAGAACACGAAACAGTTTGTATTTAGAATGCCTGACTCTCTATTCACAAGTTATGTTAGAACAAGGAATACCGTCGCTTGTGTATCCAGAAGGGACTCGTTCCCGAACAGGGGCAATTGTACCTGTAAAAACAGGACTTTTGACAACGGCAGTAAACGCTTTCCGAAGTTCAGGAACAGAAATTGTTATAGTTCCCATCTCTGTCTCGTATGAAACCGTTCCCGAAGACAACCAGTTCTGCAATATTCCAGAAGAGTTGGGAATGGCGGGATTTCTTGCCAAACGTTCCAATGTGTATGTAGAGTTTTGTGACCCAATCCCCATATCAGAATATGCACACACAGAAGATCCAACTTTGGAGCTCAGTTATCGAATCACCAAAGGTTGGAAACAATACCATAAGATTCTACCAAATCAAATCGTTGCTAAAATCCTTGCGGAGAATGATTTTTCTATCGAACTCTCACAGAGTACAATGTTAGTCGAAGATTTCATTTCCCGTCACGACGGAAACTATCTAATCAAAGATCCAGAAGAAGTATGGGAAAAAGGTAGAAAGATTTTGGAAAAACGAAAGATGATCGAAGAATCCAATCGAGTGATTCATTCCAAAAATGATGCGCTGCTTTTGTATTATGCGAGCATGATTCCAGAAGACGAAGATAAAAAGTACTAGATAAAGGTCAATGGACCATTATCCATTCTGGACGGGGAGCCTTCCCCGTTTACGAATATAAACTGTCTTTTCTAGTTTCGCAATCACTTCACCCTCCTCGTTTTTCACTTCAGTTGTAAAAAGATAATCCCCTTTTTTCTTCAGTTCGATTTCTTCTTTGATCCTTTCAATTTCGGAATCAGAAATTCGAAACTCTGCAATGACCTTACCCATTCCCGGTTTCACAAAGATCATATTCCCGGCTTTGTCCCAAACAATATAATCGGATCCTAATCTTTCCAAAAGGATTAACATAAAAAATGGATCACACATGGAATACAAAGAGCCACCAAAATGAACTCCCACATAATTCCTGTTATAGAATCGTAAATTCATTTCGGAACGAAAATAAGAAAAGTCCGGAGCAATTTCTTTAATGCGAATTCCAGCTCCCACATAAGGTGGATAAAAGTTAAATAACCAAATTTTAAATCTTTTTTTCCAAGAGATCTTTTTCATCAAAGATTCGGTTCCTTTCGTTTTTGTTTGGAATTGATTAAATATACAGCAAGTATTGCTAAAGATCCGCCAATGATGACGGGAATTTGAACCACTTCATCCAAGATCAAAAAACTACTCAAATACGCAGAGAGAGGAACTATAAAAATGAAACTACTAGCAATTTCCGATCCAAGTCTTGTTGCTGCATAAAAATAAACCGTAGTTCCAAAGGTTGTAGAGATTACGGTTAAGTAAAAGATAGAAGCCCAGAAATCAAAGCCCATATCCCAGACCTTCCAAAAACTGGGATCATTGAAACAAAACAGAAACTCAATGATCGATCCTACAGCATAGACATAAAAACTATAGGTAATCGGTGACATGGATTTTCCCGTGGATTGGCTATTGAGCGAAAGTGTAGCCCAAACAAAAGAACATAATAAAAAGAACAAATTCCCAGATAACAATAAATAGTCGATACTGATTTTCCAAACTTGTAAAATAACAAGACCGCCGATAAATCCGAAAAACAAACCAATCACTTGCCGTTTTGAGATTCGTTTCTTCTGCACCAAGACAACAATAAAAAAAGTAACAATGGGATTCAGAGTGGTGACAAGAACTCCACCCGCGCCAGGGAGTCCGTTTTTTAGACCCATAAAGAAAAATTGATTATAAAAGGTATAAATGATTCCACCAATCAGAACATTCCAATAGTCTTTTCCTGTTTTGAGTTTAAAAGGAATTCGCATAACAATAAGCAGGGGAATGACAGAAAGAAAAGTGGCGAGAAACCTCCAAAACACCAAAACAGAAATGGGAACGGTTCCTGCTATCATTTTGCCAATAGGCCAAGAGATCCCCCAGGAGACCATGGCAAATATAAGTAAAAGTAAAAATTTAAGATTCAAATGTAGTTTCCTTTCAACAAAAAGTTGAGAACGTAAGTGGTGCCAAAGGAAAGAGGAATTCCAATACCCAACATAAGGCTTGCTAAATGAGGAGAAATATTTTTTTCAATTGTTATCACCGTGGAAGTGACCATAGGCGCCATTGCCGATTCCAAAACAATGGTTTGGTAGAGTAAGGTATCTTCTTCTAAAGGAGAATAAATCCAGTACACAAATAAGGGAGCCAAAACCAACTTAAAACCTAGTCCTAAAGCCAAAACTCTGCCATGGCCTGCGATGGTACGCAGATCCAACATAAACCCTACTGACACTAATGCGAGTGGAGTGAGAGTATCACCCAATCGGAGTAAAACTAATTTTACGGCTTCTGGATAGGCAAATGGGCGAGTGATGATGGCAACAAACAAAGCATAAATGGGAGCAAATCCCAGAACCCTTTTGAAAAGAGTGGAAAAGTCCCACTTCCCATCCATAGCAATGGAAGCCAAAATGATTCCCGGAAAACTTAAGACCATAAAAGTTCCAAGTTGATCCGCTAAAATTCCATAACCCAAAGAGTCTTTACCTAAGTAGGTTTCGAGTAGTGGAAAACCCACAAAAGAGGTATTGCCAAGACCAGCAGTTAACACTAAACAGACGGCCGTATGGAACTTTAAAACCTTTAGTTTGTACAAACAAAGAAAAAATACCACAGCGATTCCAAATACAAGCCATGGCATGGAAGAAGGTAAGAGAGAAGTCGCATCCACTTTTAATTCATGGACATGATACAAAACAAGAGAAGGTAAAGAAATAAAGAGGATAAACCCATTTAATACTTTAGAAGTAGATTCTGGAAACTGGGGCAATCTTCGAAAAAATAACCCAAGCCCAAAACAAATTCCTAATAGTAAAAAGTTCTCCATGCTTTAGAAAGAAAGAAAGGTCGCTATGGCCTTAGAATCAAAAAAGACCCCCTCTTTTTGTCTAGGTGCTTCGAGTCCGTCTCGAGCCATCTCAGCATAGCCGTTGGCAAAGTGTAGATACTTTGTCTCTAGTTTTTTCTCGCTATCATGTGCCGCTTGTTCGATAAATTCAGCGAGTAAAAATACTTGGTAAGTTACATCCGCAATGTAAACACGATTCATATCTTTCCAATCTTTAGACTGATTTTTGATACAATCTTCTAATTCTTTTCGTTTGGATTGGAAAACTGTGAATGCATTTTTTAATTCAGGATAGCTGTTTGCTTTTTTTGTTAACTCATCTAACAAAGATTGGAAGGCTGTATACACTTTTGGTTTTTGTAAAGCATGCAAACAATGATCCGTAATGATGAGGTGGGTTCCTTCCCAAGTTTCATTGATGATGGAATCATTATGGAGGCGAGGCAGTGGAGAAAAGTCCCCAATGATTCCATTTCCGCCCAGAGTTAAGATTGCTTTTTGAGTGATATAACTTGCTTGCGAAGAAGATTTGTACTTCATAAGAGGAACTGTAATCTCTGCAGCATCGTCGCCTTTCTCTGCAAGGTTCGCCGATCGAAAGTTTACAAAACAATTTCCTGTTTGTAAGATTTGCATTTCTGCGAGTGTCTTAGTAAAGGAAGGAAATTCCAAAATCTTTTTCCCGTAAGCGGTACGAAACTTCGCATATTCAGAAGCCTCCATCACCGACCTTCTTGCGTTTCCACTAGAGCCAAGCCCCACATGCAATCGAGAGGTTTTGATGATATAACGAATGAGATTCACAAGTCCATGACCCGGACGACCAAACTCTTCGGCTTCGACCTTATCATAAATAATTTCTACAGTGAGTTTTCCACGAGAACCGATGATGTCTTTTTTCCGTATGATATGGTGACCGTTGAGTTCTCCATTTTCTTTAATCCTGGGAACAAGAAACATACCTACGGTGTTGGTTCCTTCCATCTTTGCCGTTGTCACCCAAAGGTCACCTGGATTGGAACAAAACCATTTTTCACCAGTTAACTCCCATTTGCCGTTCGGCAGTTTTTTAGCAGTGGTGCGATTGGCAGAAACGTTACTTCCACCCACTCTCTCCGTTACATATTGTCCGGCCATAAAATGAGAAGAACTTCCCTTCCCTGCAACTAGTGGTAGGTATTTTTTCTTTTGTTCCTCTGTTCCTATTTTTTTGAGAGCTAAGATGATTCCATCAGTCATTGCCAATGGGCAAGCAACTCCCCCCTCTCCATTCATATTTATTAAATAAGTAAGCGCATAACGATGAATATGTGTAAAATCAAATTTCCATTCTGGATGAAAGTCTAAATTCACCACCCCGTGGTCATAAGAAATTTTTCGTGCTAATTTTTGTTCTTCTGAATATTTTATAAAATCAATACGTTTACCAGTTCGGTCATATTTAACCACCTCGCCGTATTTTCCCTCTTTGTGACACTCTTCTGTGAGTTCATCCAAAATCCCACCCACAAGTTCCCCATACTTATGGATGTGTTCTTCCATCGCTTTTTTATGTTCTGGTGTAAAAGTTTCTGAATAACGGTGAACCATTCTTTGTAAGGCGGGGTCCATTTCGTAAAAATTCTTACCACGAACTCCCTTGTATTCGGAAATATCGAATGGTTGTAAAGAAGGATGTTCTGAAATATGGTGGCTCATTCTTCCAGTTCAAAAAAAGGAATAGGATTCACTAGCAAAAAAGTCGCCCAAGTTTGAAATTGGTTCTAGAGTTGATTCTTTATGGTCCAAAGAGTGGAAACGAGAAAATCCAAACAAATTCTGCACGATGTCATATTTGAACTGCAGAACGTTTCTGAGTCGATGCAGTGGTTTATGTCCTATGATCGCCTTTCTGAACTTTTAGAAATCAGAAAGGAAGAATGCCTCCGCAAAGTATATCAATTCAAATCCGCAAAACCACAGATGACTCTTTCCGGTGGATTCCATGAAGTCGATGGGGACTTACTTGTCGATTTTCTCGCCTGGAGTCTGGAATTAGATGAAGTCGCAGAGGAGTTCCTAAAAGGAGGAATCTTTTTTAGTGAACGTCCGTTATTTGAACTTCGTGAATCTTACAAAACACTCATCCAAAAAACAATCGCCAATCACAAACTAGACCGCGAATTAATTTTACTTTTAACAGCAGCTACCGTAGATTTTGATGATGCCGTTGATTCTTATTTGATGGATAAATTTGAAATTGATTTTTTTGTGAGAAGGTCCATCCACCAGTTTTTAGAAAAGTTCGAAATTCATCCGGAATTCGGCGCCGAAGAATTTTTATATGAATACTTAAAAAGCCTAATCCCCACAAAGATTCTAAACTTTCGAGACATCACTCGTGAATTCAGAGATAGAACCTATTATGAGTTATACGGTCGATTTAGAGAAACCAAAAAGAAGAAAAAAAAGATCGTAAAAACAGTTTCTATCGAACTCAAAGATCTATTGGCTTTTTTTGATTTGGAACCTGGAGCCAACATCACTGATGTAAAAAAGAAATTCAAAGAACTCTTAAAAAAATACCATCCTGATATTAACAAAAAAGGCGAAGAGATGACAAAACGAATTATCCTAAAATACAATCGTCTTGTCGAACTTCTAGGAACCTAAATTTCTAATTCCCACCCCGCATTCTATTTCAGTTTGATTTGAAAAAGATATTTGATCCGAATCTCATCTTTCGCTTTCATAAATAGAAGCGATGGATTTTCTAATTCATATTCAGAAAACTTTACAATGAATGATCCGTCGACATTGATTAGATTTGAATCCTCTGGACTCACACTCGCATCAGTAGTAAATTCTTTTGTGTTTCCATGGATAGTTAATTTCCCTTTTATCGTATAGGTTTTTTCCTTTATTACATTCACCGATTCGATTTTCACGAGGATGTTAGGTGAATCCGGATAACCTAGTATTTCTTGAATGTGTGAATCTCGATTACTGTCTCCAGAAGAAATTTTTAAAAGCGGAATGGTTATCACAAAAGGGGACTTTAAACTGTATTGGTTATTAGAAGTTTGGATGTTTGGTTCCTCCATTTGGATTTCACCACAAACACCTTTTACATTTTTTGTAGTATGTTCTACGTAGAACTCGATACTCTTTTTTGTAACTTCGCTTGCGAAAACATTGTTAACTAAGAGTAAACTTATGATAATAATAATTATTTTCTGATTCATAAAACTTCCATACCCTAATTCATTGGACGTAAATTTCTATGGAGTTAGGAAAAGGAAATATTCGCAAAATAGAATGATTCTATTATATGCAAATACACCTAACTCTACTTATGTGAAGAAATGGGGATAGAACCTTTCCAGGTAGACACACCACTTCCATCAATAGGATAGGGTTTGCCTAAATATTTGGGTGGTGTATCCCATTGGATGTCCCACCAAGCAAGGATTCTTGCAGGATATTCACGAAAACCATAATACGTTTCTTTTTTATAGGTTCGTAAATTACATTCATAACCGTATAACTCAAGTTCTAACTCTCTTCCTAAATAGATGGCTCTCGGCAAAAAGAAAGATTGGCTGACGAAGATGGCTTTTTTTACAAGGAAAACTTCTTTGGCACGAATCAGAGTATCGAGTGTTCGAAATCCGGCATGATCCACAAAAATATCTTCTGGTTTCACTTTGTGTTTTAGCATAAATTCCAACATAGGTCTGAGTTCGTTGTAATCGGACTTACCATTGTCTCCAGAAAGTAAGATTTTGTTGACTCGTCCCTTGTTGTATAAATCTAACCCACAAGCCAGTCGGTCCATGAGAATGCTGGAAGGCGTTTTTCCATAAACAGCGGCACCTGGAACAATAGCAACTTCTGCTTCAGGGATTTCCATTGGTTGGTTCGAGTGGATAGAAGTTTGGTATACATACCAAAATCGTAAATTCGTTGCCAATGTGACAAAAACCAGAATTCCCAAAATCAAAGCAATCCCAAGAAATAGGGATTTCCACTTGACCCTTGAGAGGAATCGGAACGTCATATTTATGTAGGACACGCGGTTCGTCATGAAGAAGAAAATTAAAGAGATTACGTCTGTTTTTTCACAGGACAATCCGAAAATCAAGAAACAGATTGATAAGGTGAAAGAAAAAGGTCACCAACGGATGACCATTCTTGTCATTCCCCATGGATATGATAGTTCTTTCCACTTCCAAATTTCTCATTTTACCATTCTATTTTTTTTGGCTCTGACTGTAGGGCTTCTTAGCCTTGCCATTTTTGGAATTGTTCGTTCGAGTAACACCCAAACACAAATCAACCAACTTTCTAAAGTTTACGGAACCTATTTCGATACATACATCACTCACGCAAGCCAATTAGAAGAAATGAAAGAAGAGTATTCTAAACTCAATGAAAACATGTTGGAACTCTTTACTCTCATTGATGGTAGCGATGATGAACTTCTGAAAATTCCTACAGAGGATTGGATCGAAACATCTGCGGTGGAATCACTCCAAAAAGAAGAAAAAGAAGACAAACAATTGGATGTAGGCCGGAAATACCTAAATGAAATTTATGACCTTCGCCAATTAAAACACCGAATGGGGAATTACCAACGTTTGGTGGAAGCGAATTACCAATTTTTATACCAACGTTCTGATATTTTATCTCGTTCTCCTCTTTTCAATCCAATGTATTCCTACAACTTAACTTCTCCCTTTGGCATGAGAAAGTCACCTACCACTGGTTATTGGGAATATCATGACGGTTTGGATATGGCAAACGCAACAGGAACTCCCATCTATGCTTCTGCACCAGGACGAGTGGTTCGTGTTACTTATTCCAATGTGGGATATGGCCACCATGTTATCATCCAACATGATTTCGGCTTTAGCACGTTATACGGCCACTGTTCAAGAATTTATGTAAGAACAGGACAGGAAATAAAAGCCGGAGAACAAATTGCCGAAGTGGGTGCGACAGGAAATGTAACCGGTCCACACTTACATTATGAAATTTTCATTTCCGAAGAAGGAAAAACAGATCCAGAACAATACATGCAAGCAGGGGTTTACTGATTGCCTAAGAAAGAAAATCCTGCCAAACGAATCGCAGAACTTCGCAAAGAGATTCAAAAACACAACGATCTTTACTATAAAGACAATACACCTAAAATTTCAGATAAAGAGTTTGATCTTTTAGTCAAGGAATTACAATCCCTTGAAAAGTCTAACCCTGATTTGGTGATAGATTCCTCACCAAGTTTACAAGTGGGATCGGATCTCTCTCCCCAATTTAGCAAATTCAAACACAAAGTTCCTGTTTTATCTCTAGAAAATACATATAATGAAACTGAACTCTCTGAATGGTTAGAAAAAACAGGCATTGAAGAATTTTATTCCTTAGAATGGAAAATTGATGGCGCCTCCATATTGTTATACTATGAGAATGGAAAACTCACCCACTGTGTGACCCGGGGTTCCGGTGGCATTGGCGACGTTGTCACTGAAAATGTCAAAACTATAGAATCCATTCCACAAACATTATCCGAACCTTTGAGTCTCTCCGTTCGCGGGGAAATTTTTATGACCTTCGCTGACTTTGAAGAATTTAACGAAGAATATGGTGGAAAGTTTGCCAATCCCAGAAACTTAGCCGCAGGTTCTATCAAACAAAAAGATCCGAATGATGTCGCCAAACGTCCGTTAAGAATCTATGTTTATGATGTGTATTTTTCCTCATCGCGCAAAGGAATCAACAAACACAAAGACATCATAGCCTTATTAAAAAAAGAAAAATTCCCCCTCGCTCCTGACTCAGAGATCATCAAAGGAAAAAACCTCGTAAAAGAAATTGAATCCTTCCGAAAGAAAAAAGATAAAATGCCTTTTCCTGTGGATGGACTCGTCATCAAACTCGATGACCTCAACCTTCGCGAAAACCTGGGCGAAACAAGTCAATCACCCCGTTGGGCTCGGGCCTTCAAATTTGATGCATTACTCAAAGAAACCACCATTGAAGAAATTGATTTTGCCATTGGACGAACAGGAAAAATCACACCACGTGCCAAAGTCACACCAATTTCTCTTGCAGGAACCACCGTTACTTACGCCACCTTACACAACCAAGACTATATCGATCAACTAGGTGCAGGAATTGGAGCAAAAGTTCTCATCTCCAAACGTGGGGAAATCATTCCCGCTGTGGAAAAAGTAACCGTTCCTCCTAAAACTGTTTTTGTATTACCAAAGGAATGTCCTTCTTGCAAAACAAAACTAACAAAATTAGACGACTCTGTTGATTTTTTCTGCACCAATCGCAACTGTCCCGAACGAAAGTTAAACCAACTCATTTTCTTTTGTTCCAAAAAACAAATGAATATCGAGGGTCTCGGCGAAAAACAAATCCAAGTTTTTTTTGAAAAGGGCTGGGTCAAAGACATATCCGATCTATATACATTAGGAAAATACAAGACCGAAATACTCAAGTTAGATGGCTTCGCAGAAAAATCTGTAAAAATTATTTTTGATGCCATAGAAAAATCCAAAGAAAAAGATTTCCGTTTTACCTTACCTTCTATTGGCCTAAGTGAAGTGGGTCCGAAGGTCACAGAAATCCTCATTGAACACGGATTTGATTCTTGGGAAAAACTACTCACCCTAGCCAAATCCAAAACTGCCGAAGAAGAGCTCACATCCATCCACGGAATTGGCCCCCGAACCATCGAAGCCCTACTCACTCACCTAAAGGATAAAGAAACACTTAAACTTGTAAAAACTCTAATCAAACTGGGACTAAAATTCCAAGCCGACGAAACCGAAAAAAGCGACATACAGCCGTTTGTCGGCCAAAGTTGGTGTGTGACGGGTAGTTTCGAAAATTTCCAACCACGAGATATTGCAATGGACCTTATCACCAAACACGGCGGCAAAAAAGTTTCCGGTGTCTCTTCGAAAACCACCCATCTTCTTTACGGCCCCGGTGCCGGCTCCAAATTAGAAAAGGCCACCGAACTCGGTGTTACTTTAGTTTCCGAACCAGAATTTTTAAACCTCTTGGAAAAAGAAGGAATCCCTTTGCCCTAATGGGAAGACAAGAGGAAGTAGCCGCAGATTGAACTGCGATAGTTCAATCTATTCAGTTAATTTCAGCAACTCAATAGAAGCATCTATTTCCTCTTTTCTGATGGAAACACTTTCTATATTTCTTCCAATCGGAATATTTTTGGCATCAGCGAAGTTTTTCAAATCCAGCCAAATATTTTTCGACAATTCAATAGATTTAGAAAGGATATCATCTGAATTTCTCAGATCATTTTCAAGCCACTTGGGAATGCTTATTCCGAGCCAATGCATGAATTGTAGCGTTTTTAAAGAGCCGCACGGAGTCAGGGTAAAAATTATCGGAGCCAGTTCAATCTTATGCTCTTTGCCATAGTAATAATAATCGGAAAGAAAGTTTTTCGATGCATCTAAATTGTATACCCCTTGGGAAACGAAGAATTTGCATCCGGATGCGATCTTATCGAAGACTCTTAAGTGTTCGGGAGAGTTATTTGTGTGACGTTCAGGAATTACTACACCGCCAAGTTGGAGATTATTATTTATTTTAGTTTTTAAATCGTAAGCATCTCGAATGGTCAGATTTACCTTTTGTTGTCTAGAAGCTGCGCCAACAAAAACAGAGAGGTATTGCTCCGAAGGGGCATTTTCAATAAATTTAGTAAGTTCACGAACATTGTATTTACCAACGGCTCTATAAATCACTTTGGGGCCTTTCGCCTAACGAACTGCCATCTGAACCGATACAAATCCGTCATACTATAACTTTTTAGTATACAATCCTAGATTCATAATCGACATAATTTTTCCTTTTCCCCCTTCGGAATCACATCCAACCTCTAAATTTTCGTTGACATGCAGGCAAATACCTGCATGTTGATTTTGTATGTCGAAAGAAATCGAAGGAGCAGACAGAGTATTCAAGGCGCTTGCGGATACGAGTCGCAGGAAAGTGCTCGATCTTCTCTATGCTGAGAATGGCCAAACTCTCACTGCTCTCTGTGAACAACTCGATATGCAAAGGCAATCGGCGACACAACACATAGAAATCCTCATAAGTGCCAATCTGGTATCGGTTGTTTGGAAAGGGAGAGAGAAACTCCACTTTATCAATCCAGTACCGATTCATGAAGTCTATGAACGTTGGGTTCGAAAATTTGAAAAAAATCGCTTAGGGTTTTTATACGACCTGAAAGTGCAACTTGAAGGAGAAAATGATGGAAAAAAATAGTTTCGTCTACGTCACGTATATACTCAGTACGCCAGAGAAAGTCTGGAGTGCGTTAGTTGATCCGGAGATCACCAAACTCTATTGGTTAGATCCATTAGCGAAGAACCCAGCCCACGTCAACGTTTCAGATTGGAAACCAGGTTCTGTTTGGAAACATGAAAAGGTAGATGAGACAAGAACGGTGGATATCACCGGTAAGGTTCTTGAAAGTTCACCTCCCCATCGTTTGGTGCTTACCTGGGCTCGTCCTAATGAGATGGAAGAAGAATCAAAACATGCTCGTGTCACATTTACGATTGAACCTTATGCGAATGGACTCGTTCGTTTGGTGGTGACACACGAAGATCTAGATCCCCAAATGTTTGCGGGAATCTCTTCAGGTTGGCCAAGTGTTCTCTCTAATCTCAAAACATACCTGGAATCGGGTTTTCCTCTTGCCCACCACCTACCGGTCACTTAAATGCAATCTCATCTTAAGGAGAGCATGTTTCTAAAACTTATTTATGGAGAGTTAATATGAATCTATCTTATTCTGGCGGATGCGCTTGCGGTGCCATTCGTTACAACATTTCTGATGAACCAATCTTTATGAATGATTGCCAATGCAAAGACTGCCAACGAATGAGTGGAACAGGACATGGATCTTATCTAACCTTTCCCTCTCGCGCTGCGGTAATACTCGAAGGAGAGGCAACACATTTTGATATGATTGGGGACAGTGGCAATACAAAGACAAGTAGTTTTTGCCCCAAATGTGGATCTCCCGTCTATATGACGTTCGCTGCCATGCCAACCCTGTTCACAGTGCACGCAGCAAGTCTTGATGATCCCAGTCGTTACAAACCACAAGTGGCAACATACACTCTGCGTGGATTCCCTTGGGACCATCTGGATCCTGCCCTTCCGAAATTTGAGAAGATGCCGAAAACTTAACACCCTTGGTAGCAGGAGTTAGGTTCATTTTAACGATACCTCGCTTCCTCCTACCAAGGAACAGGAACATTATCCCAAGTCGTAAAGGTACCGGTTGCTCCCTCTGGTCCAAGTGCGGCTACCCTCACCACTTCCCGTGCTCCATCCTCAAGACTTTCAAACCCTTCAAAATTGGTTAGGGCCGATTTGGTAAATCCAGGAGATACCAAATTCACCTTAATTGTTGTATCTTTCAATTCCAACATCATCGAAAGAGTGATTCCATTGAGTGCTGTTTTTGATGCCGCATAAACAGGATTGTAAAAGGAACTATAACCTGAGTTAGGGTCAGAATTTAAACTGAGGGAACCTAATGTACTAGATACATTGACGATACGAGCATCTTTGGATTCCCGAAGCAGAGGCAACATCGCCTGGTATACGGCAAGGACTCCAAACACATTGGTATCCCAAACAACTCGCATTTCATCAATCGAAGTTAAACTTGCCCGAGTCGATGCCATGTACTCGTGCATGGATAAACCCAGTTTTTGCATCCTGGTATTGGAAATTCCTGCATTGTTTACCAAAACATCAAGGCGACCAAATTGTTTCTGAATGCTCGCACTCGCATCGGCGATCGACTGCCGGTCTGTGACATCCAATTGAATGGCGACAGTTCCATTCCCGATTTCTTTTGCCGCCGTTTCCCCTCTTTTTTTGTCGCGTGAACCGAGAAGGACTTTCATTCCCTTACCTGCCAATTCTTTAGCGACTTGAAACCCTATCCCTTGGTTTGCCCCAGTCACGAGAGCAATGCGTGTATTCATTGATTCCATCTTTTTACTCCTACTCAAATCTTGCCTATAGCCCGAACTCAATTTGATCCACGTACATTTACGGAACTTTATAGTATCGGAACTAATAAGTCTCGTATTTGGACATTGGAAATATGGAATTCTTTGGTCAATAAAAAAATTGGTAAAAAGATAGTTCCCTGTGATTTCGAAATCATTTTGTATGTTATAATCAGATCCGAATGGAAAAGAAAAAAAGAGAAACAGTTCCGAAAAAAGCCACTCAAACACCGGTACTAGGGAGGAAACGAGATCCCTCTCTGGATGCCTCCATTCTCAAAGCAACTATTGAGATGCTTGCTGAAGAAGGGTTTGATGGAATGACGATGGACAAAATCGCCATCAAAGTTGGTACAGGAAAGGCAGCTTGTTACAGACGTTGGCCGTCCAAAGTCAAACTTGTCAAAGACGCTTTGATATGGATGAATCGTAACCAGTTAGAACTCGAAAAAATTCCCGATACAGGTTCTCTTAGAAATGATTTTTTAGCTATCCTCAAACCCCATTCGATGGAAGAAGCCAACGCAAAACTTCGAGTACTCGGAGGCTTAGGGACATTTTGGTTGGATGAAGAAATCGAAAAAAAAGGAATCACTGAAATTTTTGG
The DNA here is from genome assembly GCF_000332515.2 of Leptospira wolbachii serovar Codice str. CDC. NCBI lineage: Bacteria > Pseudomonadati > Spirochaetota > Leptospiria > Leptospirales > Leptospiraceae > Leptospira > Leptospira wolbachii. The sequence goes on from NZ_AOGZ02000014.1 coordinate 1,676,736, forward strand.
ACCTTGGACTGAAATGAACCGAACACTTATCCAAAGAGCCATGGATCGCGGAGAAATTTCTAAAAAAGCAAATGTAAATCTTGTTTGTAAAGTGCTAAACTCGATGGCAACTTACCGCGCGCTTATCGAACGAAAACCTCCCGACAAAACACTGTTTATCGCACTCATTGACCAAGTGGTGATGCCTGCCTTAAAAAACCCAGGTTAAATTCTCTTATGCGCCTCACTTCGGTTAGATGATTAAACTTTTTTCAATCACGACCGCGCTATTCGCTCCAATCTTTCGCTTCTGCGAAAGGATTTCCGCTTCTATCGCTGGCGCGTGGATTGGAGCGATTACGAAGCGTTCCTCAAGTTTGTATTTAAAAACATCGGAATGGATATAGGGAAGAAAGGTTCCTAGAGAATTTTTCTTATCATCTGTCAAGCTTCAAAATAACAACAGCGAATATACGCAATGCGCTTAAACTTCAGAATATGGGGAATAAACGTAATGCGTATAAACGCGGAGTTACAAAATAAATTTGCCTTTTGAGGGATGTTGTTAAGGGCGTGAACACGATTCAAACATGTGGCCTAACTTTTTTATCATTATAAAAGTTTGAATGTTCCGTTTGACTGTTTTTACCTCATAACCATGGGGTTTCTTGCATAAATAGTCAAAGGGTAAAAAGTTAAACGTCTTTATTTTAGTCTTTCTAAAACACCCTTTCGTTTCACAATATTTTTATAGTCCCATTGGATTTTCTTTGCTTGGCCGAGCCAACGTTTTAAGTCTTTTTTATTGATTTGGCTGACATCCGTATAACGAACTTCTGCTGCTTTAAAACTCCCCTCAGGTTCTAACCCTTTCTCTTCAAAAGTTTGCCCACTCCAAAAGAGAAGACGAATGCAACTCTTTAGTTTGCTATAGCCAACAATGGGATTTCCATCCAGAAACCAAACAGGATGTGCATGCCAAATTTTCTTCTCTGCTTTTGATAAATGCAAATCGATTTCCTCATAGAGAACATTACAAATTTCTCTTTCCGACGGAGATTGGGTCTTGTTGTATGTTTCGATTTCTTTACTCATTGGTATCCTTTTCCTATCTGATTTATTAAAGGTTAATGTTCTATAGATTCAAAAGAAAAATATAAGACCGAATTTCCAATATGAATCTAAAAACGCAAAATCATATAATTTCGGAATACACAAGCCAACACATCGCCACATATAAATCTATGCAGCGATTCTGAAATCTAAAACTATTTACAGATTTTCTTTAGCGTTGAAACTACTTTAACATCAACAGTAGGCCAAAGTTTACTTACCCCATCAGAACCTTTGTGTAAATCATTACATTCTGCATTTAATTTACCGAGTCCTGATTGCAAGCCAAGAGTTACTACATCCACAGTCCCTGTAACTTCTACTGCATCATCTTTCCAAACAAAGTTCACTGGTACCGATACTTTAGAATTTCCCAATCGCAAATTTAATTTTGCAGTCCCTGTTTCCCCAGCAGTGATCTCTGAAAAGGTTCCTGAGATTTTTTTATTTCCTTTCACAGAACCAAAAAAGAATTTTTTAATTTTTCCATCCCGATCTGGTACACCTGAGTTGACGGAAGAAGAATCAATTTGGAATTGTAAAGAGTTTACCGCACCAAACTTTGATTTGTCTTTTTGTTTGCCGACTACTTTGATCGAATCGAACTTTCCTTTAACACCTGTTTTCTCTGTAAATTTGAACGCTGTCCACTCTAAAGAGGTTTGCGATGGGTCGTATTCATATATGCAATTTTCTTGTGCAAAGAGTCCAGTGGAGAAACAGAGTGCGATTAGTACCAAAATAGAATTAAAAATTTTCATAGGAACCTCTAGTTGAAAATAGAAAATCCTGAACTAAGTTTTGTCAAGTGGAGTCTAAGGTTCGAATCACAATTCGCATGTTAAAATTCTTACATTTGTTGGTATTTCATTTCAAGAACCAACTCTTCAAACCCAAAGAAGAATCTCATTCCATACGGCTTTCTTCCCATGAAGATTTGGCAAAATCAGTTTTGGATTTTTTATCCGAATCATTGCACATCCATTCTGTTCCAAGTGAAATGATTGAGGGATTTCGGTCTCTTCGTAGTAGATATTACCAGCTAACAAAGGAAATTTTTTATGATTTTCTATTTGCTGCTTCCCACCAATACCAAATTCGTTTAAATATTGTTCAAAAAACATTACAAGACATAAGATATTATACCACGCAAGATGCACCCTTTGTCTTCCAGGCGAGAGGTGAAGGTGGAAGTTTACCAGAACTTTATGCCATCCTGAGTTACCAAACATCCTCCTATCTAGTCAAACCACTACATCGGTTTGATGCGGAAGAGGAATGGTATTCTGAAAAAGAATTATTAAAACTCATCGGAATCAAATCAAACAAAGATTACACTGATTGGATCATTGCCGAACCGACCTTCCCATTTTCAACAAACAAAGAAACATCAAAATCACATTCTTCCGTTACCAATGCTTTAAAACAAATTTTACATCTAATTCGAATGGAATCCAAAGACATTTGGATTGTGTTTATTTATGGAATCGGAATTGGGATTTTATCGTTAGTGGTTCCTGTTGCCACATCATCCCTTGTCAACATTGTGGCTTTTGGTGTGATGATCCAACCAGTCATCATATTAACATTGTTAGTTGTATTTTTCTTAGGGTTTGCTGGTGCCATGCAGACAATCCAAATCTACGTAGTGGAGATTTTGCAACGACGTGTTTTTGTGAGAATTGCCACTGAGTTTGCGGTGAAATTTCCCAAAATTCGCCAAGATGTCTTAGATAAACACCACAACCCCGAACTTGTGAATCGATTCTTTGATACAATGACCATCCAAAAATCCATCCATTCCTTGTTAGTTGATGGACTTTCGGTTGTATTGACCACTGTAATTGGTTTTATCCTGATTTCTTTTTATCACCCTATCTTTATTGTGTTTTCCTTTATCATTTTACTCTTCGGTGGGTATTGGGTCATCTATCGATTGGGAAAACCCGCTGCAGAAAACTATATCAAAATTTCAAAAGAAAAATACAAAGTGGCTGCTTGGTTAGAAGAAATATCCAGACATTCTGCCCTCTTCCACTCTACCTTTGGATCCAATTTCGCCTTGGACAAAGCCGATTCTCTTATTCGAGACTACTTATATGCCAGAAAAAAATACTTTTTCAATTACATCCGGCAAATCATTGGCCTTGTAGGAATCCAGGCTTTAGCTAGTGCCATCGTACTTGGATTAGGTGGATATTTAGTCATCCATAGACAACTTACGATTGGACAACTCGTGGCAGCAGAACTTGTCATTGCCAAAGTACTCAGCGATATCTCCAAATTTGGAAAACAGCTGGATAGTTTTTATAGTTTGATTGCAGCCGTTGACAAAATCAATTCAGTATTCAACCTACCTACCATCCCAGTAAAAACAGTTGAATTTGAAATTCCCGAAGGCCCAATCCAGGCGCAATTATCAGGAATTGGTTATTCGTTAACCAATGGCCACAAAATCTTCAGCCAATTCCAACTGAAAATTCCAGCAGGAAAATCCATTGGAGTCTCTTCCAATACCGCTTACGATGCACAGATTCTTTTAGATTTGTTATGTGGTCTCAGAGAACCTTCATCCGGTATTGTGGAATACAATCACCAGAACATCCATGAAGTTTCCAAAGAACAAATCCACTCTGTTACTTTTTTAGTTCGAGGAAATGAAATCTTTGAAGGAACCATCTTAGAAAACATCCGGGTAGGACGAGAAGAAATACCACTCATTGAGATCAGAGAACTTTTATTAGATCTTGGAATCTGGGAAACAATCCAATCTTTACCAAATGGAATCCATACTCCACTTTTAACATTTGGTCATCCTTTTGATACGACCCAAACCACCATTCTTTCTTTAGCCCGGGCCATCGTTGGGAAACCAAAACTCTTGTTAATCGATGGAATTTTAGACCAACTACCACCACAAATTCTTTCGGCATCTCTCAAAGTATTGTTACAAAAAAATAGGGAGTGGACTCTACTTGTTGTTTCCAAATCACCAAGTATTCTTTCCCAAATGGACCAAGTTTTACGTTTAGAAAACGATACCCATTCCCTAAAGGTAAACTCGTAAAGTTATTATATGAAAACCGATATGTCACAGAAATGGAAACTTTATAAAAATCTACCTTCGTATCGATTGGTACAAACGGCTTTGCCTGCACAAAGTCTTGCATACATTCTCACCATTATATTTTTCTTAAGTGTTCTTATCCTTTTATATGTTCCCTGGCAACAAACAACCATGGGATTTGGAAGGGTGGTCGCCTATGCTCCCTTGGATCGCCAACAACTCATTGAATCTCCCATTGCTGGCCGTGTTGTCAAATGGCATGTACATGAAGGAACTCGAGTCAAAAAAGGAGATCCGATCATTGATATCTCGGACAACGACCCCAACTTTATCAATCGGATTCGAGAAGAAAAAAATGCCCTCTTACAACGATTAGAGGCTGCGAGATCGAGAGAGGATAATATTCGTTCACGAATCATTAGTTTACGATCCTCAAGGGGAAGTGCTGTGAATGCAGCAGACTCTAGAAGGATGATGGCAAAGGATCGAGTGCGAGCCAGCGAACAAGCAGTAGATGCTGCAAAAGCCGCTTTAAGAACAGCCAATCTGAATTTAGATCGCCAAAAACAATTATGGGAAAAAGGTCTTACTTCCAAACGAACCTTAGAACTTGCGGAACTGGAACATACAAACTCAGAAACAGGACTTGATCGTGCAAAGTCTGCTTATGATGCCGCAGTGAAAGAGGAACGAGCGTTGTACAGTGATTCAGGCAAAGTGTCACAAGATGCTGATGCTTCCATCAATGATGCCAAAGCTTCTCTAGCATCGGCCCAATCGGAAGTGGCTCGTGTATTAGAAGACTTACCAAAACTAGAAGCAAGATTATCCAGACAAGAAACCCAAGAAGTATTTGCGCCGAGAGATGGAACCATTATGAGAATATTGGTCAATCCCGACACACAACAAGTGAAAGAAGGAGATGGAGTTGCCATTCTTGTTCCAGATTCCGAAGACAAGGCCATCGAACTTTTTATTTCCGGCAACGATATACCGCTCGTTGGGGAAGGTAGAAAGGTACGTTTACAATTCCAAGGTTATCCTGTATTACAAATCAGTGGATGGCCTGAGACTGCCGTCGGAACATTCGGAGGCATTGTCAAACTAGTGGATATCACAGACAGTGGATCTGGAAATTTTAGAGTCCTTGTCATTCCTGATAGAGAAGATAGGCAATGGCCGTCGAGTCGTTACTTAAGGCAAGGTGTCCGAGCCAAAGGTTGGATCTTTCTCAACCGTGTGAGTGTTGGTTACGAACTTTGGAGAAGGTTCAATGACTTTCCACCAAACCTTCCCATGGATGATCCAGAAATCAAATCTCTGTTAGATGAAACTGGAAGTGGAGACAAAGTCAAATGATCCCAAAGTTAAAACAATCTCTATTCGCCTTCCTTTGTCCTTTTGGAATGTTCTTTTCCTTCGTCCTCGAAGCAGATCCTACACGTGATCCTTTTGAATCTCTACATGGCCCTAATATCTATTCACAAGATTATATCAACCAACAACCAGGAGTTCTCACCTTAGAAGAACTTCTTCGGTCTGTAGAAAAATCGTATCCCCTTGTCCTTGCGGCAGAAAAACTTTTATCAGAAGCCGAATACAATTACTTAGCGGCCGAAGGTGCTTTTGATCTACAATTCAAATCCATGGGAACCACAAAACCAATGGGTTATTATACAAACAATGCAACCGATGCCGTTTTTGAAAAACCAACACCACTGGGGGGAACCTCCTTTTTTGCAGGTTACCGAATCGGGCGGGGAAAGTTTCCGGTCTATGATGGCAAAAGAGAAACCAATGACTACGGAGAGGTAAGAGCAGGTGCCATCTTTCCCCTGATGCGCAACCGAGAGATTGATAAAAACAGAGCCGATATCAAAAAAGCAGATCTTGACCGAAGGCTTGCAGAACTCTCCATTCAAAAATTAAAAATTGAAGTCATCAAAGAAGCAACGAAACGTTATTGGAAATGGGTATCGAGTGGCCAAGAGTATCTAGTTAACAAAGACTTGTTAGCCATAGCGAAAAGTAGACAAGACCAAATCACACAAAGAATCAAGTTAGGTGACATTCCCAAAATGGAAGGAACAGAAAACGATCGTGCTATTTTACAAAGAGAGTCTCAATTTGTTTCTGCGGAACGAGAAATGCAAAAAGCCGCCATCGACTTATCTTTATTTCTGCGTGCCACTGATGGAAATTTAATCCTTCCTACTACAGACAGGCTTCCCATAGGATTTCCCAAACCCATTGAGTATAAAAAACTCGAACTGGAAAAAAGTATCAAACTCGCTTGGAAGTATAGACCAGAATTACAAGACTTTGAATTCAAACGAGACAAAGTTCGTGTCGACCAAGACATGGGTTACAATGCTCTGAAACCACAAGTGGATTTGGTAGTTGCCGGATCTCAAGACTTTGGACCAGGTTCTATCACAAGAGCCAAACCAGAACTAGAAGCATCTCTTGTTCTCAACCTACCTATCCAAACTAAACGCCCAAGAGGGATAATCGGTGCTGCCGAAGCAAAGATAGCTCAACTCGATCAGGAATTACAATTCTCAAAAGATAAAATCAAAACCGAAGTACAAGATTCCATTTCTGAGGTGATTGCTTCGGCAAAACGTGTTACTGTTACGCAAAATGAAGTCGAATTAGCGCGAAAGTTAGAAGAGATGGAACGAGAACGATTTACCCTTGGTGACTCAACACTACTATTTGTGAATATTAGAGAACAGACAAGTGCAGAAGCAGCAGTCCGTGAAATTAAGGCTTTGTACGATCATCATGTAGCCATTGCCCATTTCCAAGCAGCAACGGCTTCTATTTTGCAAATTTCTTCCCTTCCTTAGTCCGTTTTATTATTCAGAAAAAAAAACGACTTTCACTACTCAATGAATCTCTAAACTTTTCCATAAAGAAGGTTTCTATGCACGGGGAAGAGTCACTACTACAAGACATTGGTCTCAGTATTATTTTCGCAACAGTCTTAAGTCACATTGCCAGAGTCCTCAAACAGCCGTTAATTTTAGGTTATATTATCGGTGGAGCTATGCTTGGTAAGGAAATGGGGTTCGGCTTTGTTACCAACGAAGCAAGTATTGAACTTATTTCGGAGATTGGACTCATCCTTTTGTTATTCATCATTGGTCTGGAAATCAATTTAGCGGAACTTGCTAAAATGGGTAAGGCCATGTTTACCTTGGGTATCCTCCAATTCACACTTTCTGTTGCCTTTGTTTATTCCGTGTTTCCTTTTTTTGGACTCTCTATTGGTTCGGAAAAATTTGACCTTCTCTACATTGCAGTGGCTCTCTCTTTAAGTTCCACGCTGATCGTTGTCAAACTCTTACAAGACAAAGTGGAAATCAACACTCTCTCGGGAAAGTTAACCGTTGGAGTTTTGGTATTTCAGGACATCTGGGCTATTTTGTTTATGGGAGTACAGCCCAACCTAAACAATCCAGAGATTTTAAAGATTCTGACTTCTGTTGGAATCATTGTTTTACTAATCGCATTTAGTTTTAGTGTCAGCCGTTATGTTCTCGCAAAGTTATACAAGGCCTGCGCCAGTAGCCCAGAATTAATTCTTTTAACATCAATTATGTGGTGTTTTCTTGTCTGCGGGATTGCAGGTGAAGCTGGACTTTCTAAAGAAATGGGTGCTCTCGTCGCCGGTATGAGTATTGCGGCCTTCCCTTATGGGGCCGACGTGATTTCCAAACTCATCGGAATTCGAGACTTCTTTGTTACGTTGTTCTTTGTCGCTCTGGGACTAAAAGTTCCCCTTCCTAGTTTAGAAGTGATAGGACTCTCTGCGGCAATCATCGCCCTTATGTTGTTTGTTAGGATGATTACCATTGCCCCTGTCATCATTAAACTCAACAAAGGGGTTCGCAATGGCTTTCTCACTGCCCTAAACCTAGCACAGATTTCAGAATTCTCTCTCGTTATTTTGGCGTTAGGTGCTGGATTTGAACACATCACTCCAAAACTTCAAGCAGTGATTCTTACTTCTACCATCATCGCTTCGGTTTTATCCACATACATCATCATGTTCAATCATGATATTGCTGCTACCTTTGAAAGACTTCTTGCGCGTGTCGGAATCTCTGACCAAACCGAAGAATCATCCAAAGATGATAAGGCCGGTCATGGGGGACATGGAGATGGAATGGTGCGAGATATCATTGTCCTTGGATACTTTCGCATTGCTCGTGCTTTTGTGGAATATTTAGAAGATTTATCGCCATCGCTCATCAAACGGATCATCATTGCGGACTACAATCCTGCCTTTAAAGAGGAACTCACAAACAAAGGTTTCCAGTGGGCTTATGCTGACCTTGCTCATCCGGATTCTTTATCTCATATTGGACTTCATGATGCCTCGATGGTCATTTGTACCATCTCTGATTCCTTTTTGAAAGGAACCAATAACAACCGTTTGCTTTCCACTCTTAGCAAACTAGCACCCAATGCAAAAATCATTTTAACAAGTGATGAACCGGGAGAAGCAAAAAAACTAGTGAGTGATGGAGCACAAAAGGTCATTGTTCCTGGTGTCATCACTGGTGAATTTTTGTATGATTATATCTCGCGAGGGATGAGAAATAACGAAAGGGTAGTTTAAATCGAAAAAGGGTTTGATCGCGATTTTAAATCAAACCTTTCCGTTTAAATTCTGCGATCACAACTTCTAAGTCAGCCGGCGAATCCACACCCAGGTTGGCTTTATCAGAAAGATAAACCCCAATCGTGGAGCCGTTCTGCAAGGCGCGGAGTTGTTCCAGTGACTCTGCCGTCTCCCAATCGGAAGCCGGCAAGTGGTTATAATTCATTAAAAATTCCCGTTCATAAGCATAGATTCCTAAATGTCTAAAATACTTAGCATCAGCTTTAAAAGAGGCAGGGATAGGCGAACGAGAAAAATAGTTTGCTCGTCCGTTTGTATCAAAGACCACCTTTACTTTGTTAGGGTCTTTTGGGTCTTCTGATGTGCTAAAGGGAACAGCTGCCGTAGCCATTTCCCAATTTCTATGTTTTGTTTTTAAATCCACAACTCCATCAATGAGGACGGCTTCCATGCCTGGCTCATCCCCTTGGATATTCACAATGATTCCGTAGTTCGGATACTTTTCTGCAACTTCAATGATCCTGTCAGTGCCAGTAGGATGATCGGGGCTTGTTAAAACAGACTCTCCACCAAAACCCAAAACCACATCATGGATTCTTTTGTCATCAGTGGCGACCACCAAACGGTGGAAAGATTTAGATAGGGAAGCGTGGTGGTAGGTCCACTGGATCATTGGTTTGGTTCCAATGAGGGCCAGTGGTTTTCCGGGAAGCCTTGTGCTCGCGAAGCGAGCAGGGATCACACCGAGAATTTGGTCGGACATAGTCCTAGTTTACCAAGAACTCGGTAAAGTAAACCTCTTTGATTTTTCCATTAGTTAAAATGTGATTTAAGTGGGCTTTGATTTCCTCACGTAAATCCAATTGGTTGGTAATGGATTTTAAATCGTCTTTTGTTTTCCTTGCAATGACTAAGTTGATGATGTTTTGCATTTGAGCCACACGTGCCGCAAGTTCCGCAGAAAGTGCCGGTTGACCGGATTCAAATCCAAGAGACATCTTCAACTTAACAAAATGTGATTCACCAACATCAGAAGTATTCACTCTAAATTCTTCTTGAAATGTGTAAACTTCCAAAGGAGGGGGAGCTTTCACAAGAGAGATATTCTTTTGTTGTTTGAACACACTTGTTGCCGTCTTTTGAGCAACAAACATCGATATAACGGTTACAATGATAATCCCGAAAATGGCAGCAGCAATGTACAATAACCATTTTACAATGGGGGACATCCCTGCGGAGGCGGAACTACCTTCGGCTAACCCACCTTCTTCTTCATCTACTTCACGGTCACCCATGTTAAAATTCTCCTTCTACATTTGTTTCAGTGTTCGGCAAACGAGTGTCAGGGAGTCCGTATTTACTTTCTCCTGGTGCCCGTTTGGTAGACTTCTCGGTTAGGATGATGATATCCACTCTACGGTTGAAAGCCTTAGCTTCCGGTGTACCTTCATTTTCTAATACAAGAGGTCTGTAGGATCCAAAACTTACAGCTTGGAACCAACTTGGCTCAATTTCTTCTGAATTGATCATAAAAACGGTAGCATTGACTGCCCTAGCTCCCGCCAAATCCCAGTTATTGATATATTCTCTTTCTTCTCTTCCAGGACGGTTCACAGGATTGACGGCATCATCATCACTATGTCCTTCCACACGAACAAAACGTTCGAGTCCTTTGATCAGACCCGCCGCTTTCCGTAATGTTTCTCGAATGGTTGGTGTTAGGATCGCTGAACCGGGATAAAAATAATCAGCACCAACGAGCGAGATCACAAGTCCTCTTTCATTTTCAGAAATGCGAACTTTTCCCGCTTCTACTTCTGGTTTAAAAACTTCATGGGCATCTTTTTTTGCTTTGGAAAGGTTACGTCCCACCACTTGGGAAGGAAGAGATTCAATCTGCATTCCCATTTCTTCCAAAGAACCCTTGGAAAGAGTTTGCCCCCCAGTAAAAAATCCTGTTGTGGATTTGAATGCAGATAAAATGATCTGCATCTCCTTTGCATCTGTTTTACCCGTTGTATACAAAAGGATAAAGAAACAAAGAAGAAGTGTTACCATGTCCCCGTAAGTTGCCATGAACTCGGGAACTTTTTGGATACACTCAGGACATTTTTCTTTCTTAGAAGCCATGGTTTAGATATTAATCTCCGTCGTCTTTAAGTGCAGTTCTTTCTGCAGGAGTTAAGAAACTCGCCAACTTCTCTTTAACAATCCGTGGGTTGTCCCCTGATTGAATGGACAATGTTCCTTCCACCATCACTTGTTTGATCACAAGTTCATCTTCCGATCGTCTAGTTAGTTTTCTTACAACCGGTGCTGCAAATAAGTTCTGCGCTAACGATCCGTATAGAGTTGTAATAAGGGCAGTCGCCATACCTTGTCCAATCGCACTGGCATCCCCACCACCTAAGTTCTTTAACATCCCTACAAGACCCACAAGGGTCCCAAGCATCCCGAACCCTGGCGCAAAACCAGCGTAAGCATCCCACCAAGAACGGCCGTAAGCATGCCTTGTGGCCGTGTTCCCAATTTCGGTTTCCATAATATTTCGAACAAGTTCTGGGTCTGTTCCATCCACAACGAGTTGGATTCCCTTCTTTAAAAATTCTTCAGGAAGTTCATTGATATCATCTTCTAAAGCGAGTAGACCTTCCCTTCTTGCCTTTTCGGAAAAACTAACTAGTGTAGTAATGAGACCAGGAAGGTCGGAGGGTGGATTTTGAAAGGCTTTCTTTGTCACTGCCCCCACTCCAATGGTGGAAGTCCAAGGGAAGGAAATGATCGTAGCGGCTGCCGCACCACCAAATGTAATCATGACCGAGGGAATATCGATTAGGTCGGTTAAGGCAAGACCCCCCGAAACCACCCCAAGTAACATCAAGGCCACTCCAAGGGCCAAACCAATGACTGTAGCTATATCCATTTCTTATGTTTCCTTGGCCTTCTCTATGACTCGGGGGAGACCATGGATCCTAGTTTTGTAGGACACCACTTTTTCCACAACTTCCGCGACGGGCTCTTGTACAATGAATTTCTTCTCATTCACAAGAGTAATGATCGTATCTGGATTTGCTTCAATGGTCTCAATCAAATCTGCATTGAGAACAAATTCCGCACCTTTGAGTCGATGTAAAATGACCAGGAGATCCCCCTTCAGAGATTTCTACTTATGTCTATCGACTACCTTTCGAATTTCGCTTACGAATTTTTCTTCCGTAAATCGATTGATGGAATTTTGGAAATCTCCGCGTTTGAAATGGATCTTTTCTGCCCTTTGGATGGCCTCATTTAAGGATTTTACGGTCTGTTCTTTGAAAAATACCCCCGTTCTGTCCTCATTGACCGACTCCAAAGCTCCGCCCTTGCCATAAGCAATGACCGGAGTGGCATAGGCCTGGGACTCCACCGGTGTGATCCCGAAGTCTTCCATACCAGGAAAGATAAAGCCACGGGCCTTTTTGTAAAGTTCCACGACTTCCGTGCGGGGTAGGCCTTTTTTCCATAGGATGTTTTTCGGTAAATTTTTAACAAGTTTCCCTTCTTCCTGACCTCCACCGACAAGGATGAGTGGTTTTCCATTCTCACGAAAAGCTTCGATCGCTAGGTCAATTTTTTTGTAAGGAGCAAAGGCCGAGACCATTAAATAATAATCGTCTTTGGAGTTATCATGGACTCGGAAATCCTGCGGCAAACAAGGGGGATAAACAATTTTATAATCACGTCTATAATACTTTTGGATACGCCTTCCCACAAAATGCGAGTTACATGTAAAATAATCCACGCGGTTGGCAGAGGCCGCATCCCAAGTACGAAGGTAGTTAGCAATGGATTGTAATAAAAAAAACTTAAAACCTTTCCGATTAGGAAAATAATCATAATACATATCCCAGACATAACGCATGGGGCTATGGATATAACTCAAATGAAAAGTGTCGGGATGAGGGATGACCCCTTTGGCCACACAATGTGAGGAACTAATCACCACATCATATCCTTTGAGATCCAAAGATTCAATGGCTGTGGGAAATACCGGCAAATAATAACGATAGTATTTTTCTTTAAAGGGAAGATTGTTCGTAAAAGCCGTTGTGATTTTACGACTTTCAATCCTTTCATTTAGTTTTCCTTTGGAATAAAAAAGAGTAAATAAATCCGCTTCCGGAAACGCTTTTAATAAACTATCGAGAACTAATTCTCCACCGCGCATACCGGTAAGCCAGTCATGTATAATTGCAACTTTCATTAGTTTTGTGGTCCAATCCTTCTTCCCGTAATTGGCGTTGTACGTCCGTAATACGATGCTGTAATCAAAAAAGGAATCGGCATGGTGTTCTCCAAATTCCTGGAACTTTCCATATATCGCCTTCCTTCTTTTCCTATAGATTCTGCGTCCTGAATTGTCGCAAGAAGTTCATCATACATTTCTGTATCACCTATTAATTTGGGAATTGTGCCTTCTGTATGATTTAATTTATCGGTGATCGAACGAAAATCCAAGGTGATTTGCCGAAGGTCCGATCGATTTTCTTCCATAGTTACCAAGGTTGCCTTAAAAAAATCATCAAAATACCGAGCCGAGGGTAAATAATCAGGACTTTTTTCCCCTTCACGAAATGTAGGTTTGAAAAAGGGACGTTTCCCATCAGAACTACCTGGATTGATATTGATGATCCTTCCCGAAAACAAAGTGATGGTTTGAAAATCCACTTCATAATTGTCCCAAAGAGTTAAGGGATCTTCTAAGGCAATATGAAGCTCTATCGCATGATCCATGTTATGGTCTAAAAAACGGCGATCCGGTACATCGAGAAGAGGTCTGGAATCAATATGGGCCACATATCCTTTTTGAATTCCTAAAATTCGGACCTCTGTGCCTTCTTTGATTCCATCAATTCTAGAATAAAAAAGGGATAACCTATAAGGATATTTTTTGGCAGGCCGATCCGGTTCAATGACGGTGGTGAAAAAAGCAAAGACCAAAATAGAAAAAAAAACGATTCCTGTTAGGGCTTCCTTCGATAACTTTTTTGATTTCACGGCAGACTTAAAATTCTTCCTTCGAAAGAAAGAGTTGGCAAGCAGATTTTAAATGACTGAATGGGATGAGATGAAAGCAGTCACCATCCTAAAATACGACGAATCCGAACCTCAGTTAGAACTTAGGGAAAAAGAAATTCCCACACCAAAGGAAAACGAAGTTAGGATCAAAATCCATCTTTCTCCCATCAATCCTTCCGACCTCATGTTCATTCGTGGACTCTATGGTTTCAAAAAAAAAGCACCGGTGTCAGCGGGATTTGAAGCCAGTGGGATTGTAGATACCGTAGGAAGTGCGATCAAAACGCTGAAAGTGGGAATGAATGTCTCCTGTGTGGCTCCGCAAAATGATGGATCCTGGGCCGAGTACATGATCACTACCGAAGACAACTGTTTGCCGTTAGTGGATGGAGTGACTCTTGACGAAGGATCTAGTTTTTTTGTAAACCCAATGACTGCTTGGGCAATGGTCTCTCGTTGCTCAAAAGAGGGTCATCCGGCGATGATCCAAACTGCCGCTGCCAGTGCTCTGGGTAAAATGGTAGTGCGACTTTGTAAAGAACGTGGAATCCCACTAATCAATGTTGTACGAAAAAAAGAACAAGAGGATAATCTTTTGGCTATTGGTGCAGAAAATATTCTCAACTCCTCTTCTCCCAACTACCAAAAAGATTTATATAAAATTTCTAAAAAATTAAACGCAACCTATGCGATTGACGCAGTTGCAGGAGAAACAGCACAGTCTCTTGTAGAATGTATGCCTTATGGTTCTAAAATTGTATGTTATGGTGCTTTATCAGAAAAACCATTTTCGGTCAATGCTGGTATCATGTTGTTTCAAAACAAAAAGATAGAAGGATTTTGGTTATCTTCTTGGATCTATGAAATTGGTTTAGAAGAATTTCAAAAACAGGCCAAAGATGCACAAAAGTTTTTAAAAACCGTTTTCCAAACAAAAATCAACAAACGTTTTAAGTTTGAGGAATATAAAGAAGGTTTAGAGTTTTATAAACAAAATATGACCGATGGGAAGGTAGTATTTGGTCCGTAGAATTTTATTTTTATTCACTTTTTTATCTTTTGCATCGTTTACTCATTGTTTGAGTGATACAAAAAAGAATTTAGAAAGTTTAAAAGCGTGTAAGTTTGATTTGGTGGATGTTCGTGTGGACCTAAAACCGAATCCAAACTTTCCCATCATTCCTTTGGTGGATTTGTACCCGCAAGTGTCGGTAGAAAATCCTAACGAAACTAAGGTGAGTATTTATAAATTTGATTTGGAAATCCAACTCATCACTGCAAATGGAAAAGAATACATTGGAAAACTCCAAAACGAAACTCCTTTAGAAGTGGAACCAAAGGCAACTTCCACAGTGGTTCTGAAACTCATTCCCGAACAAAAACAATCGATCCTTCCGAAACTTTTACTTTTGGCAAGACAACTCTCCGAAGCAGCAAAACGCGGAGAAGAGGCGGAGTTCGAAATTTACGGTACGGTGGAAGTGGATAGTGCGTTTGGAAAACTTCCTATTCCCGTTCGGGAAGTCTCTCGGATCAAACTAAAAAAATGAAGTTGTTGTTTCGAAGGATAGGAATTGCACTCCTCTTCGCCGGATTATCTTTCCATTGCATCCAAAATCGAGATGACTTGTTTTATTCTGCACAAGAAGGAAACCAAAAGACATTTGAAACCTATGCTCTGAAAAATTCAGCTTGTGGCACAAACAAACTTCCAGGAGCACTACTACTCGGAAGAGTCAAAATTGATGATCTGAAACTTTGTTTTCGAGCCATTGAACTCATTGATTGTGTTACCTGGAACACAGAAGGGTATGTTCCTGGTTCCTGTAAGGCAATTGGCACAAGTTTCAAATAGTTATGTGGCGTTACTTATTTGATTTATCCACTACAGAAATTTTTTTATTCGCATCACTAATGTTTGCTGGTGTTTTCCTACTTCTATTTGGAAAACTTAGAAAAAAAGAAACACCTGCTAATGTAAAATCAAAACAAGGATCTGGTTCAGATGACCCATCCAATCCGTCCGCTGGGAAATCCAAAAAAGATTCTAAGTCGGCAAAAGACACAAATCTTAAGGTGATGGAAGTTTTTGATTATAATGGAACCAAAATCCTACACCAAGACGGAGCCTATACTGTCAACGACCAAGGAGTGGTTACCAATTATATGAATTGGAATCTCCTTCCTTCCAAATACCAAAAGATGGTAAAGGAACTGGACAACAGATCCTTAGGGGAAAAAGGAGAGGATTACTTTTTAGAAATGATCAATGGGTTTTACTATGTGTCATTGCCGGGAGGAAAGAAAAAAAGATACGATTCCATCCAAAGTATCCCAGCTGACATTCGTAAACGATTGGGAGTATAAACTCTTAAGTAGAAAGCACTCCTACTTTATTTTTTATCTTAGCCGGTTGTTTAGTCCCATGTAACAAACGTTTTTTCTCCTTTTGTTCGCGATCACGAAGAAGTCCTTCTTCTAAAACTTTCTTTGGTGGTTTTTTCAAATCCCAAACAATTCCAAACCAACTTAAGATTTTTAAAATATAATACGAAACATCGACCTCATACCAATAGAAACCTTGGTTCGCAGAAGAACAGTAATAGTGGTGGTTGTTATGCCAACCTTCTCCCATGGTAAGTAGAGCAAGCCAAAGATTGTTTTTACTTGTATCCCTAGAATCATAACGGACCGAACCATACACATGCGAAAGTGAATTAATCGTCCAAGTAGCATGTCCCAGAAAAAAAGTAGAAACTGCGTAGCCGTAGACAAGCCATCCCCAACCGCCGACCAAATAAAGTAAAACCGCATAACTTAACGGGGCGATCCAATGGTAACGATCGAGAAAACGAAGTTCCGGATACTTATAAAAATCAGGAATGAGTTTGGCTTCGTAATCATTATAATCATCTCGCAAAAACCAAAACATGTGAGAGTACCAAAACCCTTTTCGACTGGGAGAATGAATGTCCTTCTCTGTGTCAGAATACTTGTGGTGATTTCTGTGATGTGCCGCCCACCAAAGAGGACCCTTCTGCATGGACATCGCCCCAACCCAAGCCAAAACAAATTGGAAAACCCGAGAGGTTTTAAAGGAAGCGTGGGAAAAGTAACGATGGTAGGCCGCAGTGATTCCAAACATCCGAAGAAAATAGGAACCTACAGCCACCCCAACGAGAGACCAGGAAAACGGAACAGTAAAAACAGTGAGGACAGTTGCCTGAACTAAAAAGAACAAAATAAGGAAAAGTAACGGGGCCCGTTCTTTGACAATGGGCGCGACAGTAGAGGGAGAAGAATTCATTCAAGTAAACCTACACTTATTGGAGTCCCGCACTTGTGTTTGGTTGCAAAAAAATTCATTCTACTTGATTCCCGATTTGCTCATAGCACCCTGTCCATAAACCCATGTCATCGAAAATCGTTGTCCAAAAATACGGTGGAACCTCCGTTGGTGACACCACTAAAATCCAAAATGTGGCCAAACGTATCAAACGTTACCACGATGCAGGCCAAAAAGTTGCCGTTGTAGTTTCTGCAATGGGACATACTACAGACGAACTCGTCGACTTGGCTGACCAGATTTCTAAAAATCCTCCTAAACGAGAAATGGACATGTTGCTCTCCACGGGCGAACAAGTGTCGATTGCTCTTCTTGCCATCGCCTTGAATGAAGCAGGAGTTCCTGCTCAGTCCTTTACTGGCTCTCAATTAAAAATCTTAACCGATGGAAACTTCTCCAACGGAAAGATCGAAATGATTGATCGTTCTCGTATCGATGAAGCATTTAACAAAGGGAAGGTGGTGATCGTTGCCGGTTTCCAAGGAATCGATAAAGACGAAAACATTGTCACCCTTGGCCGTGGGGGAAGTGATACATCTGCTGTAGCACTTGCTGCCGCTCTTGGTGCAGATGAATGTGAAATTTATACCGACGTGGATGGTGTTTACACTGCTGACCCACGAAAAATTCCAACAGCAAAGATGCACAAACAAATTACATACGAAGAAATGTTGGAACTCGCAAGCCTTGGTGCTGGAGTCCTCCACTCTCGGAGTGTGGAATTAGGTATGAACTATAACGTGGTCATCCACGTACGATCCAGTTTCCACGACAAACCGGGAACTTTAGTGATGAGTGAGGACAAAATTATGGAAAAAATGAAAGTAAGTGGAGTCACTGCCAAAGGTGACCAAGCACGAGTGACCATTGCTGATGTAAAAGACAAACCGGGGATTGCTGCGGAGTTGTTTACCCAATTAGCAAATAAAGATGTGATTGTAGATGTCATTGTTCAATCATCACCGAGAGATGGAATCAATACCATTTCCTTTACCATTGCGAAAAAAGACCTAACAGCTGCAAAACCAATCATCGATGCTTACGCAAAAGATCATGGGAATGGAAAGGCTGAATTCGATGAAAACATCTCTATCGTTTCTGCGGTAGGTGTTGGGATGAAATCACATGTAGGTGTGGCTGCAAAAATGTTCCAATCACTTGCTGAAAAAAACATCAATATTGAAATGATTTCCACATCAGAGATTAAAATTTCCTGCGTCATTAAACAAAACCAAGCGGAAGATGCAGTAAAGGCTTTACATACCACGTTCATCGGGTAATTTTACGACCGTATGCAAAAAGGATCACGACTATCTCGAGTTTTCGTTTTGTTTTTTGCGCCGGTTATTGTCTTTAGCCTTCTATTTGCCCCTCTCATAAGTTTAAGTTCCTACGAGTCCTTAAATGCGGTTATGGCCATCGTTGGGCCCAAGTCCATTTCCAGTTTGGATTATGAAGAGGGAATCGAACGTTATAAAAACCTATCTCGATTCTTTCCTAACTACCGAAAAAAAGGATCCCTCCACGCTCAGGTCATCGATTTTTTAATCGATAGAGCAGTAGTGGACAATGTTGCCGATGAGGAATCCATCCAGGTCAATGAAAAACGGATCGAAGCAGAGATCCAAAAACGGATGGAAGCACAAGGGATCAGTGACCTAGAACAATTTAAAAAGTCAGTTCAAACCCAGTTTAATTTACCCTATGATGTTTGGTTGGAAGATTTGCCTTATCAAATCAAAAAAGGCCAACTACTCCAAATTAAAGTAAGTCCCCCACTCCCTTCAGAACAAGAAGTCCTAGCATGGTATAACAAAAACAAGGCGAAGGTGGGATCTGAGTTTAAATTTCGAGAGATTGTATTTTCTCCAGCCAATGCATCGATCGATGAAGAATCCCGAGTTTTCAATGAACTTACCGAAATCAGAAATAAATCCTTAAAAGATCCATCTTTCTTTAAACTAGTAGCTTCTGGTCCAAGAAATGAATCACGGTATCGTTTGAATGGGGGTTTGGTCAACTGGGTTCCCACTTTTGAATTATTCAAAACACATCCAACCACAGCTTCCGTATTATCTCAAGTAGGTGGTCCCGGAAAAATTTCTGAAGTCTTTCGCGATGATCGCAAACGATATTGTTTGGTTTATATTGAAGGAACGAGGCCAACTCCGCTTGATGCAGTCAGAAAAGGGATTCAAGGGTTTTTATTTAGAGAAAAGGAACAAACCTCTTTTGAAGAATGGGTTACCAATACACGCAAAAATACTTCTATTTCCATCTTTGATGCCATCTACATCAAAGAACATAACATCAGTAACCCGGAAGAAAAATACAACATAGATTGATGATGAACCGAAAGGACTATAATCCAAGTTTTGCGGTAGTCTATTTAGACTCCCAATCAATTCAGTTTTTAAATCAAAACTTTAAAGTGGAATTGTGGGAAGAGTTTGTAAATCGGTTGACCAAGGTTTTTCCTGGAATCCAAATTCATATCAATTCAAACACTCTACTTTCTGAAAAAATTCATTCCAGTTCCCTGAAAGACAAACTCAAACTCCACGATGATGTTTCCAAAGAACATGAATTCTTACTGAAACTCGGCCAACTGTTACCCGAATCACAATTCAAAGATCCTGACTGGGATGAAGTTTGTTTTCTTTATTTTACTGGGATTTCTCCTCTTCTCGACTCGCACCTAACAGAAAAAGCATGGATGCGTCATAAAAATTTCTTTAGCCAATATTCTTATTCTGAAAATTTACCACAGGGCCTCACACCCACTATCATCACACGTGAGTTTTTAACTTCGTTACCTGATACATTGGCCACCGATGTGCATTCGTTTTTTTTAAAGAATATCAATCAATATGATGTAGATATATTTTTCCAAGCACCGGACCTTCGCCAACTGCGACTCGACTTTCGTTTGGCTTCATTTCGTTCACTCACTCTCATCCAAGGATTATTATCTCTTGGAGAAGTGTTACCCTACGAAAACTTACTTCCGAAACTAAAAGAGAAACCTGAATTGTTTCGCAGTGCTCCTTCCTATCTGGAATGGGAAATTTATAAGGGCTGTGAACTAAAGTGTACATTTTGTCCGCGTGAGTTTATTGATACAACCAACGATGGAAGTTTTGTTTCTTTAGAGGATGTAAAAAATACCATTTCCAAACTCAACTCTGAGCTCTCCTCTCCCTTAACCATTAGCCTCTCTGGAAACGGCGAACCCCTCCTCCATCCAGAATTTAATTCAGTAATCACTGAAATCTTAAAACTAGAGTTATTAACAGAACTCATCATAGAAACGGCACTCTATACAAATACCGAATCATTACTTTCACTTGTTGCTAGTCTCAATCCTTCCGAAAAAGAAAAACTTTGTGTCATCGTAAATGTTACGACTTTAAAACCAGAAGTTTATAAATCCTTATATGGAAAATCAGAACTAGAGAATGTATTAAAGACAATAGACTTGCTTGCTGAGATTCTCCCGAGTAAGTCGCTGCACGTTCAAATGATCAAAATGAAAGAAGTAGAGGATGAGATTGATCCGTATTTTACATTCTTCGAGAAAAAAGGGATCAATATCATCCTTCAAAAATACAATACCTTTGCGACGCAACTACCAGAACGTAGGGTAAGTGACCTCACACCAATTCACAGAGATTATTGTTGGCATTTGGTTCGCGACTTATCTGTTTCTGTCAATGGAAACGTTTCCATTTGCAAACAAAATCAAACAGAAATCATCGGAAATTTGTATTCGGAATCGTTAAGAGATATTTGGCGAAAAGGATTGGATTTTTTTAAATATAGTTTTTCTGGTGAACACGGAAAAATTCCTGCTCCTTGTTTGAATTGTGATGAGTGGTATACTTTCAACGCGTGATTGTTTTGCCTTCATTCAGGCAAGACTAGGATCTACACGGCTTCCAAAGAAAATTCTAAAATCCATTCCAGAGGAATCAAATACTTCTGTTCTTGACCATATCCACAACCGACTTTCCACTATCTTTTCAAAAGAACAGATTGTATTTTTAGTTCCTGAAAATGATAGCGAACTTATCAATTATTTAAATACCCGAAATTACCAATACTTTGTGGGATCTGAAACAGATGTGCGGGACCGCTTTCGTAAAGCAAGTTTACAGTTTAAAGCAAAACATATCTTTCGTTTAACAGGCGATAATCCCTATATTGATTTAGAATCCATCCGCTATTTGTACGAAGCTATAACCACAATCTCCGATACCTATTACAGCCTTTCTATGGTAGGACTCCCACTGGGGATGGGTGTAGAGTGTTTTTCGGCTGAATCTTTATTCTATGAGACTGAGGGTCCAGTCCCCGAACGCCACACAGAACATGTCTCCTTACATATCAAAGAACATCCTGAGATTCACAAACAATACAGACTGCACCCACCTCATCTCAGCCATCTAGAAGAGATGAGTCTTAATTCCCTTCGTATCACTGTAGATGAATCAAAAGATTATGAACTTGTTTGTCAACTGTGGAGAGAGTTGGGAACCAAGGATGCTTTTTTTGGAGCCAAGGAAGTCATCCAACTAACAAAAGAAAATCCTGAAATTTTTTATATTAATGCCTCTGTAGACCAAGTGGTTTTCCCACTGCCCAAACTAAATCAAACAGCAAAAAAAGTGCGGATCGTTTATGGAGAACCTTCGCAGTTTGGATCAGGCCATTGGGAACGGTGTAAATCCTTGTCCTTATTTTTAGAAATCAAGGGATACAATGTAGAACTCTCGTGCGAGGCTAACACAAGTTCGCCAAACCTACCGCATATTTTGGATGTTCGGGAAAATGAATTCAAATTACCGAACCAGTTTTATATCGACAATCTCCACCATTTGCCGACAGAACCCAATTCCAGTTTCTTCTTACCCAATCCGATAACACCAAAAACCAATGTTGATACTTTCTCATATTTTAGTTCTCCACTCTCTGGGTTGGATTGGAAGGAAATCCAAGTCCCAGGACGAGTTCTTGTATATGCGGGAAACCTCAATCACGAAGATTCAAAACATATTGATACTTATTTATTACAGTTTTTAAATCAAACCTCCAGAAATACAACACCTAACATAGATTCAGTGACGCGAATTGGGGGGAAATCACCAATACAAGGAAATATAAAATACCTTCCCCGAGTGTCTTATATACAATTTTTAAAAGAAATTCAATCTTCTGAATATGTGCTGACCTATTTTGGTCAAACCATGATGGAGTCGGTTGCCAATGGGAAAAAAGTATCTTTAGTAGGGATTACTTCTATCCATGAATCTTTAGGTAAGTTTGCAGAAGAAGAAATGGGAATTCCCTACTTAGGATCTCTCACCTCTTTACCTCAAAATCAAAGTTTTCCAAAGTCTTTTCCTCATCTAAAAACAAAATTAGTTCGCGACGCTCACTTAAAAATCTTGAAATGGTTAGAATCAATTTATGAAAGCTAAAATTCAAATTCTATTGTTTGGTCTTACTCTATTTTTCTCTGTAATTTCTGTTTATTCTCAAACAGAAGACAAAGAAACCATCGAAATCAATGCAAAGATTGAATTGGAAAAAGTCAGTCGTAATATTATCAATGCACTCCGTTATGGAAGGTTTGTTTTAGCAGATACCGAATGGAAAAAAATCCAATCAGAGATTTATAAATCTTATCCTGAATATGACTATTTAAATGGAAGTTTGTTGTATTCTCGAATGGAATGGCAAGAGGCAAAAGAAAGTTTAAATAAAGCTCTTAAAAAAGAACCAAACCATGAAGCCGCTAGTTTCCTACTCGGAATGATTTATGCGCAAGAAGACAGTTGGTCTGAAGCCAAAAATACTTGGATGGAAACCAACCAAATCTCCCCTTACAATCCATTTTATCATTACAATCTGGGACTTGCTTATTATATTTTAAAAGATTATAACAATGCAATTTTATCTTTAAACAAATCCTTAGAATACAAAGCAAACTACAACGAAGCAAAATTCATTTTAGCAAAAACTTATTTAGAACTTAATGAGACTGAAAAAGCAAAAGCAGAACTTGTAACCATCTTAGAGCAAGACCCTAAACACATTCAAGCATCTCATTTGATGGGTCGTGTGGTTTATATTACAGAAAAAGATCCTAAAAAATCTCTCACTTATGTAAAAAATCCCAGACTTCTTGGATGGAGAGAGAAAAAAGTATATGCAAGATGTTATTTTGAAATTCGCAAATGGAGAGATGCTGAAAATCTACTGAGACCTATTGCCTACTCACCGTTTGCCGATGAGTACGACCAAAGTTTTTATTTGAATTTACTTTTGAATTTAGGGTATGATGAAAGGGCCAACGACTTCTTTCACTTCATTCAAAAACAATCACAGAACGAATCAAAAATTGCTGAAGCTTACAGAATGTTACTCTCTTCCCAAGAGGGAAAAGATTTACTCTATCACTACTTCAAACTTCGATATTAATTTGTTTAAGAAACGACGATATCGGTTTTGGTTTGGGTGTATTTCCACTCTACTGCCACACGGATGAGTTTTTCGTTTTCCGTAATGCTGAGTTTGGATTTGATCCGAGAACGCAAAGTTTCAATGGTGGGAGGAGCAAGACCCATATTGGCTGCAATTTCCTTCACAGGCATCCCTTCACCAATCATCAGAAACACTTCTAATTCACGATTGGAAAGTCTATCAATGGGATCCTTTTCGTCTTTTTGAGAAGCCCTGTACAAATGTCCGAGCAGTCGAGTGGCTTGCGAGGAACTTACAAAATAATCACCTTTCAGAACTGTATGGATGGCTTCTACAATTTGTGTGGTTGTGTCTTCTTTAAACACATATCCCATAGCACCCAATTTAAAGGCACGATCCACAAATGTATCATCCGTCAACATACTGATAATGATGACGGCGATATTTGGAAAAGTGGTTCTTAGACGTTTGAGTAACTGCAAACCATTTTGGTTTTGTTTGAGTTGGATATCAATTAACACCAAACTTGGTTGCAGTTTTCCTATATCATTAAATGATTTTTCAATGTTATCCGCACTCCCGATGCACTCTAAATCTTCTGATTTAGCAATTAAGTTTTGTAGTGCATCTACTACAAGAGGGTGGTCATCAACGATATAGACTTGTTTCTTCATATTTTCCGGCTCTAAGATTCTTTTAAAGCTGCGATCATCTCTTGAGTTGCTTTTTTACCATCACCAAACAACATCAAACAGTTGTCAGCAATGAAGAGTGGGTTAGGCACTCCAGCAAATCCAGGACTCAAGGAACGTTTAATCACAACTACCGTTTTTGCATTTCCAACATCCAAAATCGGCATACCGGCAATCGGTGATTTTGGATCTGTTTTTGCAAGTGGGTTAGTGACATCATTCGCACCATTGACTATCACAACATCAACATTTTCGAAAGTACTATTGATCTCGTCCATCTCTTTCAATCGATCATAAGGAATATCTGCTTCAGCAAGTAATACGTTCATATGGCCAGGCATACGACCAGCAACTGGATGAATTGCAAATGTTACATCGATACCGCGTGCAGTAAGAAGTTGGTATAAATCTCGCACAGTATGTTGCGCTTGTGCTACAGCCATACCATAACCAGGGACAATCACTACACTTCTTGCAACATCTAAGAGCATTGCCACTTCATCGGCACTGGTTGATTTGATTTTACCAGAGTAAAAATCGCCATCATCTTTCATTTCTGTAGCGACAGCCCCGAATCCACCGAATAAAACATTCGTCAAACTACGATTCATCGCTTTACACATGATTTGCGTTAGAATAATTCCAGAGGCTCCGACAAGAGATCCTGAAATGATAAGAACGTTATTATTGAGAACAAATCCTGTTGCTGAAGCTGCAATTCCTGAATAGGAGTTAAGAAGGGAAATTACAACCGGCATATCCGCCCCACCAATTGGGATCACGAGGAAGATACCAAGAAGTAAACTCACTCCACTTAAAATCCAATAAATAGATTCGTCCGTTGGTTCTAAACATCCATACACACCAAGTCCGACTGCGGTAAGACCGACTAGGATTTTTACTAGTTGGTCCCCTGGATAACGAACGGCTTTTTCTGTAATGAAACCTTGTAACTTACCGAAGGCGATAAAACTTCCAGAGAAGGTGATTCCACCAACAATCGCAGAGAAAACTATGGAAACAATCTCTTGGTAGTTGACTGCAAAAGCATACTTAGGAATAGAAAGTTGTAGTGCTGCACCGGCAACGAAAACAGAAGCAATCCCACCAAATCCATTGAGGACGGCAACGAGTTGTGGCATGGCAGTCATTTGGATTTTGATCGCTAAGATAATACCAATCACCGATCCAATAAGAACACCAACAATAATCCAATCATAAGTTAAGATGGCTTGATCAAAGAGAGTTGCCACTACGGCGATAAACATACCCAAGGCACCGAGTAAGTTTCCTCGTGATGCCGTTTTTGGGTGAGCTAATTGTTTGATTCCAACAATGAAAAGTATGGAAGCAACGAGATAAGAAAGGTTAAGAATACTGACTAGTTCCATTATTTTGGTGAATCCTTTTTCTTAAACATTCCGAGCATTCTGTGAGTCACAAGAAACCCACCTACTACGTTGATCGTAGCAAAAATAACAGAGAGAAGGCCCAAAATTTTGGTGATGTTACTTTCTTGGATTCCGGCAGCATAGAGGGCACCAATTAAGGTAATGCCGGAAATGGCGTTGGAACCCGACATAAGAGGGGTGTGGAGGATGGGAGGGATTTTTGTGATGATTTCAAATCCCACGAAGATCGCGAGAACGAAAATCGTGACGGCTGTAACAAATATTTCCATATACTAGAAGTAGTTATGGAAAAATTGGCCATTTTGGAAACAAAATTTTACATGGTTTCGCCACCTCGCTTCGCCTGGAAGGTGGTTTTCCCGAATTTTCAGGCTCTATGCCAAATTCTTCCCCTCACAACTGATGAAAAAGACTTCGAAAGAGACCAGAGAACACCAACTCTTTGTTAGTGTTACTTTTTCTCTTTGACAATACCTTTGTTTCCATCAAATTTTTTGGTAGGTCCCAACCATGAAATCATATTTAGTTTTGTTTTTTTTCTCTGCAATTGCCAAATCAGCTGGTACCACACTCGCGTTTCGCCTAGCCCGGGCACAGAACTGCCACTTCCAGAAGGGCCAAACCTACTTAGAGAAGCAGGAACTTCCTGTTTCGTTTCCCAAATAATGTTTAAAGAAGTGGGTGCCATCGATGAAAACTTTATTGGAAATTTCCCTGCCATAGATACCCAATTCATTGAAAATATCCGAACCGACTTAAAACTAAAAAATACAAACACGAGACACATTAAAGAAATTTATGGGATTCCGGAATCCTTGTCCTATCTGAAAGAACTAGAGTCACTTCGCAAAGAAAAGTCATTTGAACGTTTTAAACAAATTCAAAACTTAACAATCGACGAGCAAAATAAGAAGACTATACTGAAATATGCAGAAATAGTAGATTCAGATACATTCTTTCATTCTTCCGATAAATATCCGTTGTATCATGAAATCGAAAATTGTGACACATACTACCACTTGTTTTATTCAAAAAGAGAAAAAGACAATTACAACATCGTGTTATTCTTAGTATCTCTCGGAATCATTCCTACAGTGAACTACGAAAATCATTATTTTACAGTTTATACACGAAAGGCTTATGAAACAAAACTTACAAACATAACTTATAAATTTGGATATAGAAGGCTATTGTCATGGCTTCTATTACCTACATTTAATTTTTTTAATGAAGTAGAAAACTATAACAACGACTACCGATTTTTTGATCATACCAAAGACCAGTTTTTGTCTGCCTTAGAAAATAAACATAGCCAACCACTTCCTATCAAACGATTGAATCCGGTTTATGGCGATATACTCGGTGAAAATTACACTTCCGATTCACAACTGTTTAAAACACGCATTCCGATAGATAAACGTTTTGCTGTAATTCGTGATGGAAAATACAATGTTAGTTTTTTTGACCCCATCCATGGACTTTTTAAAATCCAAGCCATCAATGTGAATGAAAAATTAAATTCAGATATCATTACTAACGGTTTTGAAAAAACGCTAAAAACCTTTATTACAACCAATCTAGTTGATAAAATAAAGAAAAACTATCCTAAGTCTGGAATCATCCATGAAATCTATTCATCCGAATACAGGGACGGAACTTATACCTTCACATTAGAAGTTGCAAAACCAGAAGCAGGAAAGGACCAGTTCAAAAAAGAATATTATGTATTCTCTTGTTTCAAATCCCAAAGTCAAATTTATATCCTTTCCCGAAGTTTGCCAAACGAAACAAGTCGAGAAACCTTACCTAAGTTAGCAGAATCAAGTATCTTAGATTTTTATCCTCAAGTTACATTCCAATCCAAATACATTGAACCTAAACCTCTCGACTTAGACATTGCTATGACAAATGGGAGGAAACAGGGTGGTGGCGAAGAAGACGAAGTTGATAACGACGACGATGAGGATGACGAAGAAGAGGAAGAACTGGCAGGCGGCGGAGGGGGAGGTAGTGCAGCCATGGGAGAGATTGATCTCGGAGGTCTTATTTCTCTTTTAAAAGAAAGGACTCATATCCCTCGAAACAAAATGGATATCAAACCCGGACGTTTCAAATTCAATAATGCACGTTTCAATCCTCCCAAAATGAATAGTTCAAAGTTTCACTTTAAGCCTGGGCGAACCAAAAACTTTTCCAGTCCAGCCAAATGGAGAAAGTAGGTTTTGTTAAACGAAACGAGTAAATCAAGACCACTCGTTATCAAAAAAATTTAATAATATATAAGCGAGGCTTAAAGAATACTGTGTCCCTCCTACTTATACTTACTTAAAAAAGCATCGGTCGTTCCTTGTTTGAATTGGCCATCAAAACTTCCATCGGTAGATCCAGACACATATAAAGTTCCATATTTATCAGAAGAAATTCCCCTTCCATAAATAGTGGAACCACTACTTCCCGAAGTACGAATCCAAATCAGGTTTCCATTTGCATCGTATTTGGTTAGATAAGCATCTTGAAGACCACTGCGGGCGATACCATTCAAAGTGCCCGTGGTATTTCCGGTGGTATAAATATGGGATGCATTGTCTGCAAAAACTTGGCTGACATTAGTAATAGAACTTCCTCCGCCACCCAAAAGGCGAGTCCAAAGTTTATCACCTGTTACACTAAATTTTGTAAGGATCTGTACAGTTCCTCCATCTTTAATTTGACTATCAATATCTGCATTCACATCTCCGGTAAGATAAACAGATCCTTTTTTATCGACAGATAACGCACGCAAGGTAGTAGAGGCAGTTCCACCTGCTAGTCCGAGATAACGAACCCATTTGAAAGCACCATTGTTAGAATCTAAGGACAATAAATATGAATCTGTCAGTCCACCAGGAAGGTTAGTTCCTAAAAATGATCCTACACCACTAACAGTACCAGTGGCTAAAATACTCTTTGAGTAAGGATCATATTGAATTTGTTGTCCATACGCAGCAAAACTTGCCTGACCAATCAACCTAGACCATCCGAAATCTCCATTTCGATTGTATTTAATGACAAAAATGTTCCGATTGCCACCTGCAACATCGCCATTTAAATATGTTTCTTCTGTATTTCCTGTTATGAAAGCGCTGCCATCTGCATCCGTTGTGACCCCATAGCCCAAAAAATCGACTCCTGAAGGTATGATTCTTGTCCATAAGACAGTTCCAGATGGATTAAGTTTAATAAGTAAACTCCCTGTTGCACTTGCAGGAAGTTCATTAAAAGGTGCATCTGAAGTACCTACAATATAAATATCACCAAACCTATCAATGTGAGCTAATTCTGGTGCAGAAGAAGCTACTCCCAAACTTCCCATTTGTTTTAACCAAAGTAAGTTTCCTTCTCGATCATACTTTGCTAAAAAAATATCATTAAGTGATCCTGAAGATATTTTCATCTGACCAGCTAACGATCCCGAGGTAGTTCCCACAGAATATATATTTCCATTTCTTTCTGTTGCAGTTGACGACGAAAATGTATTTACTCCACCAGCACCCAAAAGCCTGGTCCATTCTTTGACACCTTGGTTGTCTTGCGGAATTTCCCAACATTCCCAATCTTCTGAAAAACAACGAAGGAATTGTGTTTTCCAAAAATCCTTTGATTGTGAATCAGATGGGTTGTTAAACGGCACAGCTTTGCATTGCAATGTAATCAAAACCATAGGAAGTAGCCAAAATCGCATTTGCATAGAAAATCCTATAAATTAAAGGTCAGGAATTTTTACAACACTCACATTGACTCACCCAAGAGAAGGATCTGTCATTCCTAATTCGGCAAATCCTTTGTTTCGAAGCAAACAGGAATCACATTTTCCGCAGGGTTTCCCACGTACAGGATCGTAACAAGAATGAGTATCTTTCAACGGAACTTGTAGTTCCAAAGCCCTTTGGATGATTTCTTTTTTGGACATTGTAAGTAGTGGTGTTTTGATTTGGATCGAATGATCCCCTGTAACACCTGTTTTAGTTCCTAAATTGACCATGGCTTGATAGGCACGAATAAACTCAGGACGGCAATCAGGATATCCCGAATAATCTAAAGCGTTCACACCAATATAAACTGAGTCGTATCCATGCCCCTCTGCCAAAGAAATGGCAAAAGATAAAAACAATATATTGCGACCTGGCACATAGGTATTGGGAATTTCAGTGGAATTAGAATCTAAAATCTTTCCTGCATTCTTTCGAACTTTCAGTTTCTTTTCAGTTAAGGAACTTCCTAAAAAAAACTCAGGATCCAATTTTTGCACTACATGAGGAATCCCCAAACGGCTTGTGATGAGTTTACTTTTTTTTAACTCAATGATGTGTTTTTGAGAATAGTTAAAAGAGATAGCAAGGATCGGAGGTTTTTTGACCTTGGGATACCCATATTCCTGTAGCGCTTCATATAAACAAGTGGTTGAATCCAAACCACCTGACAGAAGTACAACGGCTCCCTTCGACTTCGTGGACATACAAAAATCCTATTTAGGCCCTCTGTAGACACAGGAACTTGTACAGGTTTCGTAAATGGTAATTTTGTCGAGAAGAGGAAGTTTTGGTTTCAATTGGTTCCAGAGCCATACCGCAATGTTTTCGCTGGTTGGATTTTCTAAACCCACAACATCATTTAATACATAATGATCCAACTTAGCATCTAATATGGGTTTGACGAGTCCTTTCAGTTCCCCAAAGTCCATAAGCCATCCAGTATGTGGATCTATTTGACCTTTGAGTGTAACAGAAAAACGGAAACTATGGCCGTGCATCCTGCGACATTTATGCCCTTCCGGAACATTTGGTAAAAAATGGGCCGCTTCAAAACCAAAGGTTTTGGAAAGTTCAATCTCTTCCATTACTCTTCCGTCGCGTATTCCGTAAACAGTGACTTTTGGTTTCCGGCATGGTCTTGGAATTCTACAGGGTAATTGGATGTAAAACAAGCATCACAGAACCCACCACCTTTATGTCCTTCCACCGCTTTGTGCATTGTATCCAATGTTAAATAAGCAAGTGTATCTACGCGAAGATACTTTTGGATTTCATCAATACTATGGGTTGATGCGATGAGTTCCTTGTGAGTCGGAATGTCGATTCCGTAATAACAAGGGGAAACTGTAGGCGGTGCAGAAACTCTAAAATGAATTTCCTTAGCACCAGCATTCCGAATCATTTTTATGATTTTTCGGCTTGTGGTTCCGCGCATCACCGAGTCATCAATGATCACCACGCGTTTTCCATTCACTACTTCTTTCACCACATTGTATTTGATTTTGGCTCCAAAGTCCCGAATCTTTTGGTCCGGTTCAATGAAGGTTCTACCAATATAATGAGAACGTACAAGGCCACTTTGGTAAGGAATCCCAGACTCTTCACTATATCCGAGTGCTGCAATATTGGCAGAATCGGGAACAGGAATTACCACATCGGCTTCCACGGGCATAACACGCGCTAATTGGCGGCCGAGAGATTTTCTTACTTTGTAAACAGATTCTTCAAAAATATAAGAATCGGGTCTTGCAAAATAAATATATTCAAAAATACAAAGACTTGGTTTTGCTTTTGGAAACGGATAGAGAGAACGCACTCCAGTATGGTCAATCACAACCATCTCACCTGGTTCTACATCACGCACATATTCTGTTTCTGTAATGTCGAAGGCACAAGTTTCGGAAGCGAATACAATCGCCCCATCCGACCGTTTTCCCATCACAAGTGGTCGGAATCCATTGGGATCTCGAACCGCAATTAGATATCGAGGAGTTAAAACTAACAGAGAGTAAGCACCGCGAACTTGGGAGAGTGACTCACAGAGTGCCTCTAACAAATCCGTTTTATGGCTTTTTGCCATAAGGTGGACAATGACTTCCGAATCGATGGTGGTTTGGAAGATAGATCCGTCTCTTTCGAGGCGATTTCTAATATCCCAAGAGTTCACCAGGTTTCCGTTGTGTGCCAGAGCCACAGGACCTAAGTGGGATTCCACGCGGATGGGCTGAGCATTTCGTAAAAAACTAGCTCCCGTTGTGGAATACCGGTTATGGCCAATGGCCGAATCTCCAATGAGCTCTTTGATCTTCGGTTGAGTGAAGATATTTGCCACGAGACCCATATTGGCATACCGGTATAAGTGAGATCCATCGGTTGTGACGATCCCACTGGACTCCTGGCCTCGGTGTTGCATTGAGTACAAACCTAGGTAGGTAAAATTAGCAGCTTCCTTGCTATTGTAGATGCCGAATATGGCACATTCTTCTTTTGGTTTGTCAGATTGGAGAATCATTGTTAGAATGACAATTGCAGTATTTCCAAAATCCCAATTAGATGCAAATCAATTCCAACTATATTCTCGTTGATACAGCAAAAGCTTTGGATTTAGCTCTGATTAATCTCAGACAGTCCAAAATCATGTCGATCGACACCGAGTCCTCCGGTTATTACACGTACTACCCCAAAGTTTGTCTCATTCAGATCAATTCTAATGGCAAAAATTACCTGATTGACCCCCTAAAAATCACAAATTTGTCAGCTTTGGGTCCTTTGTTCGAAGATCCGAACATTCTCAAAATCTTCCATTCAGCACAAGATGACATCAAAGCTCTGAAAAGAGACTTTGGGTTTAAGTTTGTGAACACAGCAGATACGATGATCAGTTCTCGTTTGTTGTCACTGGAACAAAGTTCTTTGTCATTTGTTGTGGAACATTATCATAAAGTTACACTTTCTAAAGTAGAACAAAAGTCTAACTGGGAACTTCGTCCTCTTCAAAAACAACAACTCAAGTATGCAGCACTCGATACTGCATATTTAGAATCCATTTGGTTAAAAATGGAAGAAGAACTCAAACGCAGAACTCTCTACGAGGAAGCAAAGTCAGAATTCGAATTCATTGCATCCGAAGAGTATGTAGCAAAGGAAGGAGAAGGTTTTTCTCTTGGAAAATTTCCTGACATTCTCAATTTTACTCCACTAGAAAGAAGAAAGATTTTAGAACTCCTTCGTTATCGTGATGAAAAAGCAAAACGAATCAACAAAGCTAGTTTTAGAGTTTTTAATAACGATAGACTCTCACAAGCTGTGAGAGAACAACCTAATGAAGAAAAATGTGTTGAATGGTTTGGTAAAAAAGATGGAACAGAAATCTTTAAACTACTCATTGCGGAATATAGCGATCCTATCGACACATCAGAACTTTCGAAACGTCATGGTGAAGATTTAAACGAAGACGAAAATCACAAATTCGGGAATGCCAAAAAATGGCGACTTCGTATTATGCGCGCTAGACGAATGGAACATTCACTTCTTCCATCAAACAAACAGCTGATTAGCATTTTGCGCGCTGGACCTAAAGACTTAGAGGAACTAAAAGCATTACATGTATTTTCTGATTGGAAGGTACAAAACTATGGGCCGAGTTTGCTTGCTGCCATCCAAGGATTATCTTTCGATTCGATGATCAACCGTTTGGTGGCCATAAGATCCAAAGAAGCATTTGTTGCCAAACGAAGGAAAAATCAAAACTCGAAAGACGAGGGTTAATGTTACCCTACCAATCTTTTGTCGAAAAACTCTCTAAGGACTTCGATGAACTTCCCGACACACCAGAAATCAAATCTGGTGTCATCTTTCCACTTTTTGGATCCAAAGAATCTGCAGAAGGAATCATCCTTACCGAACGTTCGAAAAATCTTAAATCCCACCCAGGCCAGATCTCCTTTCCTGGAGGAGTGAAAGAAGAGGAAGATCCCAATCTCCTTGTCACAGCCCTTCGAGAATGGGAAGAAGAGATGGGAGTCCACCGTTCCACTCTCAAAGTTTTAGGAAAACTAGAAGGCCTGCATACAAGGACGGGTTTCCATATCACACCGTTTTTGGCCAGTTATGAAGGAGATTTTTCTTTTTATCACAATACGGCCGAAGTGGACCGGGTTATTCTTCTTCCGTTTTCCGATCTTTGGACAAGACCTTTTTATGCCATTCAAGTTCCTGGTAGGGAGCATTTTGCGTATTATTTTGATCTAGGTGACGGCCTCCTTTGGGGTGCCACTTGTGAACTCATTTTGCGTTTCCTCCGGGAACATTCTTCTTTCGACAGAACTCCCCTCATAGTCAAACCGAACCTCCTCAAACCTCCGTTTTTAGACCCCAAATCCCTCTAAGGTCAAATTCGGTTTTCGCCGATGTTGTACAGGTGCGAAAACAAAATCGAAACCAAGGACTGCGATTCACTCATTTTTTTGTCATCGTAAGTTGTATTTTGTTTTTTCTTTCTTATTTTCCCCTTCCTGCACAAATACAACCTAACAAACGATATGTGTTTATACTTGATGCTAGTGGCTCCATGTCTGAAAAATGGGATGGCAAAACCCGGATGGCCGTTGCCAAAGAAAAATTATTACAAGTACTCGGCGGACTTCCAAAAGATGTGAGTGTTGGGCTTGTTGCTTATGGAAACAGAATCGCTGGTTGTTCTTCTGCTCGTTTGTATCATCCCATCCAACGAGGGGCGGCTTCGGTTGTGAGTCAAAAAATCTCCTCCATTGTCCCCGCAGGATCCACACCCATCGCACAAACTTTGAGTGTTGTGGGAGAATACCTTTTGAATGATGTGCAAGAAACAGAAATTATATTTATCTCCGATGGAGTCGAAAGTTGTGATGGAGATCCAAAATCCGTCCTTTACCAACTGAAAAGTTCTGGAAAAAAATTTCGTTTGCAAGTCTTGGGAATTGATATTGATCCGAAGGGGGAAGAAGATCTAAAAAGACTTTCGATACTGGGGGATGGGAATTATTATCCTTTGAAACGTCCCGAAGATTATGATTCTTCTTTTAAACGAATCTTTTTTGCACAAGAACCAGAACCGGTAACTCTTTCCCATTCAGAATCGCAAAGCCCTCTCCCCACACAAAACCAAATCAAAATTCTCAATATCCTACCCTACGAAGAGGGATCAGAATCCGGTTACATTCTAAATTACGAATACAGAGCTACAGCCAATACTTCCTATATGGTGCAATTGTATCTCTATCCCGCAGAAGAAAAGTTACGAAGTTTTCCAGTTCCTCCACTTCGCGAAAGACGAATGGGAGACTTAACCAAACACCAGATCGAATTCCAATTGGGGTCCGAAGGAAAAGGACGTTGGGTCTTTCGCTTGCCGACTGGAAAACGAATGCGTGCCTCCGCCGAACTCTGGGATATGACGGGTGTTCCGAAAATTCTTGCCCTATCAGAAGAAAAACCCGTTCAGTAGAACCCGGGTTTCGACCGAAACTGATAGTAATGAGACAGAATTCGACAGATTGGCAATTTTGGAAACGGGCCCTTTTCGCTATAGGAATCCTAATCTCTATGGGAATTTTGCCCCTAACCGCAGATCGTTCGGTAAGTCAAATTTTTGCAAATGAACGCACCAAACAAGGTGACCTTCTTTTCCAAAAAGCAAAAGAATTTTTGGAAGATAGGAACCACTACCGATCCGTAGAATCCTGCAAAAGTTTTTTATTACTCTACCCAAGCCATCCCAAAACACGAGAGGTTCGGAAGGTTTTAAGTTCCAACTACCGCATGACGGGAGATATTTTAGCTCTTGCCGAAAACGAACTCAAAATTTATAAAGAATTTCCCAATACAGAAGAAGGTCTCGAATCGTACTTAATTTCCGGCAAAGCTTTTGTCCGTATGGGCCGGGAAGATAAAGCTTATCAGATTTTTCAGGACATTATCAAAAATACGTATTCTAGCAAAATAGCACAAGAAGCGGAATTAGAACTGACTCAGATGGAAATTCTGGGTGAGAGTAAAAATAAGTAATTTTTACGAAAATATTGCCCTAGGGATCTCCGATAATAAACTAGGCACGTTGAGCAAAAAGGGTTCAGAGATTTAAGAATGTCGTTTTTTCAAATGGTTACTTTCCCGGCGAACTCCTACATTATTGTAGAGGGGAAAAAGGATGCGAACAATTTCTATATCATCCGTGAGGGTAAAGTACGTGTCACTCGTGAGACTGCTGTTGTTGGAGAAGATCCCAACCAAGTTTTAGGGCCAGGTGACTTTTTTGGTGTAGTTGCCGCCATGAGTCAACATCCTCAAATTGAATCCGCTACCTCGCTTACAAATGTATCTTTAATTTCTGTTAGTTATGACCAATTTGGAACCTTAATCCAAAAGTCTACCGCTGTTGCAATGAATATCATTCGTTTCTTCTCCATGAAGTTACGACAATTTGATACAACCATCACTCGATTGTCCTTCCGAAATGCAGTCGAAGAAGATCCAAACGAACTTTTCAAAATTGGCGAATACTATTTCCAACAGCAAAATACCTCACATGCCTCCTTTGCATACCAAAGTTATTTAAAACACCTTCCCAATGGACAGTTTGTACCGCAGGCTAAGTTGCGATTACAAACCATGAACCAACCGTTTCAAGCGGCTGCCATTGATTACACTAAGTTCAATCGAAACTACAAAGATAGTGAGATGATCTTTTGCGAACACGAACCAGGTAAGGAACTTTTCATATTACAAAGTGGAAAGGTAAAGATTTCAAAAATCGTAAACCAAAACGAAGTGATGCTCGCTGTTCTCCAAGCAGGGGACATCTTTGGAGAGATGGCCATTCTTGATAACAAACCTCGCTCTGCTTCTGCGGTGGCAGCTGGGGATGTCGAACTACTTGCCATCAACAAAGCCAACTTTGAAGGAATGGTAAAAGCCCAACCACAATTGGCAACAAGGCTCATTACTTTACTATCCGAAAGGATTTGGATTGCCTACAAACAATTAGCAAACTTACTTCTAAAAGACCCACAAGGTCGTATCGTAGATACACTCATGACTCTGGCAGAAAAGAACAGGATCAAAGTGACTCCCAAACAAGCATACAATTTTGAAATTGGAACCAAGGACCTTCTGAAAATGGTGGGTCTTACCGATCCAAAAGATGAACTCATCATTTCCGATATCATGAAGAATAATAAATTTATTCGTATGGATATGGGAAAAATTGTTTGTTCAGACATGGCAGAGCTAGAAAAACTCGTCCAATTCTATCATAAAAAGGCTAACATGGAGAATAAGCTGAAGAAGTTGAAATAACTTCTTGCCAACTTTCCTCTCCTGACTTACGTTAGAGGCCAAAGAAATATGAGTGATAAGATACTAGTAGAAGAAAAGGGAAACACGATCCGTGTTCGCTTTATGGATCAGATTCTGGATGGAAATGCACCGGAACTCCGAGAAATTTTAGCAGAAATCCTAGAAAAGAACGTTCAAGAAATCTATTTGGATTTGGAAAAGGTAGTGATTGTAAGTTCTCTCGGGATCTCTCGCCTACTTTCTTTCAAAAACAAAGCAGATGAAAAGAAAATGACAGTGAAGATTGTCAACATCCAAGAAAAATTAAAAGAAACTTTGAAGAAGTTAATGTTGGATCAGTTTTTTGGTCTCTAGACCAAAAAACGATCCACTCTGTTTCTATCCTACTTAAATAACTGGTTTCAAACCTTGAGAAGCCAAGTCAGCTTCCATCATAATTTTTACTAATTCTTTGAACTTAACTTTTGGTTCCCAACCTAACTGGCGTTTTGCTTTTTCAGGATTTCCAATCAAAAGTTCCACTTCAGTTGGTCTGTAGTATTTAGGATCAATTTTCACAAGAACTTGGCCGGACTTTTTGTCCTTACCAACTTCTTTGTCGTCCTTTCCTTCCCAAACCACTTCGTAACCAGCAATTTTATAAGACTCTTCAATGAACTCACGTACGGTATGTGTTTCATTGGTTGCCACAACATAATCGTCTGCCTTGTCTTGTTGCAACATCATCCACATCATCTGAACGTAGTCTGGAGCGTAACCCCAGTCACGTTTGGAATCTATGTTCCCCATGGTAATGAAAGGTAGTTTTCCCGCTTTGACTGCTGAAACACCAAGTGTGATTTTTCTTGTCACAAAGGTTTCCCCACGTCTAGGAGATTCATGATTGAAAAGAATTCCATTTGATGCGTGCAAATCGTACGCTTCTCTGTAATTCACCACAGCCCAGTATGCATAGAGTTTAGCCACAGCATAAGGGGAGCGGGGATAAAATGGAGTTTTTTCTGTTTGCGGAACTTCTTGGACAAGTCCGTAAAGTTCGGAAGTAGATGCTTGGTAGAAACGAGATTTGATCCCTGTTTGTTTGATGGCATCTAAAATCCGCAAAGTTCCCACCGCATCTACCTCGGCCGTATATTCAGGAACCTCGAAAGAAACCTGCACATGGGACTGAGCTGCCAAGTTATAGATTTCTGAAGGTTGGATTTTTTCTAAGATTCGGTTTAAGTTCGAGGAATCTGTCATGTCTCCGTAGTGGAGGTGGAGATTGGAGTTTCCATGTAGGTGTTCAATCCGATTGCGATTGAAAAGGCTCGTTCTGCGAACGATTCCGTGGACCTCATATCCTTTTTGTAAGAGGAGTTCTGCCAGATAGGACCCGTCTTGGCCTGTGATTCCGGTGATGAGTGCTTTTTTCATAGATTAGGGATCAGTATTTTAAATTTCTTTGGTAAGAAAAGGAAAAATGGAATAGAAAAGGCAAATATTACCAAAAAGTAGGTCTGTTTTCTTTTGCCTTTAGCTCCTTTTTCCAAACTGTGACAATTATTACAAAAATGAGAGCTATGCTAAACCCTTTTCGTAATCAATTTCGTGCCATTTTCCTCTTAAGTTTCATATCTTTTTTATCTCTGAGCATCGATGCGGAGGAAAAACCGGAAGCGAAAGTGGAAACAAGTTCCAATCCGGCAAATTCACCGAATTCCTCGTCACCCCAAACCCTTACGGCACAAACAACAACACCGGAAAACAAATCGAATTGGGAAACTGGACTTGGAAAAGGAATTCGTGCCACCTCCTCAGACGGCAAACACAACATCCAATTAAGATTTAGATCACAAGTCCAAGGAAACCAAAGTTTTCAATTAGATCCATCACAAGACACAACAAACTTTCTTGTAAGGCGAACCAGATTACAGTTAAAAGCAGGATTATTCAATGATACATGGCTTGTGAACTTACAAATGGGTTTTGCAGAGCGAGATATGGAAAGCCAAAGACGAAATACCCTGCGTGATGCGAACATTGTGTACAACCAGTATCGTGATGTAAAAATCGCTTTTGGTCAAATGAAAGTTCCCTTCAGCAGACAACGTTGGAATTCATCCAGTGCCTTACAAACGGTAGATAGGTCTTCTGTCACAGCAGAATTTAATTTAGACCGAGATGTAGGAACTTATCTTTTTTCAGAAGATCTTTTTGGCAGCAAACGTATGTTTGCTTATTACCTTGGCGTCTTCGGTGGACAAGGAAGAAACCGTGTGGAGAGACAAACCCCCGGTGTGCTTACTGTTGCCAGATTTATATTTTCTCCTTTCGGTGGAATGTCAAAATCCGGTTCTGATAATGATTGGTTATCAGAAAGTGATTTTGCAAGATACAAAGAACCAAAATTATCTCTCGGTGTTTCTGGTGCTTACAATAAAAATTCAGACAGGTCTCTTAGTACACATGGTGTTGAATATAGTTTTGCAAAATTCAATTATAGCCATGCTGCGGGGGATATTTATTTCAAATGGATGGGTTTTTCTTTTCAATATGAATGGTTATGGCGAAGAGCAAACACAGCTTATGTGGAAAAAACTGTAAATACCTCACTCTCCAGAGAATATTCTAGAAGTGGGCAAGGACACTTTGTACAATTGGGATACCTTTTTACAAATCAATATGAACTTAGTTTTCGATTTGGTGAATTTCGACCCTTGGGAGAGACAGATCCTAGTTTGAAGTATTCCCGTGAAGTGGGAGGAGCACTATCATATTACTTTGCAGAACATAATTTAAAATGGCAAACGGACTATTTCTATTACACAGGCACTCCTACGGCAGCAGAAGGAGACCACGTGGTTCGAACACAAATACAGGTATTTTATTAAAATGAATCAATTTATAAAAATCATCGTCGCAATACTTTTGTTAGCTTTAAATTTAAGTCAATGTAAAGCACAACGCGAAGATAAAATAAAGGAAACACAAAATAAGTGCCTACAAACATTGTATTTAGCTAGTTTGAATGCGGGAAAAACTGGATTTAGTGGGAATTTCCAATTTTTAGGTTCCTGTTCCGCTTCTTCTAACGATTCGCCATCTTGCACAGAACAATATGCCTTAATTAAAGAAGAAATCTCTTGTCCACTTGGATATACAAAGTTTTCGTCTAAATGTTCTATTCAAAACTTAGTGGGAGTTTGTCGTTACCAACCAAACGGAGATACAACCAAAGTCACTACAGTGGTATATGCAAAACCAAATGATACGAAAGATACTGCCATCGCCAACTGTCAAAGTTTTGGATCAGGTTCCTTATTTTCAGAAACCTATTTGAATCCAGGCGACAAATCCACTTCTCTTGATACGATTCTGACAAACGGCTATCTTTGTATTGATAAAGCGCAAAAAAACTAAAACAAACCTTCATAGACTTTGGCTTTTTTCGTGGTCAAAAGAAACGGACGACCAAAAGAATTGGTGAGTGAACCATCGGGATTGACTCCCGCCGCTTGGTAAATAGTAGCGATAAGATCTCTCACATGTAAAGCTTCTTTGGGATTTACAGGTTTGGATCCGGTTTCATCTGTTTCTCCTAATACAAAACCTTTGGTAAAGGGACCCCCTCCGAGTAAAGTCGACCAAACTTTAGGGTGGTGATCACGACCATCCCTCGATCCGACATCAGGGGTTCTGCCAAATTCGCTGGTAAGAACAAATAACGTTTGTTTAATGAGACCGGTATTGTTTAAGTCTTCTAATAAAGAAGCAATTCCCATATCTGTTTCTTTCATATTTTTTGTCACTTGTGCTTTGTTGCCTGTATGTGTGTCCCAACCTCCAATAGAGATATGAATGAAGGGAACTTCCTGTGCCGCGAGTCGTTTCGCCAGTAACATAGCCTTCCCTTGCCATGTGGTTCCGTATCTTGCTCTTGTTTTTTCATCTTCCAAACTAATGCGAAAACTATCGATGTTTTTGGAATTTCGAAACTCTTCTGCTGCCACGAGCATATTTTTCCAATGTTTGGATTCCTTTGTGGGATAGGTTTTAGAAAATTCCTCATTCATAAAAGAAACCAAATCTTTTCTTCGAAGAATTCGATCTTCTGCAAATTTTCCATAGGAAGGATTCAAATGTTGGATGGGTTCATCCACATTCCCAACATGGTAACCAGAATAATCGATTCCTAAAAATCCTGAATTTCCATTTTTCCCACCACGGCCACCAATCGTAACATAACTTGGAAAGTAGGAAGATTTGACTTTTGATTTTTTTGCATAGGCAATCACTGCACCGAAATGAGGGATGTCGGGAAAGCCCATAGCTTCTGTCATTCGATACCCTGTACCCAGTAACATTTGTGCAAACCCATGATCTCCTTCTTCACTCCATGTAGAGCGAATGATGCCAATTGAATGCAGTTGTTTGGCGGTAAGAGAAAAAGGTTCTAAGACAGATAATCCTGAAATACTAGAACTCACCTTACCAAAAGCACTGTTGGGTTTGGGATCGAGAGTGTCTACGTGACTCATTCCTCCCATCATTTCAATAAAGATGACTGACTTTACCTTAGAAGGAAGGGTGATCGACTCCTCTTCTTCCGAAGCGTGTAAACTACCAAAAGGATTGGATGAAAATAGAAAGGGACTGATCCCCAAACTAATCATTGATTTTTTAATAAATTCTTTGCGGTTCATGAGGATTCCTTAGTTAATGTGTTGGAATTCTTGGCTATTGAGTATAGCCCAGAAAATATCTTGGAGAAGGTCTTTGTCAAAAACGTTATCTGGTTTTGACAGGAGAGATTTTAGTTTTTCCTTTTCTCCCTTCGAAGGAAGCCGTCCCAGAAGCCGGTAGTAAAGATTTCCAATGACTGGATCCATGGATTTCAATTGATCAAATTCTAGTTTGACAAGAGAGTCTTTGTTTCCAAAATCCCAAACTAACTTTCCGACCACACGGCCATTCATCAGTGTTAACATTTGTTCTATGGTGAGTTCATCGATATCATCTGAAATATCCACTCGAGGGCCGGAGCCAAACACAGATAAAATCGTATGATAAGGAGCTGGTCTTTCGACCTCCACTGCGTTAGTAAATTCCTTTAGATTGTCTGTAGGAATTCGAACCGAACCTGTGCCAGTTAGGTCATAAGGTTTTTGTCCCATAAGGCTTGTAAACCAGGATAAATTTCTCTCCCTGATGTTACTGATTTTCTGTGAGTCAGAAACTCGAATGAGGGAATTGAGGAGTTGGTCACTGTCCAAACGTTTGGGAGAAAAATAACGAATCGGATCTTGGTCGGT
The DNA here is from genome assembly GCF_000332515.2 of Leptospira wolbachii serovar Codice str. CDC. Classification (NCBI taxonomy): domain Bacteria; kingdom Pseudomonadati; phylum Spirochaetota; class Leptospiria; order Leptospirales; family Leptospiraceae; genus Leptospira; species Leptospira wolbachii. Next base: position 1,718,942 of record NZ_AOGZ02000014.1, read on the forward strand.
AGCACTACTTGTAAGAGAGCGATTGTAAGCATTCGAGGTAACGATATACAATATGAGTTCTTTTAGTTTGAGATGGTTTGCAAGAAAATAGGCATCCAAATGATTGAGGATCTCTTCTCCCGTAACCACCGTATCTTCATTCCAATCATCTAAAGGAGTGAAAAAACTCCAACCCATAAGCTCTGTCCAAACGCGGTTGATGATGACCTTACGAAACCGGTCGTTGGATTTGTCAGTGAGCCAATTGGCAAAGGCCTTCCTTCGGTCCTCCCCCGGTTTTAGTTTGGCCTCTTTCCCATCTAAAAATTTGGGGCGAACCAAATCTCCACCGGGTGCATCGTCTGTATGCGGAAATCTTAAACCAAGTTTGGGTTCGTAGTATAATGTGGCGTAGGCGACTTCATGTTTTTTCTGGTAGTCTTTCCTTTGTTCGTCGGTCCATTTGTTCCAATTGTCTCGGTTCCATTCGTTATTTTTATCTTGTAAGGTCTTTTGGTCTTCCATAGGAAGATGAACTTCCAATTCACGAGGAACATAACTAAAAGACTTTCCGTACCGATTGGCTTCCCAAGTCCCATCCCGAAAGAATTGTTGGCTAAAAAATGCTGATAGCGCATAATAATCCCTTCTTGTAAAATCAGAAATATAAGGATGGTCATGGCACCTAGCACATGCTACTCGTTTTGCATAAAAAAGCCTTCCCACGTACTCTGCTGTTTGTAAAGGATCGGCTCCGTCTCGGATATAAAACATTGTGGCCGGAGATTCATTCACAGAACCACTAGAGGTCAACATCTCTTGTACGAGCGTGTCATAAGGTTTATTTTTATGAAGAGAACCTGCCACATATTGAAAGAAAGTGCCTGTGGGAATTTTACGGCCTTTGGATTTGTCTCGTAACATGGACGTGAATTTGGTTCCCCAATATTCGGCAAACTCAGGTTGTTTTAAAAAACTAACGGCAAAGGATTCTAAACTTTGGTCTTTCGAAACTGCCTCTAATTCCTTCCATTCGATCACACTGGGAATCACTCCTCTTAAGTGGAGAGACAATCGGCGTAGTGATACCTTCGTGTCCACCTTATCTATATTAGGCGATATTTTTAAATACAAATTATCTAATGGATGAACTGCATTCTGTTTTGACCGAGAAAAAACATAACCCACAGAGAGAATTAGAAAGAGAATAGACAAAATTAAATAACGAAACTTAAGAATTAGATTTAGTACCAATCGCATATTCCTAAGATTCTATGTTGGATTTTGGGATTTGAAAATATTTTTCTTGCAAAAGTCAATTTTTTGCGGATAAACCTTGGTTGCGATGGCAGAAGAAAAAATCTATGAAATGCTTTGGGACTGCGAATTCTGCGGTTCTAAAAAACTACTCGGTAAAACTCATAGGCATTGTCCCAATTGTGGAGCCACTCAAGATCCCACGCGTAGATACTTTCCCAATGATGCGGATAAGGTCGCCGTCCAGGATCATATTTACTACGGCGCGGATAAAACTTGTCCTTTCTGCCAAACTGCCAATGGGGCTAAAGCTACGTTCTGTGGTAACTGCGGTGGTTCTCTGGATGGGGCACAAAATGTAAAACTTCGTTCGGACCAAGATGGTCTCACCGAAGATTCTGTCCAAAAAGCAAAAGAAGATTTGGCTTTTGCCAATTCGGAATTCATCAAACCTCATCCCAAAACACCGAAGTGGGTTCTTTGGTTACTTGGCTCGATCGTATTTGGTGGAATTGGATTTGTTTGTCTCGGAGTTTTATGGACAGAAAAAGTAGAACTCCAAATCACCCATCATGAATGGTCTCGTAGCATTGCCATAGACCAATTCAAACCTGTTTCCGAATCCGAATGGTGTGACTCTATGCCTATGGGTGCGTACAGTGTGTCCAGAAGTCGTCAAATCAGAAGTTATAATAGTATACCCGATGGCGAAGATTGCCATACAGTTCGTTCGGATCGTGGGGACGGAACTTTTTCCGAAAGTGAAAGTTGTTCCACCAAATACAGACAAGAACCAGTCTATGATGACCATTGCAGTTACCGGATTGATAAATGGGCTTTTGATCGCAATGCAGTGGCCAAGGGATTTGGAACCACACAAGAGCCTTATTGGCCCACTCCCCAAATCCGCGAATGTGGTAACACCGCCATTGGTTGTGAAAGGTTAGGAGCGAAAACAGAAAAGTATATGGTTTATTTTACAGAGTCCAGTGGCGAAACCAAAGGGGAAAAACATGACTGTGAATTTGATATAGCCAAGTGGAAATCATTACCAGCCAAGGCACTCTACCAAACAGAAAAAAGTGTAATCTTTAACTACATCACATGCGACACCATACAAATGTTAGAAGACGCTACGACAGAGGAATAAAATGGACCAAACTTGGTTAAAAACAACATTAGAACGTTTTAAGAACGAACAAGATCCGATTCGCAAGTTCTTAAAAGAAACCAAACTTTTTGAAGAAGCCCTTGCTAACCAAGAGTTTGAAAAGACAGACCTTCTCATTCGAAAAGAACTGGGAGGAATTCTCACCTCATTCAAAGAAAGTTTTCGCAAACTAGAAGAGGGTTTTGTACAAAAAGCCCAAATTCAAAATGTCGGAAAAACCAATCCGGCAACCACACTTCTGGATCGTATCATCATGAAAGTGAACTCGGCAGGTTATGGACTCAATGGCCTAGGAACTGGTGTTAAGGCCACGCAGGAAGAAATGGAAAATTTACTGAACCACGACTTTGGAATGTTAACGAAAGTGGGAGAACTCCAAAAAGAAATTTTAGAAACTCTTCCCACATCGTTCGCCTCAAACCCCGAAGTGGCAATCGAATCCATAAACAAATTGTTTTTGGATTTTGAAACACAGTTCGAAGCAAGAAACTCAATCTTTTTAAAAAAATAGGATAAGGAAAAAGGAATATGGCACTAATAGATAGAATTAAATTTGAAGGAAGCCCCAGTGAAATCGTTTGGAAATATCCATCGGACGAAATCAGCACCGCAGGACAACTCGTAGTCGATGAAAGCCAAGAAGCCATCTTTTTTAAAGAAGGAAAGGCTTTGGATACCTTTGGGCCAGGAACTCATACTTTAAAAACAGGAAATATTCCCATCCTCGAAGCTCTCGTCAATCTTCCGTTTGGTGGAAAAACTCCCTTCACGGCAGAAGTTTATTATGTAAATAAAGCCATCTTTGCGATGAAATGGGGAACAAACACTCCCATCCCTTTGGAAGATCCAAAATACAAAATTGTTCTCAACATCCGTGCCTTTGGAGATTACAAGTTTAGAATCAAAGATTCCAAAGCCTTTTTAATCAATGTGGTCAAAGGGGGAAACCGGACAACAAACGAATCCATTGATGAATTTTTGAAACCAAACATTGTCCGTGGGATTGGTGATTTTATCTCTGAAGTCATCTTAAACAACAACACATCCGTTGTAGAAATTAATAAGTTTAGAGATGAAAGTTCCACTGCCGGAAAAGTCAAACTCGCTCCAGAATTTGAAAAGTATGGAATTGATTTAACAGAGTTTAACGTATCTTCGGTGAACTTTGACCAAAACGATCCCAACTACCAACGAATTCAAAAAATCATTACCGATAAATTTGAAATCGATATGCTCGGAGACAAATACCAACAAAAGAAAATGTTCGATATTGGACAAGCGGCCGCAGAAAACGAAGGCCAAGGTGGCGGTGCCATGGGTGCTGGGATGGGGATGGGAATGGGGATGAATATGGGCCAAATGATGGGCAATATGATGAACCAAGGCGGAGGTCAACAGCAAGGTGGTGCACCAGCAGCCAATGATCCGGCAGCTCGGATTGCGAAACTGAAAGGATTACTTGACCAGGGGCTTATCAACGCAGAGGAATTTGAAGCCAAAAAGAAAGAAATTCTTTCTTCGCTGTAAAACTTAATTAGAACTCAAAGTTCAAATTTCCATCTGACAGTAGAATATAAACTCTGTTAGATGGAAATTCAACAATCTCTGTCTTCCACCAAATCAATTTCCATACAATACAGAATCAATCCAATTTGTTTTTTGAAAGTCCTTCCCTTCCGAGGCCGATGGTATGGATCTATGATTTTCCTTAAGAAAATAATTGTTTGATCTCTGCTAAATTGGCTTCGGCTTCCTGTTCGCCCTTATCAATGATTTCTTGATAACGGGCAAAATCAAATAACTGAAATTCTTCTAAATGGAAGTGCACAAATAAATCCATTTTAGGGCGTTTGAGCCGAGTGATTTCTCTTCCTTCCAAAGTAATGGTTCTTGTCATAATTTGTAAGATGGGTGGGTATTTGAGAGTGTCCCAAATATAACGAAAGAATCCTTTTTCTGTTGTGTTTCGATCTTCAAAAAGTTTGACCGGAACAATTTCTTGCAGAGGAGACACATTGATTCCCATCACTACATCGGCACCTTTGGTACGAATGAGATTTTCAGGAACGTTGTTGATCATTCCCCCATCCACAAGTAACTTTTCCCCCAAACGATAAGGAGGAAAAGCCCCTGGCAAACTCATGGCACTGGTCAAAGCTTCGGTGATGGGACCTTGGTCAAAGATATGTTCTTTCCCCGTTTGTAAATCCACTGCAGAGGTTGCAAAAGGAAGTGGTAATTCTTCAATCCTTTGGTCACCAAATCCTTTCTTTAACATCCGTTTCATTCGTTTGCCTTTAAAAAAAGCAACGATGGGTAAGGTAGGGTCAAAAGCACTTTCCAATCCACCAAAGAAATTTTTGATCATTTCTTCAATTTCCTCTGGGGTATTTTTTCTTGCATACAAGGCAGCAATCACTGCCCCCATCGAAGCGCCAGATACAAAATCAAAATGAATTCCTTCCCGATGTAAAACCTTTAATAATCCAACGTGAGCAAGAGCTCGAGCTCCACCACCACCTAACGCCAAACCCCTAGTTTTTGCCACCAAATATCTTGCTAGAGTATCCTTTTGATAAAACGTTTTTAAAGATTGGTCTTGGGGGAGATAACTTTTACGAACTCCACTCTCCATCATACGAATGGCGCGGCCTTCAAAGTTTCGAATCCGACTTTTCCAAAACTGAATGATCTCTTCTTTTTCTTTGTAAAACTTCTCTGGTTCATCTTCCCAAAACACAATAAAGTCCGATTGAACCACAAGATAATGTAAATCCATTCTGGAAGTGGATTCATCAAAGTAGATATGAAGTAAGGGAGTTTTGTTTCTTAAATTTGTAAGATACTCGGAAATTTGGGTGGGATCCATTCCCTTAAAAGTAGAGATCGGAATGGCTGTAGAGAGTTTTTTGGTGACTTCACCATATTCATCCAAGAAGGAAGTTACTTTTTCACCAAAGTGGTATTCCGGTTCTAAGGGAACATGAACACATAATCTACGTAAGCCGATAGAATGATCTTTCGGATTATGACTGGATCTATCCAAGTTCTCTCTCATTCGAGATCCCATCATTTGAATGATATTTTGTGCAAAGATCTTTTCTTGAGATGCTAATTGTAAAAAAAGTTTTCCACTCAAAACATAAACAAGGGAATCAATCACAGCAATGGCGGAAGTAGAATGGTTGGAGCTGGAGATGAGTGAGTTCTCAGCTAATACTTGGCCGGAACCCACATATACATGGCTTTGACCAGCGACATTTTCGAGAAGGATTTCTCCATACCGAACAATGTAGATGGACTCCGAAGACTCTCCTTTGTAATAGAGAGCTTCGTGGCTTCGGATTAATTTTTCTTGGACGTTATTCGAAAGTCGCAACAAAACCGATGGGGGAAGTTTTTTGAACAAATCCACAGACTTTAAAAATTTTTGTATGGCCTGCCGTTCTAATTCAGTTCGTTTCATTTTCCCCTCACCCTATTAAATTCGTATACTTACCCACTCCTTCCTACGAAATTTTCCGACAAAAAGCACTGCCATGAGTAAAATCCAAATAAAAAACGCAGACCAGATTCCAATCGTTCCCCAAGCTAGGACTATCCCGAGTAGATAAGCCAACGGCAACATAACAAGGAAGGATACAACAAGGTAAACAAACATCACATAATACATCATCCCAGCACTACGAAGTGCAGATCCAATCACCATGTGGTAGGCATCTCCCGCTTGGATGAGGGCCACGATACAAAGTGCAGGGTAAGCTTCCTTGATGACGGCAGGCACATCTGTGAATAATCCAATGAGCCAAGGACCTGAGATGATGAAGAAAAGTCCCATACTTCCCATAACGATGGCCGAAAAAGTTGCGGAACGCATGGTTCCTTCATAAGCCAAACGCATTTTGCCCTGTCCCATGGACTGACCAAGAATGGTAGTGGCAGCAATTCCAAAAGAAAAGCCTGGCATAAATGACAAACTAAGGCATGTTAATACAACACTTGCCGATGCAAGGGTTGTTGTGCTAATCATTCCTGCAATTTTATAAAATCCAGAAAATGCAAAGTTAACAAGCGTTCCTTCGAGAGCCGGTGCAAACCCAACCATACAAAGTTCTTTAAGAATTTCAAAACTCGGTGCAAAGATTTCATACTGAAAGAATTTGATTACATCTTTGCGGAAAAAATAAAACAACACGATAAGAAGTGCCGGAACAGAAGACAAACCAGAAGCAATAGCAGCCCCTTTTACTCCCAAAGCAGGGAATCCCCAGTTTCCAAAAATCAGTAACCAATTGAAAAAGATATTGGTAACGGCAGCCAATATAGAAGAAATCATACCAGCTTGTACAATTCCAATACCATCGAAAAATCCACGTAAGGCGAACCCTACAAAAAACAGAACAGTTCCTAAAAACCGGTAAGATAAATACACACCGGCCACTTCGATTACTTGAGGGTCATCGCCGATCCATCCCATAAATTCTGGGGCATAAAGAAATCCAAAATAGGATAATAAAGATCCTAAAACTAAGGACAAATAGACGGAATTGATCAGGGTGATTCCGACCCCTCTGTCATTTTTTTCGCCAAATCGACGTGCAACGATGATTTGCACGGCCATAGATCCGCCCATAAGGAAAGCAAAAATAGAGAAATAAACCATTCCACCAAATCCCACAGCGGCAAGAGGGACCTCTCCCAATTTACCAACCATAGCGGTATCAGCAACCATGATGGCAGTATAACTAATCATTCCAAAAAAAAACAGGGATTGCTAATCCAAGAATTTTCTGATTCAATCGAGTTGGCTTCAAGATGCGTCTAATTTTGTGAAGCATAGTTTTGTCATTCTTATATGTATTGCGATCTACACAACCACCTTTATGGATGTTTACCCCCCGAAACTTTGTTTCGAATCGGCAAAAATAACCCGGAACCTCGTTGGCATTTGTATTTGGATTCCTATGAAAAAGCTTATGGTATAAAAATTCGACCTTCTACTTTTTTTGAAGATTATGCTGACATTCAAAAGTTTTCTAAACTCTATCACTTTCGAGAAAAGGCTCCCTTTTTACATTTTCAAGCAAAGTTCAATCTGATTATCGCCTTAGTAAAGTTTGATGAAAGAGAAATTACAGAAGTCACACACGATGTAGTGCTTTCCAATAGTTTGGATGATATCAGTTATGCAGAATATCGTTTGATGTTTGGAAAAGAAGAACCAAAAGAAAGTTTTTATACAAAACTTATGGCTTGTTTGGAAGGACTAACCAAAGGAGAAGAGTCTGCCAAAAAAGAAGGAAAACCCATCCAATCAAAACTTGTCATGTCATTACATAGAGATTTAAACTTTGAAAGAAATTATGATTGGATGAAAAATTGGATGGAAAAAGAATCTATGATTCGCAACGGTCTTGTGGGAATTGACTTCTGTCATATCGAAGAAGGCCATCCACCCAAAGACAAAAAAACTTTTTTCCAATCTGTCACCAAGGACAACCAAGCGGAACCAAACACTGCTTTATCGATTCTCTATCATGTTGGAGAAAGTTTTCGAGACAAAACTCCTTTCTCTGCGGTTCGTTGGGTTTTAGAGTCGGCAAAAAATGGTGCCCATAGACTGGGGCATGCCTTAGCTCTTGGGATTGATTCCGATTATTTTTTAGGGGATGAAAGAACAGAACTTGTATCCGAAGCAAAAGACCAAATCGAATGTGAATTGGAATCATATTCGGAGATCACAAGTTTTGGTCCGTACTATCCAAAAGAAGAACTCGAACTCAAACGAAAGGAATTAAAAACTAAACCAGATTCTGAAATTCTCAAAATTCATTTTGATGAAACACAGTCCCAATACTTACATACCTTCCAAAACTATGTTATGTCTAAGATCGCCAAAACGGATGTTGTGATTGAATGTTGTCCTTCTTCCAATTTGTATATTGGAATGTTAGAATCACATATTGATCATCCCATCACACGGTTTCTTCAAAACGATATCAAACTCACCATCGGTTCGGATGATCCGGGGCTATTTGGAACCACAATGCCAGAGGAGTATGGACATGCGCATACGGCAGGGGTCTCCGAAAAAGATCTAGAATCCATCCGAGAAAAGTCATTTTCCTATCGATCTACGAAACTTTCTGGTCGTGAATTGGATTGACCCTGACACAGATTAGGTAAACTGGAATGTATGCGGATTTTTTCCCAAATATTTGTGCCAATGATTGTGATCTCCTTAACTATGGGGCCACTACTTGGGCAAACCAAAGAGGGATTTTATGACACAAATAATTACGACTTAAGAAATCTTCCCAAGTCGGATCCAGAATCCAATGTTTTGCAAGATGTGACACTCCCACCCAAGTTCGAAACCCCGGTCCTTGCCACACCCAAAAATGCAAAAACCCAATACACCGGAATCGACTCCATCCCCGGTGCAGGTTCCTTACTCAATTCAAGAACCACATCCAACTCCAGTCAAAACGCAACTAATCCTTATAGTTTAACTGGTTCCCAAAATTTACCCATAAACCCACTTACGGGTGAAATTAACGAACAAGCTTTGCAAAATCAATTACAGAAAAGCAGACTTAAACAAGAGTTAAAGAAAAAACAAAAAGAAGAATTTGATGAAGATGCAGTTTATGAAGAAACTAAATTCAGAAGGGCTTATATCATTTTCTTTTTAACTTTACCATTTGCGTTGGGAGCTTCAGCGGCCGTTGTTGCTGCATTTGCTGTCGAAAAAACAATTGTGGGAAGTGCCATTATGATTACCGGTTCTACTGGTCTTTCTGGAACCAATGTATATTTGGACAGACAAAGGTTGGAAGAACACCGGGAAAAGAAAAAACAAGTAGCCGAAGTTTACCCTTGAAGTTCAAACGATTCTTCGTTTTTCTCCATCGCATTTCCCTTTATCTACAAGTACAACGATTCGAAATGCGAAAGTTCTATATGGAACAACTTCGTTTTGTAGGTCGGGCGTTTTATATTCTATTCGGATTTTTATCGGTCGCCATTTTAATTTTAGATTTTGGATTTTATTATCCAGAAGAATGGAAACCCTATGTTACTATTTCCATTCGATCACTGGTTACATTTTTTATTTTATACGAATCCATTCATTTAATCTTCACAAACAAAAGATGGAGAGAGTATATATCTCTACACAAAATAGAACTTATCATTTTGTGTATGTTAGGTTTAGAATTCATTTATGAAAAGAATATAGTTGCCATCTTAAAATCCTATCATATCTCAGGGGATGACACCACACTTATCTTTTTATCAGCAAACCAAGTTTTATTTCTCTTTTCCAATTTGGCACATTTTTTCCGTCTTTCCAGAAATCATGATTCTAAAAAATTAAGCCCTTCGATTGTATTTGTATCTTCTTTTGCATTCATCATTTTAATTGGAGTTTGTTTTTTACATTTTCCAAAGTCTACGAACGGAACCGTCAATTCCATTGATATCATTTTTACAACCATCAGTGCCACTTGTGTAACGGGGCTTTCCACTGTAGATCTGACAAGCCAGTTTACGCTAACAGGCCAACTGATGGTTTTACTTCTCATCCAGGTGGGAGGACTCGGACTTATGACATTAACAAGTTTTTTTTCCATCTTCCTTGCAGGCAAAGTTTCTGTGAGTGATACGATGATGATTAAAGACCTTCTCTCCGAAGAAACTATGGGTCGTGCCAAAGAGATTTTAAAACAAATTACACTCCAAACATTGGTGATTGAACTATTAGGTGCTGTATTATTGTTTTATAGTTTTCCTGACAACTTCCCAATTGCTTTGTCAGAAAAAATTTACTATTCCATCTTTCATTCCATTTCTGCTTTCTGTAATGCTGGTTTCAGTTTGTTACCAAATGGACTGGCAACAGAAGCGTTCAAACATTCCGAAGGTTTTTTATCTGTGATTATGTTCCTCATTGTCCTCGGAGGCCTGGGTTTTCCTGTTTTATTTCAAATCCGAAGGCGTCTTTCCAATCCTTTTGATTATAAATTCCGATGGTCCGTCACATCCAAATTAGTATTCTGGACAACCGGCTTTCTTTTGTTATTCGGCTGGATTTCCTATTATTTTTTAGAAGGTAACTCTAGTTTAAAAGGTTTAACCACCACAGAACAAATCTTTCATTCTTTGTTTTATTCCGTAACTACAAGAACGGCTGGATTTAATACCTTAGAATTGAGTCAGATGGGTTTGCCAATCACCTTCATCTCATTTTTTCTGATGTGGGTCGGAGCCTCCCCAGTTTCCACAGGGGGAGGGATAAAAACTACTACCTTTGCCATATCATTACTCAATATCACTAATCAAATTCGCGGAAAAGAAAGGATGGAAATTGACCACCGAACTATTGCTAATTCTTCCATTGCAAGAGCCAGCGCAACTATTGTATTATCTTTGTTTGTGATATTTTCTGCCATCTTCTGTTTGTTGCTCACCGAAAATGCAAACTTTATCGATTTGTGTTATGAAGTTGTTTCCGCTTTTGGCACGGTCGGTTTGACACGTAGTCTCACACCACATTTAAGTGATTACGGTAAAATTATTATTTGTATTGTTATGTTTGTAGGAAGGGTTGGAATTTTAACACTACTTGTAGCCCTTTCTAAAAAAGTAGATCATATCTCTTACGAATATCCCAAAGAATATGTGGTTGTAGGTTAATCGTTATGCAAAGAAAAAAAATAGCAGTCATTGGAATTGGTAGTTTTGGAAAGTTGTTTGTTCAATATTTATTTGAAGATGGCCACGAAGTCATTGCGATTGATAAAGATCCGGTGATCATCGATTCGATTAAAGAGTCTGTAACCGTGGCAGTTGCTTTAGATGCCACAGACGAACATGCCTTACTTTCACAAGGGATTGCCGATGTGGATTACGCAGTGATTGCCTTAGCAGATGATTTTGAAACTTCTATTATTTGTGCCGATAGTTTAAAAAAATGCGGTGTCAAAACTATTTACGCTCGGTACCAAACTCCATTACAAATGAAGGTTTTGGAACTGCTCGGAATCAAAGATCTTTTTAACCCAGAAGAACGTGCCGCTAGAAGTATGGCCGAAACCTTATCCTTTTCTGGTATGCGCTCCAGTTTTTTACTTTCTGATGATTATAGTGTGGTGGAAGTCACAGTTCCAAAACGTTATATCAACAAAACCATTGCAGAAGCTGACTTACGCCACAAATACAATATCAATGTAATTACGATCAAACGACCATTCACAAATAAAGAAGCTAAAAGAGCCTCCGACGCCAAAGGAGAAAAGATTTTAGGAATCCCACATGGAAACACAGTACTACGCGAAGAAGATGTGGTTGTTTTATTTGGATCGCAAACAGATATCACTAAATTTTTGGAAACGTAAATCATGGGACCGGAAAGAATCATCTGTCTCACCGAAGAACCTACCGAGATGCTCTATCTGTTAGGTGAAGAAAAGCGCATCGTAGGAATTTCAGTTTATACAGAACGGCCACCAAAAGCGAAGGAAGAAAAAACAAAAGTTTCTGCCTTTATCAGCGGAAATCTTAAAAAAATTACATCTCTCGAACCAGACCTTGTCATTGGTTTTTCCGACATCCAATCGCAACTCGCAAAAGACCTCATTGAACGAGGGTTAAATGTTCTTATCTTCAACCAAAGGTCTATAACCGAGATCCTATCTAATATGCAAATGCTTGGAAACCTTGTGGGTCAGGCAGATAAAGCCAAAATCCTAATCGATGGATGGCAAAGAGACATCTCCAGGTGGAAACTCGAAGCAGAAAACCAAACCTACAAACCCAAAGTCTTTTTCCAAGAGTGGGATGAACCCATCATCACAGGAATCCAATGGGTGAGCGAAGCCATAGAACTTGCCGGCGGAGAGGATTGTTTTTCCCACTTAAAAGACAGAAAACTAGCCAAAGATAGAATCATCACGGCAGAAGATGTAAGAGATTCCAACCCAGACATCTACGTAGGTTCTTGGTGTGGGAAAGCCATGGACTGGGACTGGGTACGAAACAAATCGGAATGGCAAGAAGTGAGCGCCCTAAAGAAAAACAAAATCTTTGAGATGGACCCAAGCATTATATTACAACCAGGACCGGCTTTATTTTTAGAAGGGATTCCCAAACTGAAAGAGATCTTTTCCTCCTTCTAATTCCCGACTTTGTCATGCCCCTGTAATCTATTTGTAACAAGGATCATCTAGATTTGAAACATATCAATTAGATATGGAGACATTCATGAAATTCTCATGTAACCAGACAAAAGCGAAACTCACTTTGTCTTTTGTGATCGCACTCATCACAATCTTTACTCTTGCAGGAAAACTCGAAGCACAAACAGCACCTGCTGCCCCAGCGACTGAAACCACACAATCAACAGAAACTCCGACCGAAACTCCCGCACCTGTAGCAGAAGCTCCTGCGGAAGCGCCACAACAAGAATCCGAAATTGGACTCGTGAAGTTGTTTGTTACTGGTGGATGGTCTATGTGGCCACTCCTACTTTCTTCGATTATTGGATTTGGTGTGATTCTAGAGAGAATCTACTTTTTCTTCACGGCAAAACTTGTAAGAAAAGGATACAACCAAGACTTACAAGATGCGATTGATGCTTCTGGTATGAACGGTGTAGATGAATTCTTAAAAGCAAACGAAGGGCAACGAATTACTGATATTTTAAAAAATGGTATGGAAGTTTCTCAAAACGATCCAGAAATTTTTGCTTCTGGAATTGAAAGAGAAGCCGGCGAAGTGATGACACTTCTAGAAAAAGGACTTACTGTTCTTTCTGCTGTTTCCACAATTGCGCCTCTCGTTGGATTCCTTGGAACTGTATCTGGTATGATCAACGCATTTGATGCGATTGCCAACGCTGACCAAGTAAACGCGAAAGTGGTTGCTGGTGGTATTAAAGAAGCGTTAATCACCACTGCTGCTGGTCTTATAGTTGCGATTCCTGCCATGACATTCTACCAATACTTACAAGGCCGAGTCGGATTCTTTACTTCTGAAGTAGAAGAAGCAGCGAACAAAATCTACAAAGAATATTTAAAACTCAAAGCCGGTAAAAGAGCGTAAGTAACGGATAGTAACGAACCATGATTAAGTTAAAGAAAAAACAAGAACTAGAGGAGATATCGGCAGCATCCATGTCGGATATTGCCTTTCTACTCTTGGTATTTTTTATGGTAACTGCCGTATTCTTTGTAAAGGAAGGACTTAACATTTCTCTTCCTCGCAAACAATCCGAACCTCAGCCGTTTTTACGAAAGAATGTATATGAAATTTTGGTTACTCAAGACAGATACAAAATGCGTAATCCGGCTTTCGGAACCAAAGAATACACTAATTTGCAAGAGTTTCGTGATGACCTAAACCAAATGGAAATCCCGGATCTTAAAAACAAACTAGCACTCATTGTTACAACCGGTGATACCAAATATGCAAAGATGTTGGATGCACTATCAGCAATCCAACTACGTGGATTTGAAAAAATCTCAGTGAGAAAGAAGAAATAATATGTTACGAAGAAAGAGAGTCGCACCTTCAGTTCCCGTAAGTTCGATGGCAGACATTGCCTTCTTACTCCTCGTGTTCTTTATGGTAACCTCCGTATTGGATTCGGATCCAGACCTTCCCATCAATCTACCAGATGTTCCTGGTGGAGAACAGTTAAACAAAAAGATTGCCAATCTTTACTTAACTGCCGATGAAAAGAGAACTGTCTATTTCAACTCAGTCAAAATGGAACTCAATGAAGCCATGAGTGAAATCCGTGCAAAACTTTCGACCACACCAGATCTCAAAGTTTTGATTCATGCGGACCAAGATTTAACTTATGAAGAACTAGACAGTGTATTCGAAACCCTCCGAGAGATAGGGGCCTTAAAGGTCTCCCTCGTTACCAAGACCACCCAAGGTGGCGGGTTAAAAGGGAAGTAAAGTGAACGGAACAGTTGTTACACAAAAAAGATCCAAACGAGAAAGGATCCATCGATTTATCGATCGGTACCGAATCGAAACTGGTCTTGCTATATCCGCATTTTTACAAGCCGTCATCATTCTCTTTTGGTTCACTCCTCATTTGGAAACGGACAGTTTGGATAGTCTCGTGGAAGAAGTGGCATTCATTGACAATGTCCAAATCCAAGAACCATCCACTGATTCCAAACCAACCGATGGAGACTTTGATCTTACCGACAAAGAAAAAGAAGAGAAAAAAGAAGACCCAAGAATTGCTGGTGCTTCTGACCCCATTGTATCTGGCGCTACCTCACCCGTAGACTTATCTCCCAATAATCGTCCTGAATATACTTCCGAAGCAAAAGCACTCGGGGTAACAGGAACCATGACTTTAGAAGTCATCATCGGAAATACAGGAGAAGTGTTACGAGTGAGATCCGTAGGAAAGCAGTTAGGTGGTGGACTCGAAGAAGAAGCCATCAAAGTTTACCGTAGAAAACGTTTCTCCCCTTCTATCTTAGAAGGAAAAGCCATTACGGTAAAAGTACTGGTTCCCATTCGATTTACATTGAATTAAAAAGTTTTTAATCTCCCTAAAAATCTTTTCTTAAGTTTTTGTGGGCGAATCCACCACCGAAGCGGTGGTGGACCGGGCTCTCCGCTGCAATCTGCAAGCAGGATTTCCGCTACGATCCCTTTCGCTACTCCGGTAACTCCAAAACCTTATCCTCTTCTTCCATAGGTTGCTTCGGGATTTCCATTTTTTCAATGCGAATCTCATGAACAAAATCAGGATCTTCAAAACGATCTAAAATAGTTATCCTTCTTGGGTATTGTTTGTCGTTCCAGGCTTCATAATAACCGTATTTCAAAACACCTTTGTAGAAACTAAAAAGTTCACGGTAAGTGAACTCCATCCATTCCAAAGCACCACTTGTTTTTTCAAAGTAACCAACATATTGGTCTGTGTCGGGAGTCGCGTTAGTTTGTACTGAGGTCAAATACACCACTTCAAAATCTTGGCCTAGTTTTTGGGTAGGACCCGCATATTGAATGATGGGAAACTCAGTTAATCGCCAAGGGAGTGTTAAATACAAACGAAGAGACTCCAAATAGACACGGACTTCATCATCACCAGTAAAAACTTTTCCAGTATCGGCTGCAATCTGGTAGGCATCTTTTTTAACTAGGCCAAGGATGAGGCCTTTTTTTTCCCCACCCAGAAATTCCACTTCCATCGCATCTTTTTCAAAATCCAAGTACACGCGAAGCCTTTGTTCTGATTCTTTAATTGGTGTAAAAAAACGAACAAACTTAGAGTGCCAAACGTCTTTAACGACAAATTGAATTTGTTTGTATTCTTTCCAATTGCCAGGTGTGAGTTCTTTCACAGGAGGAGTCGTGATCACTGACAATCCTTTCTTCTTTAGATCAGGATTGAAACCTTCTTTTTGTAAGGTGGGAGGACGTAGGTCAGCAAGAGAACAAGAGATAAAATAAAAAGAAATACAAATAATTAAGGCACTGAAACGAAACATTGATTCCAGAATGAAGTGAAAACAATCACCTGTCAATAGGGAAAGTGGATGAGAATGAAGTGAGGTAAGTAAGAACTAAAAGTTAGAGTTTGAAAACGAAAAAAGAAAAAGGTCGGTAGACCCGACCTCTTCTTCTATAAGTGAAACTTATGCTTTTGCAGCACCTGTTTTTTTGATAGATTCCGCAACTTCATTGATTTTTGCTTTTACGGATTCAATTTTTCCTTCAGGCATTTTTGCTTTGATTTCTTCAGCAATTTTGTTGTAGTTTTCTACGATTTTAGAACGAGTTTCATCGTAGTTTTTTCCTGCAACACTAGAGAATTCTTTAATGTCTGTTAGGATTTTGTCAACGGATTGGCGAATCTTTACAGAGTCTTCCGTGTTATCCAAAGCACCTTTTGATACTAATTCATTATAAGTTGTTTCCAACTGAGTTTTTGCTTTCCCAAGACCTTCTTTTCCTGATTGGAAAAGTCCGATACCTGCGTTGAGAATGTCCATGATTTGTTTTTCCATAATTTAGCTCCTGGTTTTCACCTATTTGTGCAATGCACAACACAGTTATGTGCGGCGCACAAAATCTTTCAAGAACTTTTTTATCCTGTTTTTGTATTTTTTTAGATTTTTTAACGTCGAGAGTTTGGGCTTTATTGTGATTAGAAAGGTACCCACAGGCAGATCAGCTTCCTCAGAATCTCTGAATATGCTAATTTTGAGGTTTGGGAGAGGATTTTAGCAACTGCACGATGCAGAGTTTTTTATGCACAAGGAACTAAAGAACATTCCCATCATTCATCTAAAGGACATTCAGAAAGAAGTCACCAATCCCTACTTTTATGCAGGCAGGTTGGAAGAGTTACCAAGTGAATTTCAAACCTTTGACAGTTCGCATAGGCATTCTCATTTTGCTTTGTTTTACTTCACTGATGGAAAAGGAACTCACTCCATTGACTTCCAATCTCATACGATTGAAGAAAATACTCTTTTCTTCTTAAGGCCGGGGCAAGTGCATTCTTGGACTTTTTCCAAACCAGTAAAAGGTTTTGCTCTAAAGATTTATCCTGACTACCTTTCCGAACAAGGAGGGTCTATCTCTAGTTTTCAAAACTATCCCTTTTTCCAATTAGGAAATCCTACCAGTAAGCTCACAATCAATGACTCAATACAACTGAAAAATGATTTTGAAAGATTACTCAGTGAAAAGGATTCTCAATCGAATTCTTCAATGACCTATCTTTTAATCCAATTGGTATTACAACAATCTTTGAAAGAATTCAATCTTTCTCAAAATGAAATGATAACTATTGATTCAAAGTTATATACATTCTTTAGTTTATTAGATAAAAACTTCAAAGACCAAAAAACAACATCGTATTATGCTAAAGAGATGGGTATCTCCACTGGAAGTTTGAATCAATTATGCCAAAACCAGTATGGCAAATCAGCAAAATCAATCATTCAAGAAAGATTGGTTTTGGAAATTAAACGACTGTTACTCCATTCTGACTTTAACATCAATCAGATTGCACTTACCTTAGGATTTACAGACAATTCCTATTTTAGTAAGTTCTTCAAAACGCACACAACCAACTCTCCAGAAAATTTTAGACTTTCGAAACGAAAACTACCATAAAAATCAAATTCTCTCCATTTACCAAACTTCCGATTTTCCGTAAGATAAACCTAGATTTTAGGAGAATGGAATGTTAGAAAAATTATTCTACACAGAAGCCAGTTGGCTTCCTACTTTATTACGATTGGTTTTAGGTTTGGTGATCCTTCCACACGGATTACAAAAGTTACTCGGAATGTTTGGAGGATACGGGTATTCGGCAACACTGGATTTTTTTAAATCAGAAGGGATTCCCTATGCGATTGGATTTTTAGTAATCATAGCCGAATCTTTCGGAGCCCTCGGTCTTATTTTCGGATTCTTCACAAGGATTTCTTCTTTTGGGATTGGACTCACCATGCTTGGAGCTGCCATTTACGTAAGGAAAAACGGATTTTTTATGAATTGGTTCAACCAACAACCGGGAGAAGGATTTGAATACCATATCCTTGCGATTGGAATTGCAGTGATTTTGATGATTGCCGGTGGAGGCCAACTAGCAGTAGATAGTTGGATCTCTGAAAAGATCCAATCCAACTGAATTCAATAGATTCCAATTAAAATGAAATGTATTGAGCTGAAACAAAGCGAATTTGAACTTATCTCAAACAAAATGAAAATTAAAGAAAAGGGAATTTAGCGGAAACGTAACGAAAACCAGAAACGGAACTAGTTTGGTTGCCCATCTAAAGACAACCGTCACTCGCAAGGGAACGAATCGTTGGATTTAGATGGGTTTAGTCGGTATAGATTTCTAAAGCACTGATTGGTTCTTTTTGTTGTGCCATGATCGATTCCAAAAATTTCACATAAGCCTCACGTCCCGGATATTCTACCTGGTTCACACCTGTTTTGACAGCAGCTTCTGCCACAGCGGGTGCTACATGGTAAAGAACACGTGAATCTAAAGGTTTTGGAATGATATAATCGGCACCAAATCGGATTTCTAATTCATTGTATGCTTCGGTAACTTCTTTGGGAACTGGAAGTTTTGTAAGCTCACTCAGTGCATAAGCTGCCGCTAACTTCATCTCCATGTTCACTACTTTCGCACGAACATCGAGGGCGCCACGAAAGATAAACGGAAATCCGAGTACGTTATTCACTTGGTTAGGATAATCGCTCCGACCTGTTGCCATAATGAGATCGGGTCTTGCTCTTTTAGCATCAGGATAAGGAATCTCTGGATCGGGATTGGATAGAGCAAACATAATGGGTTTTTCTGCCATTGTCTTTACCATAGCTTCCGTCACCACGTTGGCAACAGACACTCCAATAAAAAGATCAGTTCCAGGAAAAATATCTTCTAGAGTTTCTGCATCGGTGGTGCGAACAAATGGTAACTTGGAATCATGTAAATTGGTTCGTTTATGATTGATCACACCACGAGAATCCAACATATAAATGAATTCATGTTTCACTCCAATATGAGTTAACATCCCTGCAATGGAAATGGCCGCAGCTCCAGCACCGTTGATGACAACTTTTAAGTTACCGGCTTTTTTACCAGTGATCTCTAAAGAATTGAGAAGTGCCGCAGTGGAGATGATCGCTGTTCCATGTTGGTCATCATGGAAAACAGGAATCTTCATACTTTCATCTAAAGTTTTTTCAATGTGAAAACATTCTGGAGCACGAATGTCTTCTAAGTTGATACCACCAAACGTTGGTTCGAGGGCCTTTACGATAGTTATAAATTTTTCAGGATCCGTTTCATTAATTTCGATATCAAACACGTCGATGCCGGCAAATTTTTTGAATAAAACTGCCTTTCCTTCCATCACTGGTTTTCCAGCGGAAGCTCCAATATTACCAAGACCTAAAATAGCAGTTCCATTGGTGATGATTCCGACTAAGTTTCCTCGGTTTGTGTATTCATAAACGAGATCAGGTTGTTTTTCTATTTCGAGGCAAGGGTAAGCGACGCCCGGTGAGTAGGCCAAGGAAAGGTCGTAACTGTTCTCCGTTGGTTTTGTCGGAACTACTTTGGTTTTTCCTTTCGGAAACCTAGAGTGATACTCAAGCGCGCTATTTTTCATGGTCTATTTTCCCACGATTTATGATTCAATGGAAAATCCTAGAATAAATTGGTGGAAAGCAGTTCCAAAAAAGGTTGCGAAAGGTTCTATGTCCCTTTAGATAAAGTCCTTACGAAAAGCCAGAGGGGGCTCATTTGGAACTTGTTGGAGAATTTTTTGGAACGGCAGTTCTCATTCTACTAGGTGATGGTGTTGTTGCCGGTGTTTTGTTAGAAAAATCGAAGGCCAAGGATGGTGGTTGGATCGCTATCACAACTGCTTGGGCGCTTGCCGTTTGTTTTGGTGTTTTGGTAGCAAAGGCTTTAGGAAGTCCAGGAGCTCATTTGAATCCCGCAGTGACTCTCTCTGTTTGTATCCAATCGGGAGATTATTTTAATTTTATCCCTTACAGCCTCGCACAAATCGGAGGTGGAGCTCTCGGAGCCTTCCTTGTCTACTTACACTACTTACCTCATTGGAAAGAAACAAAAGATCCAGGAAAGATTCTAGCGGTATTCTCTACAGAACCAGCCATCAAACACACAGTATCCAATGTGATTAGCGAAGGTTTTGGAACCTTTCTACTTGTTTTAGGAATCCATGCCATCTTCTCGCCGCTCAATGGGGGAGCCACAGGCATTGCAGGAGCCGGCTTTGTAGGTTTACTAGTTTGGGCCATTGGCCTATCCATGGGTGGAACCACAGGTTATGCAATCAATCCCGCACGCGACTTAGGTCCAAGAATCATTCATTCTCTAGTCCCCATTCCCAATAAAGGAAATTCTGGTTGGAAGTATGCCTGGCTTCCCGTATTTATACCGTTAGCTGGTGCAGGGATTGCTGCGGTGGTGATAAAGTATTTGGTATAAGCAACAACAACCTACTTTTTTATTTTGAGATTCAATGGAAAAAGAATTTAGGTTGGAGCCCAATTCCTAAAGCAATGAATTACATTCGGGATAATAAACTAATTGAAGATAAAAATTTACAGAGGTATATTTCGAAAATCACTTTATGGAAAGAGATTCTCATGCATTCGTATAATCTTATAAAGTATATCTATCAAATAAGGAAATGACCTATGAATCAATATGAAGTTATACTCAATCAAGTCATTGGGGAACATAAAAATCTTTTTGGCAAATCGGCAAATGTAACCATACCGTTTGAAGGTCAAAAAAAAATTCAAAAGAACATTCGTCTTTTCGATTGGTATCAAATGAGTAAAAACAAAAAAATCGATTTCTATGATCGGTTTGGTGATATTGAAGAAGAGAATGTTCTCGGTAAATACATTGTTGATCATGGAGACGATGAAATATTTGCACCAGAATTACGCGATGGAGTTGTTCCTTTTGCTTATATTCTCGATGATGGAGCCTCAGGAAACGATTACCAAGTGGAAGGAATTTTGATGATCGATCTTCGAGTCGCAAAACGTCCCGTTCTTATTGCTGAAGTAGATGGTACGATTGATGGACAAACACCATTTAAAATGGTATCTTTCGAATCCTTAAAGATAACGTCCGGTAAAATCAAAGTAGATGATTAGATTATGAAAAAAGTATTACTCCTGCTAGCAAAAGGTTTCGAATCTTTTGAAGCCAGTGTTTTCATCGATGTCATCGGTTGGAACCTAGTCGATGGAGACAAAACAACAAAACTTTATACATGCGGTTTTACTAAAGAAGTCACTGGAGCTTTTGGTGTTAAACTCAATGTTGATTATTTAATTAATGAAATTGATATCAATGAATTTGAAGCTTTAGCAATACCAGGTGGTTTTGAAGAATATGGTTTTTATGAAGAAGCGTACCATCCAGAATTTTTGGAATTGATAAGACAGTTTAACCAAAAAGATAAAATCATAACATCCATTTGTGTAGGAGCTTTACCAATTGCAAAGTCTGGTGTTTTGAACGAACGAAAGGCAACGACTTACAATCATAAAAAAAGTGTCAGACAAAAACAACTAGAAGAACTAGGTGCTATTGTTCAAAATTCTCCCATAGTTATAGATAAGAATATTATCACTAGTTGGAGTCCTGCGACGGCAATAGGTGTCGCGTTACTTCTTTTAAAAATGTTAACCACTGAGGAAAACTCAAATCATATCAAAGGATTAATGGGATTTTAAATCCTCTATTCTTCACCGCCAAACACAATAAAAAACTGAATAAGAATACTCATTTTTCTAAAAATTTATCCCAAATTACCATCGGTTCTTTGTTATATTGATAGACAAAACGTAATATTTCAAAATCAATATGCCAATGCATAAACTAATCGTCGTATTATTATTCATTTCCACTTTTAGTTGTAAAACGTTTAACTACAAATGGAATTTAAACGGAAGAACCTATTTACCAATAAACAGCTCGTACGAAGACGAAAGTTGGAAAATCATCATCAATGAAATCAATGAGACAGAAGAGTTAGATAACACGAATAAATACTTAAAAATAAAACTCACGTTTCAAAATAAGACCAAGAAATACAGAAATTTGAAACTAAGACAAACTTCATTTTCAGAATACAATTTTAATTATATATTAAAAAACAGTTTTTCAGGAATTGTGGATGTTTATAAAAAAAATCCAGATCTTGTCGATTTAGAACATTTTTACCGTGAAGCTGGCATTACCGTTAAGCTCAAATCTAAACTGAAAGATATTCCAGAAAGATACGAAAGATACAAAGAGAATGCAGAAAAAAATTCAGGGTTTATTACGCTTTCTTGTGATGGCAGCAATTCGGGAAACGAAGCGAGACGTCCAGACAGTACATCAGATTGGCTTGCGCCTGGTGAAACTGGAGAAGATTATATAAGCTGTCCTTTACCTCAAGGATTGACATTGGTTAGTATATTCTCAATTGGAGACTTCGAAATTCCTATCAAAAGTGAAATTTTTTATCACAAAGATATAAACAATACTTACGGAGATTTTATCAAATGAAATTCATATATAAATTTTTAATCGTTCTTTTTTTTATTAACTGCAATAGTTCTTTTTATACCTACTCAATAAAAGAGAATAATATAAAGTATTCTTCGAATTTACAAACTAGCTCCGCATCTAAAAAGAATATTCTTTTCTTAACTGACGGTTACCTCGACGATTTGGCAGATTTATTAGTCAAACGTGGTCATAACGTTGATAGAATGAAAATATCCAAAGAAAATTTCCAATTACGTAACAGTTACGATTTGGTTGTAATTTTGAATAGTAACACCTTAGACATAAATAAGGAAGTTTATTACGAACTTCCAAATCTTTTCTCCTTAGGATTAATACCTTATTATTCAAATTTTAATAGAAATTATGAATTTATTATTTTTCAGGACAATAAGCCAACTAACATTAACTATAGCTTATCATTAACTCAATATCGCGGATGGCCCATGCTGTTAATAAATCTTTTTAGAGAGGAAAAAAAAGCATTATATTTTCCGAATACTGAGCTAAATATAAAATTATCAAATATTATCGAAAACAAATAATATAACAATAGATTTACGTTAACTAAATTACTAACTAAGTACTTAACCTTGCTTAATAAGTAATTTAGTTATTCTTGTAAAACTAGTATATCCTAATTTCCATTCTGGATCTTCTGAAACATTTCACAAGATGAAACTGTCTCAATTTTTCCTTCTTGTAAATCCTTACAACTAAACTGCAATATTTTTAAATGACATTCTTTATATGAAGTTTGTATGACCAAAGGATCAGCTCCAATCAGTTTGTAAGCATTACTTTCTCGGAATCGTTTTTGGCATTGTGATTCTTCCAATCGACCTTCCGTAAATTTCTTTAGGTTCTCGGGAATGGATTTCCATTCTTTATCTGCACATTCTCTGTATTTTGCACAAATCTCGGCCGTTAAACTCAAAGATTCATTCTGCCATTCTACGTTCACAATGCCTTTATCTTTTTTACAAGATACCGCAGAAACTAATATCAGAATCGATAGAAAAGTACGTATGCCCTGTTTTAATTTTGGCTTAGGAAGTAAGTGGCAAGTTTGCGAGTTAATTGTAATACGTTTAACAACCCGAGTTATTTGGGTTTTAACCGTATTACGTATAGTCGCGAAAGAATGTGCAATATACGCAGCACTTTTAGCTTCACAAAAAATTAAATCGAGTGTATTTCTGAATTTCATAGATTCTTAATATATTCCTTTTATTATTTCGGATTTTCTAATGTTTCTTTTTTACGAATGAGAATTTCGATTCGCTCTTCTTTGGCTTTTTTTTCCGGGGTGTCTGATTCTTTTGCTTTCTGAAAGACCGCATAACCTTGAACAGAAACCTGTTCTTTGGGAATGCCATATTCGTTGACTAATTTTTCAGCAAGTAAAGAAGCTCTATGGGAATGGTAGTCCCATGAATTTTGAAATTTCGATTTATCAATTTGTGATTCATACGGAATTTGTACACGAACGACTATGTCTATGTCCATCCCTTTGGATAAAACAGCTAATTGTTCAAAAGCAAATTTAAGATCTGGATCTGCTTTTAATATATCATCCGAATCCAAATCGGAACCAGCAAAAGTCAACTTGAGTTCTTCCGTTTCCGCAAGACCAAGTTTCAACTTTGCTTTTTCGCGAAGTGCCTTCAAAGCAAAACCAATCCGTTCCCAAAGCCGAAACACTTGTGACTTTGGCTCCATCGTGTCATCATCTAAAATTCCGGATCCACCTTCTAAAATGGCTCCAACCGAACTTACATTTAAGCCAAAACCTCGTTTGATATCTTTTGCTACTTCTGTTAGGCGGTTGGCATCAACTTTACTGATGGCATAGAGTATAATAAAAAGCCCAAGTAACAATGTAATCATATCGGCATAGGTCAATAACCAGCGATCATGTGCCTCTATATGTTCTTCTTCTTTTGATACAAATCTGGAACGTCTTCTCATGTTTCCTCTTTGAGAGTTGGGAAGGCTTTATATAAAAATTCCCATTCCTTTTCCTTTACTTTTGTATAGAACTCGTTAAATAAATCTTGGCCGACAGGTAAAGTGGCATAGTATCCCTGTTCCACTTTTTTAAACAAAGGATACACTCCAAGTAAACGAGACATCATAGCGGCTGGTTTAATAATATAAGCACTCACTGGTTTGTGCGCCAATTCATAGAATTTTTTCAGATTAAAGAGTACAACTTCTAATTGTTTTTTTCGAGTCTCTCTTTCATCCAATTCGCAAAAAAGTGCAAAGTATTCCTCTTGATCCATTTCCTTTCCAGGTTGCCACCCTTTCGAAAGGAGAAGTTTCGCCATTTGGATGTCCAGTTCATCCGTAATGGTATTGAGTTCCATAAGTCGTTCGACACTTTCTCTGGTGCCTTCCTTCATCATGTTTTTGACTTTATCATAAGTAGTAAAAGCCAACTCCTCCCATTCTTCCTTTCCATCTAAATTATAAACTGTTTCAAAGAAAAATTTTGCCATCTCAATGGTTTCTTTGCGGTGGAAAAAATCATAATAATAAAGATGAAATCGATCCACCTGGACACGAACAATCTCCCTCCTCGCAAGTTTGACTTCTTCCGTCAATTGGTGTTTCATTTCAGTTTAGTTAGCCGGTGCTCCCAAAAGGTAGGAAGGAAATCCTTGTTGGTCACGTTCAAAGGGAGCAATCGAAAATTGATTCGGAATCGATACTATCTCATGATAAAATTTATAAGTAGAACGAAATAAAATCTTTGGTGTCATTGATTCTTTCGGAGTATAAAAAAACTTAACCCCATAACGAAAGTTATTGGCCCAACCCTCCTTTGTTACTTCTAATAAAGGATACTCTGCAGGAATTTTCTTATTTGAGACAACATTATAAACAATATCTCCCTTTTTATACAAACGAACTCCTTGGGTTTCCCCCGCGAGTCGAACGTTTCCCGCTTCTGGGAAAGACAAAGAAAGATATGCCAAACTTACATAGTTTCCACGATTCTTAAGTTGCAATGTAACTTGGGATTCTTTACCGATCTCAAATTTTGGAACCACTTCTAAGGATACAAAAGAAGGCACAGGTTGCATGGGAAGGTTTGCAATCATCTCCCAACCATTGAAGACAAATTCCTGAGAAAAATTTGGATTGGTTGGAAAAATACGAAAGGATTTGTCCTTAACACTGTATTCAAAATCCACTCGTTTGCTTCGCTTTAACTCTTCGTGTTCTTTAAGTTGAAATCCATCCCAAATTTTTTTGCCTTTGCGGTATCCCATAGGAACGGAAAATAAACCTAACGGCGGTTCTTCGGCAAGTACTTCAATAAATACAGAATTAAAATTATCTCCAGGAAGTTCCGCAACTACAATCCGGCGAAGACAATCCCCAGCAAAGGTATTTTTTTCTTTTCCTGGTGCCGATCCCGAAACCCAGGATTTCAGTTTGGCATCATAAAACATGGGCCCTAGGTTTTGTAAAAAATATTCCAACCTCCAAAGAAAGGTCCAACTCGAACCTTCTTTACGAAAGGCCGCAAGCACCTCGCTTGTCCCCGATTGGAACAAAACCAAAGTTTCCATTTCGGGTGATTCGTCCAAATTGATTTGTTTTTGGCCTAAAACCCGAATGATCTGTCCACCATCCTTTCCGTAAACTGCCTCCCGAATTTCAACATCAGAAGGAAGTTCCTTTTGGGAGCAAGACAAGGCCAAAAATAGAAAGAAAGTCGCTGTAAATGGAAGCCGAAGGGATAAATTCATAGGAATTCTTTCATTCCATCATACCAAAACTCCAATTCAACCTTTTTTGCTTTTCCTTCCTAACTCTTCCGATATACTCGTCTAAGTAGTAAGAATTGGGGACGACATTGGTTTCGACTGTTGTTGGCTTGGATTCAGTGGCACGTAGGGGTGAGGGTCCTCTTAAAAACCTTCAAAACAATAACTGCAAATAACGAATTTGCTCTAGCAGCTTAGTTTTAAGCTCTACGGTTTCCATGGCTGTTTCCTTAGGTGGCCAAGAAACCGACACCTCTCTAAGGACCTTTCGGAACTGTCGCCCGCTTCGGGCCGAATTGAACTCTAAGTAGGATAGGAATTAGTCCCCCGTTTGTAGGGTAAGTCTTTCCGAAATTTATTTGCAAACTAAACGTGTAGAAGCTGCATTTGAGGACGATAGGACCCGGGTTCGACTCCCGGCGTCTCCACGTTTCGACGTTCGCTTCTCGCGCTCAACTGGCCCTCCGTGGCCAGATTTCGCGCCCGCACCCATCCCTGGGTGCTTTTCGAAGCAAACGCCTCCACCGGGTTATTAGCTAAAGTATATTGGAATTTCTTTCTGTATTCAAGTTTTAGACATCATTTAACAGACAATTTGCGACGATAGTAGAACGGCTGCGAGAGCAAGAAATAGTTTGGAATTCTTTTTTCCTATTTGAGTTTTGTCATTTGATGCGATAGAATTGGGTGAATCAAATTGAAAACATATTTCCATTCGAAATTCATCTCTCATATTACTATAATAGCTACTGTTTGCCTAACCTCATTCCTTTGTTCACCTACTTACGAAGAAATTAAAGTAGTTTATCAAGATAGCAATGGTCAAAAAGTTACGGCCGTGTATCACAATCCTTCAGATGGGAAAGATACATACTCTGTGACTTTAAAAATTCCGAATCGCCAACCTATCATTTTGAAACAAGGATTCGCAGCATCAGGAGTTCGTTATACTGATGACAAAACTTTGGTTTGGTGGACAAAAGGTGGCGAAGCTTTTATGATGGAACTGGATGGGAAAGGCGATTGGGAAATCACTAATAAATATAAAGAAATTTGATTAGATCAAAATCATTGATAAAATAATTGCTTCATTAATGTTTTATTCATAGAAAAGATGCAATTTTAATCTTTGGCCAAAAACCAAACCAAGTGTGAAAATAAAGCATATAGAATCCATATGATATTCCGCATAATATAAGTAAGACAGCTGATTTACGAAAGACCAAAAGATTTCCAATTTCCACGGTCATTTTCAGAACAAACTTTGTTAACTTATCAATAATAGAGAACAAAAAGAAAAATAGCAATAGAACGACACCCATACCAATCAAAGTTGCCACAGGTTTTTCATAAATACTCGCTAAACCCAATACCTTTCCGTTGATAATTGTGACAACCAAATCAACAGCTAGAATACAGAGCAGTCGAAAATAAAAACCTAAAAACCAATGAAAGAGAGATTGTTTCGGTGAAGAGGACAAACAATGGAAACAGATAATAAATTTTAAATCCCACTACTGTTCCACACACAGGATAACGGTTGGGGTAACGCAGTAGTTTCCACCTCCAGTGATTGTCAAATTATTGCTCGAAGAAAGACCCGTGATACCAGTTGTTCCTTCTGTCCAGCTAACACAATGCCCACTGGAACGAGTGATCCAACCACCTGCACTAAAGCCAGTTATAATTTGAGAAACTGTTGGATTTTCTGCATCACCTGGTTGGGTTGTAAAGATTCCCTCACCATTCGTAGTCACTATGGTAACTCCATCCACTGCCCTTTTATAAGTTGTATCAGGCTTTAATACCCAATCCACATGTTCAGATACTCCGCCAGTACAATTCGCGGTTGTACAAGCAATTCGATTCACATCATCTACTAGAAAGGCTTTGAAGACTGCTCTTGATGGTTCCACCGGTTTTTTTGCATCATTCATACATATGGCATCCGCTCCAGCGATCCCACCTCTATTGCCATTGTAAGTGATGCTCGTAGAAAAAAACCGACATTCGGTACAGACTGGAATCGCAGCTTGGCATGCTGAAACTTTACCTGTGAGACAAAGGAGCACTTGATTCTCCAGATAAGAATCAGTCCCAAACTCACTTTGGTTGTTGAGTCTTGGTTCATTGCAATAAGAGAAGATGGTAAGTATGAGAAGAAGCCGGAAGTGCATCCTTACATTCTATCCTGATTCACTTTCGGATCAACCAGGAAATCAATACGCAAAAATGGAATTACTCAACTTGTGTTGGTAATGTTTTTATTATCTCGGACAAACTATAAATGGAATCGTTTTAAAATTCAAACTTTCGAGATACGATCAATGTTCATAACCAAATTAATGTTATATGGTTCAATAATCAAATCTAGAATCACAAATCGCAATTATAAATAATTGCAAACAATTGATTTGAAAAAGTAATCTTGACAATGATGATTGCAATGAATAACAATAACCGGTGGACCGACCAGGCCAATAGAATTCATTGTTCAGTGTCCTTGATTTTGAGAGAAGATTTTCTTCTAGATTGAAAATCCATATCACTTATCTAAGGATTTGGATTCGTTACATTGATTAATCCTAATTTATCTAACGTAAATTCAAGTTCTGGATAATAGGTACCGCCAAAATTAACATTGGATCCACTACCATCCGTATCGCAATATGTATAATTCAGTCCACCATCGATTGAGAACCTAGCTACATAAGAAAACTTAGTAATACCAGGATAGACAGAAACTTTTGCAGCGTATTCCGCATTATTGATATGATCAATAAAGTCTGTTGGATTAAATTTTGCAGGAACAAAACGCCAACTACTACTTGTTCGTGGATCAGTACCGTATGTTCCGATTCCAATATGACCAGTTACTGCTGCATTCTCAACGAGATAGTTTGTCAGTCCAGGATAATACACCCTAGCATAAATCATCTCAGAATCTCCCGGCACAGGTTGAGTAATAGATGTCGGATATTTAATATAACAATAAGGAATTTCTCCGTTAGCTTCACCCGCACCGTTTTTTACAGCCGCCATTTTAAACTTTTTTGGATACCTAAAAGTATGGAATGGAGGAGTTTCTGTAACAACCAAATCCATCAGATACCCGTTTGCGTTATTAATCGGCGTAAAATTACATAAGTAACTACGGTTGAATTCATTCCAATTATACACCTTAGCACAAGAAATCGGAATGTTTCCATTTGGTGTTTCGAAATGAAACTGTGCCTGTTCGCTAAACCAACCTATCAAAAATAATTTGTATTGAGCTGATAAACCCATAATACTTGGATCAACACTGGCGTTTAACATCATTGTATAAATTTTATAATTTACTGTAGTACCTGTTGGACTGATTAAAGTCAATTCTGCCGATAATTGTCTACCTTCCATATAAGTTAAATGTACCGACTCGTCATCCGGTTGAAATTCAATTAATTGCGGAAGAGCATGAGTATAGACTATGGAAGTAGTATTTTCGGTTGTGTAGGTCGGTAGTATAAAGGGATGCATGGGATTATTAATGTGCAAAGTGATTGATTTTTCCGTTTCATCAATCACACCTTTCATTCCATATTCTGGTGCATCAAACGATGTAAACTTCGGAATCAACTCTCCAATCGTATAATTTCTAACCAATTCTCCCGATACATTGCCCGCATGGTCTCTTGCAAGAAACCGGTATTCTAATACGGCATTATTAGGTGTGATAATAGAACCAGTATACAATTGACCATTCACGATCGTGCCAGAGGCATCGAAAGCCGGTGTGGTTCCATTGTTTGTATAAATGATTTCATGGCAGCCGGAGTGGATGTCAGTACAACTAATTGTAAGAGTCTGCGGTGTGGTATAAGTTCCAGTGTTTACTGAGGCAGCGATAGTAGGAATTGTAAAATCTACGATTATATCGACAGAAGTCCCCCCTTTGGTTCCCACCAGATTGGAAACACAAACAAAAATAGATTTGGAACCTTCCGCACCTAAGGAAGAAACAGGAATTTCCGAAGTGGTACTGACATTTGCCGATACATTTCCAGTGACATTCGTCCCTGTGAGAGTGGTTCCCGTAGCACAAGAAGTTCCGAGTTTCACTTCGTAACCACCCTCTTTATCCGACTTCCAACTGATAGTAGCTGTCTGACCTGACATCAGATAAGTGGATGGAAGTACACTGTTGATCGTAATCGTAGGAATGATAGTGTCCACCGTATACGATTCGCTATAGACAATAGATTGGTTTCCTGCATTGTCACAGCTTTTAAATTTGTATGTAGTCGTCGTTTGGTTGGGAGTTGTCAAAGAACCTGTGTATTGTGTTCCATTAGAAATGGAACAATTGGCGTTGAACGCTGGTGATGTGCCATTAGATGTATAAACAATTTTAGAACAACCGGCTCCACCGGTATCAGAACAATTCGCGACAACAGACTGAATGGTTCCAAAACTTCCGCCAGAAGGTAGGACAGTGACACCCGGTGCTGCATCATCACGAGTCACTGAAGCCACACCAAAACCTGTGACTCCCGCACTAATCACACAAACCCGAATTGCGTTTGTTCCCAAGTTTAAGGAAGAAGCCAATATAGATCCAGAATTGTTGTTAACGTTAGCTGTTACATTTCCAGAATAGATGATAGTTCCCGTATTACAATCAGCAGCGTTTTTTCTAATGGAATAGGTTCCTGTTTTGGAAGAACGCCAAGTAAAATCTGTAGAATTGATAGATCCATTGGTCGCACTAATATATGCAGAACTAATGGAACTTACAGTAATGACAGGCCCAAGGGATGGAACCATCGGATCTTCAAAGTTAGGTGCTCCGTCACCATCAAAATCAGCGGTTGGAAAGGCTGCAGTAATGGGGTCGGTCCCCAAAACTGCCACCAATTGATTCAGAAGGGGACCCAAAACCCCAGCATTGGCTTGGTAGTATTCGCTAACACTGGCATATCCGTAATCAGCATAATTAGACAATTCATCGATGATATTATTGGCAATGTTGGTAACCACTGTTGGGTTTGTTATGATACCGCTGGATACCAACCAAATTTGAATGTTTAGACCTACTCCAAAAGAAAAATGAATCACCTCTACCTTGATGGTATTGTTGGAATAGTCCACTGCTACCTTTTTCATTTTTTCCAAAGTAGAGTCGTCTTTGATATAATACATTCCCAAGGATCGTTCTTCGATACCTGCTTCGACAAAATTTCCCTGATTATAGGTAACAGTGAGAGTGGCAGGTTTTGAAAACTTCAAACCTTCTGGTTCAAATTTAAATATGGGAGTTGCTGAACCATATTCAGCAGGAATGGAGCCATTGGATGATGCGTCACGGGAAATGGTAATGACTTTTGTCTCTGCCAAAGCACCAGGAGGAATCTCAAAAGAAAAACTACCATCGGAGGCCTTCAAAGATCCACCGGCAGGACCAACTTCTCCCGAAACTGTTCGCACATTGTTAGGGTTTCCCCAAAAGAATCCCAGTAACGACTGGAACATTGATGGATTTTTTTGTTCTTTGTTAGGAAGTAAAAATCCTATACAATTAAAAGAGAAAATACCTAACAATAACACAAACAATAGTTTTCGATTCATTCCAAAGTCCTTTTTCAAATTCAAAATCATTTTCCACTTGGGTACTCAAAATTTCATCTTTAGAAAAAATTGTCAATGTATTAGTTAGGTGTTTAGGACCAATAGAACATCGTTTAACATAGGTCTATTGGTCCTCTTCAGAAGAACCGCTTTTCGTCACCTCATTCAAAAGATCTTGTAGCACCTAATGTAACGTTCACGAAAGAAGACTCAGCATTATAACTATATCCTAGACCATTAAAGGAAATAGGTCCTGTCCGAATGTAGTGGGACAAATCCCAGTCTGTTCCTTTGGCACCAAAAATTTTGTTTCTTGGGCCGTTGTAACTAATCCCAAAATCAAGACTCCATTTATCAAAGAGATAACTAAAACCCGCAGCCACCACATGGTGTAAGGAAAAAAATCCTCCGGTAGATCCACCTAACCCATTACTTTTGATGGGAAGTGTATTGTAACTATACCCCAATCGGTAGATCCAACTTTCCGTTACCTTATGTTCTAGTCCAATGAGGGCAGCAAACTGATCTCTAAAATTCAATTGTGCATCCCCTGCTTGTACGTTACCAATCGGTGTGGCAAGCCATGGATCTTCTAATTTCTGAGTCACTTTCCGTAAGTAAGATCCATAATTTGTATAAACAAAATCCAATCCAACTTTGAGATTGTCCGCACCAAAGGCAAAACCCAAGGAATGTTTTTCGGGCATATTGAAAAAATAAGAAACTCCCGTTGTCCTGTAATAAGCAGGATTATTGATACCTACCGTATAATGTCCGTTCATTGGAAGTGCAGCATGGGCTTGGTAAGAATAGGCAATTCGTAACCAATCATTTACCTTATAGTTAAGTCCGAAAATTCCCCCTAAGGCAAAGGATTTTTTACTACTTTCATAATAAGATCCAGTACCAGGTACTTCTAAAGATCCTGTTAAATCATAATATTTCTGATTTAATCTTTGGTATCCATATAACCCTTCAATACTAATTCCAACAGAAAGTTTTCCAAAATCATAAGAGATTCCATTCACTAATCTGGCAATGGCAAACTCATTGGAATTGGATTCTTTGACCTGCGGATTGTCTCCGATCCCTGCTGGTAGATTCAAACCGCCCCAATCATTTAACGTCTGTCCGGTGGGAGTGTTTCGGGTGATTTTATCTACTCCACCTTTGGCTCCTCCAGAAACGTAAAATGCAATTCCATAATGTAGATTTTCTGTGACCTGCGTTTTGAATGCAATATAGGGAGCAGGAGCATTGATGGCTGATTTTTTATCGTTCGAATAAACATACTGCGGATTTGCATCTAAAAAACGATCTTGGTATCTTGTGTAAATAGTTGAATTCGTAGCTCCAAATTCCAAAAGTTTCCCTTTTTTTAAGGATAGATTTGCAGGATTGAGTGCAACATCAATCGCCGAACCTCCCAAAGCCGTATTAGTTCCGGCAAGTCCTTCATAACGTGCGTTAAATGCATTTCTAGTGAGACCATCTATCGCCTCAATGCGAGTTCCAGTGAATATTCCTAGAACCAAAATTACTAAGTAATAGGTGTAATTTTTATCTTTTTCTGTATTCATTTGATTTCCTTAGGAGACAAAATGTACGGAAACAAATTATCACCTAAATACAGGTTGGAAGCCAATCATCCAATTTAAAGAAATATAAATCCAATATAACAGATATATATTTCATTTTATCTCTATATTTTGGACAAATTGCGTAGTATCATGCAATCCTTACGGAGAGAGAAAGGCTAAAAAAACTAAATAGTAAATCCCGTCCTAACGTTTTCTCACCTTCTGTAGAACGGGAAAAATATTCACATCACCAAATCTCTTAAGTCCTTTGCGTCTTTGGCGGGTGAGGCACCAAAAAAACGACTATATTCTCGACTAAATTGAGAGACACTCTCGTAACCAACATCTAACGCGGCATCGGTAACAGAGTAACCACTAAACATCAAAAGTTTTCTCGCCTCCAACAGTCGTAACTGTTTTTGAAACTGAATCGGACTTAAACCAGTGATTGATTTGAATTGACGATGAAAGGTGGTAATGCCCATACAAGCTCTGTCTGCCAATTGTTCAATTTCAAATGAATTGATAAAATTTTGACGCACCCACTGGATTGTTTGGTGGATACTCGATTCTTTATCTCGTGATTGGAAGAGTTGCCGGAGTCGCCATCCATCGGGACCGATGAGAGCATGATATAATATCTCCCTTTCGTAGACGGGAGCGAGCGCAGGAATGTGTTCTGGAGTTTTGAGAAGCCTAAGCATTCGTAGGCATGACTCCAAAAAGCCAGGTGTGGCAGGACAGGCTGAAAATTCACTAGAACCATTTCTCAAATTTATATTGTTAGGTGGGATATCATTGAGTAAGTCCAATAACACTGTTTGATCTAACTGTATCCCAACGGATAGGTAAGGCAAACCATTCTCTCCTTGTCTTACAAATCCCGTCGCAGGCATTTCAGTAGGGATCACAAAGTAAGAAGGTGCCTCAAGATGAATCACTTGAGTACCTATGGAGATCGTTTTTCCTCCCTGCAAGACAAGCCCAATGATCGGTTCATATATAGCAGCAAGTTGATGGGCTGGCACTTCCCCTTTGATGATGAGCACTCTCGGTAATTCTGTCTTTGTTGGTTCGGTTGTTGCCTTTCCACAAAGTTCAATCATCTCAGTCAGTATTTCTTTCACCATTCGATCATAGCACAAATGATCCTTTTAGGCATTTATTTGATTCAAAATCTTCATTTTTTTAGCAAATGTAGCCCTAATTTTTTCCACATTGGCAGTTTTAGGCAAACAAATGGCACGATCCGATCTTGTGAAAGTTCTCCAGATCCGCTATGGTAAGAACCAGGAAAACAAAGGAATAGGAGAAGATTATGAAAATAGCAATCATCACTGGTGGAAGTAATGGTATTGGCAAAGCAACGGCACTGGAGCTCGGCAAACGAGGTGTAGGTGTGATCCTCACTTACAATTCTTACAAAGATCGAGCCGAATCTGTAGTGAGTGAAATTGAGAAAAACCCAGGAGTGCGTGCTGTTGCTCTGAAGTTGGATCTCACAAAAAAAGAGACATTTGCAAAGTTCGCAGAAGATGTAAAAAGTAAACTCTCTGAGATTTGGAACCGAAACAGTTTTGATTACTTAGTGAATAACGGTGGCATCGGTGGACCAATGACATTCACAGACTTAACAGATGAATACTTCGAACAAATTCTCAATACCAATTACAAAGGCCCAATATTCTTATCACAGAAACTTGTTAGTTTTATGGAAGATAACGGTGCCATTGTCAATACCTCAAGTTCATCCAGTAGTAAAGCATTTGTAGGATATTCAATCTATGGATCTCTAAAAGCAGCACTTTCTACATGGAGTCGTTATATGGCAAATGAGTTAGCTCCTCGCAGAATCCGTGTTAATACAGTATCTCCTGGCCCAACTCATAGCAATTTTGGAGACGGGGTATTTGATAAATATCCAGAGTACATCAAACCTTTGGCCGATCAAACTGCCTTTGGCCGTATTGGATTACCAGAAGATATTGGAAAAGTCATTGTGAATTTACTCTCTGATGATTTCGGATGGGTCACAGCGCAAGACATTGAAGTATCCGGAGGACATTTACTTTAAGACGTTGTTCGACCTATAAAAATAAAATGCTGTTACAAAATATATTTTCGCCCGGTTCCGAATGCCGGGTTTGAAATTAATAAAATGGCGACTAGGAGCAAAAATTTTTCCATAACACTTGCGTTTTGTTTTCTGATAAAGACATTTCTATTTGCATTCCAACAATCAATATCTTTTCTACTTGAATGATTTCTGCTTCCATACACAAATTAAGAAAATACCAACTTTGGTTTCAATATTATTATTTATAAGGTTTACTATATGTCAAAAAGCAAATTCGAACAGTCATTAGAGAATGGACCTCACAACCAATTACAAAACCTGCTCGGCATTTGGAGCGGAAAAACAAAAACCTGGTTTGAAAAAGATGTTTTAGCAGATGAATCCGATGTTGGAGCAACTATCACCAGTTTGCTGGAAGGAAGATTTATTTCTATAGATTATCACAGTAGTTTGGAAGGGAAACCGTTCGTGGGAAAAATGATCCTTGGTTTCGACATTCCCTACCAAAAATTTACAAGCTCCTGGATTGATAGTTTCCACATGGGAACACAAATTATGTTATCCAGTGGTGATGCCACGGAGAACGGATTTTCTGTAACAGGTTCTTATGGAAACCCTGAGTATGGTGACAAACTTTGGGGTTGGAGGACCGAGATTCAATTCATCAGTGACAAAGAATTTTCTTTGACCGCGTTTAATATTTCTCCCGAAGGAGAAGAGGCTAAGGCTACGGAGACATTTTATAAAAGAGTTGGGTGATGGGGAACTGAATCCATTTATCGAATATATCGGTAAACAATTGATTCACTCATTAGAATTGATGGTCCGTGGTGAAAAAAGTCTAGCCAACCACTGACTTCAAGGTTTGAAAAATACGTAACAGGTAAGATCTCAATTTAATTTAGGCTTACTCAAGATTTTTCAACTTCCAAAAATGCTTTCTAAAATTTCTTCATACTCTTTAAATATCTTAGTCTGATTATTTTTTAATGTATAGGGGGAAGGTCCATTTTGATCCATATATAAAAATAAGGATGTTGCGATCTCATGATGGTGTCTAATTTCAATCGCCTTTTCAAAGAGATTGGAATACCATTTGTCTTTGGTTAACTTACGAATCTCGTCTTTTCTAACATTGTCAAAATGTTTTTTACTCGTAGGATCTGTATAAGCATTATTAAATAGTATCGGCAAAACTTCAGGTCCACCACCTTTTCTCTCTATCCAAACTTCTGGGATAAATTTATCTATAACTTGTACTGCATTATGAATTGCTTGCGCAGCTTGATAGTTAACGGGGATTAATACCGCATCCGAAACGGAAACACCAATTTTACTGAAGAAACTCCAGTTTGTCGGACAATCGATGAGTATATAATCAAAATTCCCCGTTGTTACCGTCTTTCCCACTCCTCCTTTATTATTGTAAATAGAGACTATAAGTGGTGTTTTTTTATTCTGATAACTCGATGGTTTTTTTAGAATTTTTTTGAGAAGAGAAATTGTTTTGTCTGTATCATTTTCTAAGTTTAGAATTGCCGTGAATGGAAATATAACTTTGTTTTTCCGTTGGAATACCTGCGCATTTTTTCCATTGATTAGGAGTCCATACGGAACACCGGACAAACTATCTGAATTCATATAAGTGAAGAGTTGAAACTTTGCCTCTAAATAAGATTTCGCACTAGGGTCAGATAAATTGACTGTATTTGATTTTGCCTCAATGGCAAGATAAGGATTTTGATCCACGTAACAGATAAAATCTGCCTCTCCAACTCCTTTCAAAGTAATTTTGTCTTTGAAATTCTCACCCGTGTAACCTAGGTGATGGATCAGGGGCACAATGAGGCGAGTTTCAACTTCAGATTCACGTCCACCTTGCCTCAAGGAACGGATGATGGCAGTAAACTCACTTTCTTTTTTTGGCGGCATTGTATCTCCAAAAAGATGTTTCCTTTTCGTTTTTCATTGAAGTTGGCGAGATTCAACTATGAAAATGGAAATTTAAAAAAACTCAAGTACATATTGATTTTCCATTCGTGCGTTCCCAATCTCTACTAACAGTAGTCATTCTACTAAAACAGGGCCAGGCTCCTCCGGGGTGCGCTAACGCTCCCGTCCCCCACCATCTAACGATGGCAGGTGACCAAGCCCTCCGTATCCTTAACGCTTAGCATTGGGGTATAAATTTAAGCACTAGTCCAAATACTAATTTTGTCTACCTTCAATGATTTGTAACAAAATTACGATTGCAATTCCCATCCTTCGATCTAGTGAATTGGCATTATCGGAAGAAAAGTCTATATTGAATTGAGGAACAAAAGGATTGAAAGTTTGTTGCAAAACTCCCACCTGATTCTTGTTTAATGTAATGAAAAATTTTTGAGGAATTAAATTGGTTAAAAAACGACGGAGAATCGCCTTAAACATACTATCTTCATCAATAGAACCAACCACTTGGTCTTTTGTATCCAGTATTTCCCAAGAATCTTTTAGTATAGATTTAAAACCTTTTCTACGAAGGGATCCAATTGCCTCATTCGAAGTGACATCTACCACATCGTAAATCGCAGAAAAATCGATTACGCTACGTGCTTTTATTTTTAAGAGTTCTTTTGTTTTGGTTTCATCTGCATAAACCGTAATATCTTCTTTTAATTTAAAAGCTTTCTGTTTTACGAAAAAGAGAAGGTTGTTTTTGTTCTCATCAAAAATACGAATTTCACCACCAAAGATTTTCAAAAAACTCTTTTTAGCAAAATATTTGTTAAATGTGTACTGCTGCATAGGCCACGATTGTATCAAAACCTTACCAAACTCAAGTCAAAAAATAATTCAAATTTGCAGTCCAATATTGCAAAACCTCCAAAAAATGCTTTACAAATTTAAACGAACGGTCGTACTTTTATTTATGAGCAAAGGTGAGGACACAAAATCTGCGATTTTGGAAAAGGCTGTCCAGGTGGCCAGTGTCCAAGGATTACAAGGACTCACCATTGGAACCTTAGCCGATGAATTGGGGATGTCCAAAAGCGGACTCTTTGCCAAATTTGCTTCCAAAGAAAACCTACAAATCGAAGTGCTGAGAGTGGGAAGTGAACTCTTTCGAAGAAATGTAGTTTATCCTGCACTGAAAACCAGACCAGGGCTACAAAGACTCAAAACTGCGTTTCAGATGTGGTTGTCATGGGCCAATACTTCGGAACTACCTGGGGGATGTTTGTTTTTATCCTCTAGTTCTGAGTTTGATGATAGGCCCGGCGTTGTCCGAGATCATTTACAAAAAACGCAACTCAGTTGGCAAAAGACTCTAAAACAATTTGTTCAAGATGCAAAAGACACTTTAGAGTTAGATGCAAATACAAATGTCGATAAGATGGTGCAAGAAATTTGGGGACTCATTTTGGCCTTTCATTTTTATAACAGACTTTTAGAAGACAAAAATTGCGAAAAAAGAACCAAACAAAGTTTTAACGAATTAATCAAACGATTTCAGAATGAAGATTAGAAGAATTAACAGGAAAAGAGGAATTAGTAATGACTACAAATAGCACGATCGTTCGTACTTTAAATAGAACCTACCCTATCCCCATGGAAGAAAAATGGGCCTT
The DNA here is from genome assembly GCF_000332515.2 of Leptospira wolbachii serovar Codice str. CDC. Taxonomy (NCBI): domain Bacteria; kingdom Pseudomonadati; phylum Spirochaetota; class Leptospiria; order Leptospirales; family Leptospiraceae; genus Leptospira; species Leptospira wolbachii. The sequence goes on from NZ_AOGZ02000014.1 coordinate 1,758,122, forward strand.
TGCTAAAAGAAAACCCATGTTTTTTGGTTATGTGGCGGCACAGTATTTTCTATCCACTCAGAAACAAAAAACATCACGCAAAGAAATGGATCTGTTGGCACTCGCAGAACAAAAAGAATTTCAAGAGAATGAACATCGCATCCAATACTTTCATTGGAAGGGAGAAGGAAAAACTATTCTTCTCGTTCATGGTTGGAATGGAAATACGGGAAATTTTTCGAGAATAGTCCCTGCTCTTTTGGAAGAAGGTTACAATGTGTTTGGAATCGATTTGCCTGGACATGGACTTTCTTCTGGTCGTTATTCGAATATTGTTCTTTCAGCAAAGATGGTGCGTAGGCTTGTCGCAGACATTGGTAATCCTGATTTTATCATCACCCATTCATTTGGTGGGGCAGTAGCAACCGTAGCACAAGAATTAGGTGTTATTGCGAGTAAGTTAGTTTATATTGCACCACCCTTACGATTGGAAATCTTAAGAAAGAGTTTCAGTGAATACTACCAGCTGACTGAAGAGGAACAAGAATCCATGCGTATCCTATTGGAACGAAAGGTGAAACAACCATTGAGTAGTTTAGATTTAGGAGCTGCAGGTCCTAAGTTTAACAACTCACTTCTTGTCATTCATGATGAAGATGATGTGGAAATTCCATTTTCTATGGGCCTTGCTGTTTCCAAAGCATGGAAAAAATCTAAGTTAGTACCAACAAAAGGTCTCGGCCACAAAATGATTTTGCGAACCGAGAGTGTTAAAGAAGAAATTCTAAACTTTTTAAAAGAGGATTAAGTATCTAAAGGCCAGAGTTAAGAACTAACTCTGGCTCATGGATGCCAATTTATTGGCTTCATCTTTAATCATTTCAATATGTTCTTCTAGATCTTTTGAGGCACGACTGATTTCGTTGACCTCCATTTCTAATTGAACAATTCCTTTGGATGCTTCTTTTTGTCCAAGTAACTGTTCTTTGGTGGATTCGGAAATTTGTTTGGATAGTTCTCGAATTTGCCCTAGTTCCAACAAAATGGCAGATAAAGTATTTCTTTGTTCCAAATACAATTGGTTCATGTCTTGGATGGCAACCAATGTTTGGTTCAATCGATCAATTTGAGATTTTGCCAATTCCCCTGTGTTTTTGGATGCATTTCTAGCATTGGCTATGATTTCTTTGGAACTTTTGACAACGATGGAAATTCGTTTTACGTTGTTTTTGGTAAACTCAGCAAGTTTACTCACTTCATTGGCAACAACGGCAAAGCCCTTTCCAACATCGCCGGCTCTTGCTGCTTCAATTGATGCATTTAACGCAAGTAGGTTAGTCTTTTCACCAATTTCTGCAACTATGTTATTGATCTCATTGACTTGGTCAAATGAAGATTGAATGGCTTCTAAATGGGCCGCTGTTTGGTCCGCCACTTCAGTAACAGACATACTTTCTTTTTTATTGATCTCAGCTATTTCAACTAATCGTTCACTTTGAACAAGGATTTGGTCTACCGTTTCTTTTAATATCTCGGTATCGGATACCATTCCTTGGACTTTGTTATTTTGCTCCTCAATAGAAGACCCGTTGGATTCAAAAGAACTAGAAAGTTCGGAAATGACTGCGGTGATTTCTTCTAAGGATGCCGCTTGCGATTCGAGTTTCACAGAAGTTTGTGAAACAAAGTTACTAAAATTGGTAATAGAACTTTCTAGTTTGACTGCGGCATTGGCAGAAATTTTATTTCGTTCTTTGGTTTGATTTAGAAGAAGTTCTGCTTCATCTGCTTTGATCTGGGCGAGAGTACTAATCTTTGTTAGAAGTTGAACAAGCAAACTAACAATGTACCCAGCGATCATAATAAAAACTGGTTTTAGGACTTCACCTGCCATACCGACATAACCTAACTGGCGGGACAACTCAGGGTCTACAGAAAGTTTGATTCCTGAAATAGTCACTGCACAATACAAGGCAATTGCTGAAGTAGTGGCACCAATAAATGAGTTTAATAGAACAAACTTACGATCGCCTAAAAATCCGGAATAAATGGCATTAAAGAAGAAGATAAAATAAACCGCTGCATTTGCCAGTGCTGCCTGGGCCTCTTTTAAACTTAAAGTGCAGTCCAGAATGATGGTGCCACCGAGGACTAGAGTATCGAATAGAATTAAGAGTTTATGAAACCAAGTAGGTGGGTTGGTTTTTCTTTCTAAGACATAAGCAACGGCACAGTAAAATCCCATGGTGCAAGTTCCCACCATGTGGATCACAAACATCTTTGGTTGGAACTCGTCCTTTGCCCCAATCATGGCCAGAAGGAATAAAAGAACCAATCCAAATCTGATTCTGTTGATTATAATTTTCCCTTGTTTCCAAAGATCTGCAATTGTTAACACTAAATACCCTCTATTCAATGAAATCACCGGAATGGCGATTAGGTGCAATATTTTATTGGTCTTACTTCATCTACGAATCAAAATCTAAGGAAATCATCTGCATTTTTCACTTTTTTCTACGAAACTTAGATTTTTAATTGTGAACAGTACTTTACCGATGTAATTAAAAAGATTCCTCATTCATGGAAGAGATTTATGACAACTGGATATTCAGGAAAGCCACTCGTGGAAAAATTGGGGATCAAAGAAAATATGATCCTTCATCTGATCAATCTCCCCTCAAAAGATTTTATCAAAGACTGGGGAACTTTTCCCAAACAAGTCCAAATCCTAGACAAACCAAAGTCCGGATTAGACATGATTCACTTCTTTACAGTTTCATCGAAAGAGTATCGTCAAAAATTACCTAAACTTATGAGCTGGATTAAACCAGCAGGAATGATTTGGATTTCTTGGCCGAAAAAAACTTCAAAGATTCCATCCGATATGAATGAAAATCTAATCCGAGATTTTGCACTGGAACTGGGACTTGTCGATATTAAAGTTTGTGCTGTGGATGAGGTTTGGTCCGGACTGAAATTGGTTATCCGTAAAGAAAATCGGTAGGAAAAGAAATTTAGTACTTTATAAATATCTAATATTTACACCTGACCAGAATTAAGTCACATAAAGCTAAAGTAAAAAAACTTACTTTAGAAAATCTGAAAAAAGACCATATTCTTTGAATACCTTCATAAAGCATTCGTACTTATCCGAAGATATAGTTAGATGGTAAAAATGCAGATTCCTCAAAAATCTAAAAAGAAAGAGGATAGAAAGATTTAGTACAAATCGTCCTAATATGTGGTTTGACAAATCCGATTCAAAGATCATGAAATATGATTCTATTTATTTTTGCTAGGAAAAGAAAAAATGAAATTTAATAGCCTAAAGACTGTAATTGTCGCTTTGAGTGTGGCCGTGATTATGGTCCTTGCCTTAGGAATCTCCTCGTTTGCTTACATCATAGGCAAATCCTACATTGTAGATGCTTATATCGGAGAAATGAAAAACGTCGCAAGGCTTTCCGGCAAACAGATCCAGAATTTTTTTGATCAACAATTTCTTTTGGCAGAATTTACTGCCACTAACCCCGAATTTGCCGAACGTTGCATCAAAAAAGATCGTAAGTATCTAGACCCTCTCCTTGCTAATTTGAGCCAAAAATTCGGGGTCTATGAAAATGTTTTTTTATCTACAGCAGAAGAGAATCCGATAGTTTTTTCCGATGCAACGGGCAAAGCCATCGGATTTCGTTGGGGTAACACGGGTTTCGATGAAAATATAAAAGCCGTTCTGCAAGGAAAACCTCTCTTAAGTAAAGTAAACCGTTCCCCAGTCACTCAAGAACCAGTTGCAGTCTTAACAATGCCTGTATTCCAAGGCAAACAAGTTGTGGCGATCTTTGCATTTGCAGTTTCTTTAAACCAACTCACAGATGAAGTTGTGAGGGATGTTCGGATTGGAAAAGAAGGTTTTGTTGCCATCACTGACAGAGAAGGCCAAGTCATTGGACATCCCGATAAATCCTTAATCTTAAAACTGGATCTTAAAAAACTAGACTGGGGAAAAAAGTTACTCGAGTTAAAATCAGATGAGCACATGGAATATTTTTTCGGCAGAGAAAAGATTGCAACAGTATATGATTTAAACCAATACAACATTCGGTTGGCAACGATTGCTTCCAAAGGAGAGATTCTAACCGTTGTTCATGATATGTTGTTAAAAATTGGAATTTTTGCCATAGTTATATTGAGTATTTCCATTTTTGCACTTTCTCGACTCATCACACAAAGACTAAAACCTATTTCGGGCCTTCGTGACCTCTTTAAAAAAATGTCTACGGGAGACCTAAGCCAATCATTAAAAATCACACACGATGATGAAATTGGTGAGCTCAGTGGAGATACAAATTCCTTTTTAGTAAGTCTTAGAAAAATTGTTTCCGAGATTCAATTTATATCGCAAGAACTTGCCTCCAGTGCGGGCCAACTTTCATCCAGTTCAGATAGTTTTTCGGGAGGGGCACAAGCAACGGCTGCATCCACCGAACAGATGTCAGCCACGGTAGAAGAAATGTCTGCCAGTATGGAAAACATCACTGGTTCTATCGATATCCAACACAATAACATCTCCCAATTTCGAAATAAAATCCAAGAGTTAGCGAATAGCGTCAAACAAGTTGCAGACGAAATCAATCATACCCTCAATCGCATGAAGTCGATTTCTAACCAAGCTAAAGAAGGGGAACAATCGCTTACCGGTATGAATGATATGATTAGCAATATATTGAAATCATCAGATGAGATGAAGGCAATCATTGCGATCATTAATGAAATTTCAGACCAGACACAACTTTTAGCACTAAATGCGGCGATTGAAGCGGCTCGTGCGGGAGACGCGGGAAGAGGATTTGCTGTTGTAGCGGAAGAGATCTCTAAACTTTCCATCCGAACCGCATCTTCGATCAAATCCATTTCAGAAATGATCAATAAAAACTCAAAAGAGTTGGACGGTGGTGCAAAAAGTATCCAGTCTTCGACATCCCTCATCCAAGAGATCATTAAAAGTATCAATGATGTTTCCAGGGCAATGGATTCCCTCTATAGCATCATGGGTTCTCAAGCGGAAATCAACCCATCGGTTTTGGAAAACTCTGGCATTGTCAAAGACGAATCGGACCAAATCAAAGTCGCTGCAGACGAACAAAGAGGTGCTGTAAGGGAGATTACCGATGTGATCACACAAATCAATGAACATACCATCAATACAGCTGCGGGCGCAGAAGAGATGTCCTCATCAGCAAAAAATCTCTCGAACACAGCCGACAAACTGAAAGGGATTTGCGACCAATTCCAATTGTGACCTACTAGCGGAAGGGATCGTAGCGGAAATCCTTTCCTTAGGAAAGATTGAAGCGTAGAGCCCGGTCCGTGTAAGCGGATCCGCCCCCGTAGAATCGTGATGATTCTGTAACAAAATATCCTTCCAATTATGACAAACCCAGTTTTTGGCAAAAAAATGTATAAAAACTGGGCGACTTCTGGCCTTGTAACCAATTTGTAACATTCCTGTCATCCAATCCCAACAGTACTTCAATACGTTTGTAACTAGACTGAAACATTGAATCGGAGGTTCGCTTCCGTTTGTAATAAATCCAAATCAGTCGTAACCAACTGCGAATGAAGACTATCTCAAAAGCCATCTTGGCCATTCTATTCTTTGTAAGGGCCGTTTCTGCTGAATCAGAACCTTCCCAAACCAAGGAACAGGTCCCGGCGGGCACAACCCCCACAGAAGCCAAAGAACACAAAAAAGAATCAAAAGAGCCACAAGCGAAAGTATACCGAGAACTCTATGAGGATTCAGAATCGGGCCAAATTTTTACAAAACCGGGTCCTAACCGAGTGAAGGTGGATTACAACCGTCCCCTAAATGGAAATACAACTACCCTACCCGACGCCTTTGCCCATAGACCAGATGATACTGCTAAAGAAAAACTGACGATCACAGGTCGTATGCAGTTTCGGGGCGTTTCTGGTTCGGAAGATTCTCTCTTCAATAATGGACATCGTGATTTTAATACGGTCGATTGGAACTTTAGAAGACTTCGATTGGGTGCTCAATACGAAAACGATTGGTGGGGTGCCAACATCCAACTTCGTTTAGAAAACATGTTGAACAGACCCGACGTAGTTCAAACAACAAATACATTAAACTATTTGGATGCAAACGGAAGACCGGCTACAACAACTTATGTAACCAACACAAGAATGAAGGATAATCGCGGTTATATCCATGAAGCCTTCGCTTATGCAAAAATTCCTTACGGTGGATTACGATTTGTGTTTGGACAATTGCCAACTCAATTCAGTAGAGAGTATTTACAATCCTCTGCTAACTTTGTGACTTTAGAACGAAGTATGATTGTGAATGCCATTCCTCAGTTTGATAACGGTGTGATGATCCAGGCAACTCCTTTGAAAGAGATTGATCATAAATGGGAAAGATACCTACAAGTTTCCCTTATGGTGAGTAACGGAAAAGGGGGCGGTGGAGACTACGGAACGGGAAGACGACAAGACCTAACAACCGCTAATCGATATGGCACAGTGAACACTTCTCCTATCTACTATGCACGGGCTCAAGTGAATGTGTTTGGTGGACTCAAACGAGAGTCTGATGGTAAGATGGTGAACTGGCAAGAGGGAGAAGAAATTTTTCAACGTGAGTTGAAATGGTCTGTGGGTGCAGGTTATGTGCAGACACAGAATTTGATTACCCCAGCACTCTATGTTCCAGAATACACACCTGGCACAACGAGTGGAATCCAATTACTCACTGCCCAAGGATCCAATCCAGACCGCGGTAGTTTGGATGCCAATGGAAATCCTAATTTTTTAGTTCAAAACTCTATTCCTACTTTGGGTAGACCGAAAATGGGGCTTATCGGACATACTTATGATAGTACCTTTACTTACAAAGGTTTCTATTTATCCGGCGCCTATACCACATTTGGTGGAGCTGCTTCCAATGATTTATTTGGATATCATGGAACAGTAGGTTATAACATTCCTATTTTGGATAAATACCACATCATGCCTGTTTTGAAGTATGAATACATCCAAGGTGATTTCAATCGGAATGGGAAAGTAGATCCAACGGACTCTTTACGAGTGTATTGGGCGGGTTTAAATCTTTTCGGCGATAAACACCACTTTAAAGCCCAATTGTATTACCAAGTTCTTGGTAATCAATTTGATGTGAATCCCAACACCGGAAATGCAATGCCAATTGATGACAGAAGAGTTTACCTACAATTTCAGGCAAACTTTTGGACCGGAGTTGTTTCTCCTGAAGCTTATAGCTATAGACCCAACTAAGAGGAAAACATGAACTTAAAAATTAATGTAATGATACGATTCTTTATGATTCTAGTGGTTTCGATCTTTCTTGGGAATTGCCAATCCAAAGAACAGAACCGGGAAGCGATCTCATCCCTTGTGATCAACAATTTGCTGAATGGTGTGGCTGATCGGAACAAATCATTGGTGGTGATGGAAGTTGCTGATCTTGGTGGTTCGTATACAGGAACTTGTTATGATACCTTCCAATTAAATGGAGGCAATGTTGGTTCCACAGCTTACTTTAACACACCACCCGGTGGTGCAGGTGGCACTCTTAATACCAATATCAAAAAGTATGCAGTATCCACTTCCTCTTGTTCTGATTTAGGATTTGCCAGTGGAACTAATTTTGGTTCTACATCACAAAGACCAAACCCTAATGATGTGTTCACTTTTAAAATGTTTACTTGTGATCCAAATAACAATCCTTGCGCAAAATCTGCGATCACAGCAGCGGGATTTTGATTGGATTGAATATATAGTTTGTATTGAGATTCCCTTCACAAAAGGATAAAATCACTATCCTTTTGTGAATTTTGTAAGGATCTCAACTTAGTTTTTGAATCGAATCTACTTGGAAAAAAAGTTAGTGTTCAGAAATAACTTACCCTCCTCTATCGTTTCCCTCAAAAAAAGATAGAACCTAATTTTCCTTAGAAGAAGATAACGTCCTGCGAACCATCTTTTTATCAAAGATGTGTTCTTTATTGGATACGTTTTGTTCTATAGGAATCAAAAAGGATGAATTATAATAACGACTACCAAATCGTTTTAGGTCTTGTTTTGGCACTGATGATCTTCGGTGTTGCATTAGAACTTAGGTTCATTGCTTTTAAAGCGGTACTACAACGTCCAATCTCTGCTTTAGCAGGACTCATAGGTCAGACTATATTTTTACCTTGGATCACACTTCTCATAACATTGTTCCTCGACCTACCCGCAGGAATTGAACTGGGTATGTTGTTAGTTGCTGCAAGTCCAGGAGGCAACTTATCCAATATCATTACTCATTTGGCCCATGGAAATACGGCTCTGTCTGTGAGTATGACCGCAGTCTCCAGTGCTTTTGCCATTATCACTTTACCACTTAACTTTACCATGACGGCAAATTTGAATCCTGTCACTCAAGCAATGATTTCTGGAACGGGAGAATTGCATATCGATAGTATAATGATCATTAAAGGTCTTGTGATCCTTCTTTTGTTTCCTTTGGCTCTTGGAATGTTAATTGGAAATTTTGCCACAAAAGTAGCTCACAAAATCACTCCCTTTTTCAAACGAATCTCTTCGATTGCTTTTCTTGTGTTTGTTGTTGTGGCCGTTGGCGGAAACTGGAAAGTATTTTTAGACAATATGGGATTTATTTTCCTTATCGTTGTCTTCCATAATTTGGTAGCTCTTACGATTGGCAATTTAATTGCTAGAGCTTTTCGCCAAGATCCTTACAATCGACGGGCCATTACCATTGAAGTGGGAATGCAAAACTCGGGCCTTGCTCTCGGCCTAATTCTGACACAGTTTCAAGCAGAACCAAACATGGCTTTGGTGGCTGCATTTTGGGGGATTTGGCATATTGTTTCGGGACTGTTACTGGTTCTGTATTGGCGAAAGTTTTCACCCCAAGAAGGAACTTAAACTTGAGAATATTTATCACTGGTGGTGCCGGATACATTGGCACCTCGCTGATCCAACATATAACAAAATCTTATCCAAATTGGAAAATTCTGACAACCGATATCAAACCACTAAAAGGATTAGATGGTATATCCAATCTAGAATTTCAGATTTTAGACATTAGCAACCGTGACGAAGTAATAAAGATAATTCAAAATTGGAAACCCAACTCCATAGTTCACTTAGCTTCCATTTTAAACCCACCGCCAGGGATGAGTGAAGAAACCCAGCATAAAATTGATGTGGAAGGCACAAGGAACGTGTTAGACGGTGCAGTTCGAGCCAATACAGAACAAATCATCATCACAAGTTCTGGCGCAGCTTATGGATATCATAAAGAAAATCGAGATTGGATTGAAGAAACAGATCCCATCCGTGGGCACTCTGCTTTTGCTTACTCTAGGCACAAAAAGGAGGTGGAAGAAATTCTTTCTGAATACCGCCTCCAATACCCTGGCTTAAAACAACTGATTTTAAGACCAGGAACCATTTTAGGTGCATCGGTGAACAACCTAATCACTGATATGTTCCGAAAGCCATTGGTCTTTGGGATCTTGGGATACAAAAGCCCCTTTGTATTTATTTGGGATGAAGATGTGATTCAAATCATCATAAAAGGAATTTTAGAAAAAAAAGAAGGGCAGTTCAATCTTGCGGGGGATGGTGCACTGACTTTAAAAGAAATTAGTTCTATGATTGGTAAACCCTACGTTGCCATTCCCGCATTTATTTTACAATCGATACTCTTTCTTTTGCGAATCTTCCGGCTGACTCAATATGGTCCGGACCAAATCGATTTTTTACGTTATAGACCTGTTCTATCCAACAAACAATTAAAAGGTGGATTTGGATATACACCAAAATTCACATCCAAAGAAACATTCATTTTATATTTAAAAGCCAAAGGAGTTCCCTATCATGAAAACTAAACTAATCCTCTTTCTAATGTTTATCACCTATTTACCGTTAATTGCCATTGAGATAGAAGTGAAAGATACTTCGGGAAAACCTTTAGATTTAGTTATGGTCACTGTCAAAGCCGAAAAACCACAAGTGGCTCCGAGAGATGACCATGGATATCCACCCGAAGGTTTGGTTTTTAACATCACACCAGAAGTGACTATGTTTACCAATCCCAATGGAAGGGTGCAAGTTCCCTTTTCTTATGCGCCCTCTGTGATTGTTCGCCTGCGCAAAATTGGATTCAAAGACCAAAACCTTCGTGCTTTTCCTTCTGGATCGAGCCAGTCCTTTCGGATGGAGAAGGTAGTGGATATGAATGCACTTGTTAGTCAATACCCTTCCAATAGTTGGGTGGCCGCTTTAGATTTTGGGGAAGATAAGGATTTAAGAAAAACCTATCTCGAACAATGCGGGTTTTGTCACCAACAAGGAAGTTTTTTTATGCGTCGGGCTTTTACGGAAGGAGATTGGGAAGAGATCATCAATCGTATGATGGGGTATGGGGCAAGGCCTCATGGCAAGGCCAAAAAAAAACTCCCAGGCCTTCTTTCGCATGCTTATGTAGATTTGCTCAAACATCCTGAACGTGTGAAACCAGGACGTATCTGGGGAAAAGAATTACATGGAGCTGTGATTCGGGAATGGCCGATGGGTGATAGTTTTTCTCAGATGCATGACCTTTTGTATCATAAAAAAACAGGCCTTGTGTATGTTGGTGACAATATCCAAGACAGACTTTGGGAAATTGATACTAACACCGGTAAAACGGTAGTGTATAAAGTTCCGAAACAACCAGATGACGAACTGGGAGGCCTTCTTCCTGGAAGGTTACGTTCCTTCCAAAAACATGAAACCTATGTGGGTCTACATTCCCTAGCAGAGTCACCAGTGGATGGGCATATATTCATTACACCGTCTTTACAAAAACGCATCACCGAGTTTGATCCTGTGACAAAAAAATTTACTGACCATGTATTTGCTGATGGATTGTATCCTCATACCGTTCGTATTGATGAAGAAGATCGAGTTTGGTTTACATTGGCACTTTCGAACCAAGTGGGAATGTTTGACCGCAAAAAAAATACATTCAAAAATTATACTCTTCCTGCAAGAACTACTAAAGAAAGTTTTAGTTTATGGATCAGTGGGTTCATTGTGAAACTGATGAACTGGGGATTTCCAATGCATTTATTACCTGTGGACGAACGAGTGAGTGGGATGCCCCTTCCTTATGGTATCGATATCGCACCTAACGGCAATGTATGGTTTACACGTTTGCATGCGGATACAATTGGTGTGATTAATCCGAAAGATGATAGTTTTCAATTGATAGAAACTCCGTTCCAAGGACCAAGGCGTCTACGAATTGATAAAGACAATCATATTTGGATTTCTGCCTTTCCTGAAGGTGCCATCGCTAAATACACTCCCGAAGACGGAAAATTCAAACTCTATCCATTACCCACTGCCGTGGATGGAGTTGAGACACCCTACTCTCTCAATGTTGACCGACAAAGAAATCTTGTTTGGGTAAATGGGACTTCGTCTGACAACCTCATGGCAATGGATATCAAAACCGAAGAATGGAAAGTATATCCTATGAGTCGAAAAGTTACATTCACGCGGGATGTAGAATTTGGACCGGATGGAAAAGCTTATACCTGCAATGGGGCTTTTCCCAGTTGGCATATTGAAGATGGACAACCTACATTAATGGAAATTAAACAATCAAAATGAATTCAAAAGAAAACTTTAGCGAAGGCCAAATCATTCGATTTTTGGCTGCATCTTTTTTAGGATTTTTAGCAGGTCACCTAACAAATTATAGTGTTATTTTGTATGCACAAGACGTTTGGAATGCAGATGCACTTGCAGGATTAGGATTTGGTTTGTGTTTTGGAGTTCCACTCCTCCTTGGTTGGTTTGCAGGTGCGTGGTGTGATTCTTATTCTCCCCAAAAATTGGCGCAGGCTGCCCACCTATCGTTTTTAGTTTCTTTGGGTTTGTTGCATTTATCTTCTCGATTGCAAGGAGAGGTATCTGTCATTATTTATCTATTAGGTGCTGCTTTTGCCGGAATCGGCTGGTCGGTCCTTGCTCCTGCTCGTATGTCCCTACTCGGAAGACTTGCGGGCGAACGTCAGGTAAAGTTGGCCGTTGTCTTCAATATCCTTGTAATGCTTGGATTTGGGGCTGCACCTCCCATCCTTGCCTTTTGTCGAAAGATTAATTCTTGGGAAATGGTCCACCAAACGGGAGCTACACTCTTTCTGATTGCGATGATTCTCCTTGTCGGAATCCAAACAAAAGGTCTTGGAAAATCTTCATCAGCATGGGATCGAATTTTGAGAGGGGTATCTTATGCAAAAAATCATCCTCTCCTCAAACAAACCTTACTATTTTCCATTGTGATCTATTGTTCCATGGGCCCAGTACAAGTCATGATGCCACGGTTTGCCAAAGGAGTTTTGGAATTAGGAGAATTGGAACGAGGTTTCTTTCTCGGTGGACTCGCTCTTGCCTTGTTAGTTGGTGGTGGAGTTTCTTTAAAATTAGCAAAAATTATTGGTTATGGTAAGATGATATTCCTTTCTGGCCTTTTTTGCGGTTTGGGATTTTTTGGAATTGGATTTAGTTCAGTTGTATGGGTCTCAGTTTTATTTTTACTTTTTAGCGGGTTTGGTGCAGGGGCTAGTATTAGTCTCATCGTTGCAATACTGCAATCAGAAGTGACTACAGAGTATAGAGGGAGGCTCGTGAGTTTGTATACCATCACAAGCCAAGTAGTGCCTGCGGTATCTGGTTTATTGTCTGGGTTATTGCTTGTAAAAGTTCCCATTACAACGGCAGTCATCACTGCGGGAGCTACAATCACTCTGATTGTGGTTTTAAGCACAATCAGATTAGATACTCTTAGGAACTATGAACGTTAATTCATTACCACTGCTGGTACATTTGTTCGGCAAAACCAGCAAGGTCTTTTACTTCTAATTTTGTTCCATTGTCCAACACCACATAACCGTTGTAATGACCAAAAGCTTTATTCAAATAAGCTTCTGTTTTGAGGAGGTCTAAAATTTCAGAAAAAGTAAAGTTTTGGTACAATTGTTTTAAAAATCCAATCATTCCCATTAAATCAATGTCTGAATGTAAAAGATAAACGGGCGTAAACTCTAATTCCAACCGACCTTCGTTGCTTGAAAACTTCCAAGGTTTTTTGTAATCTGTGACATCATACTTCCAAGTGACTTTATCGAGTTTATGGACTTTACCTTTGTAAACAATTCCATTCTCAGTGGCATTGTTTGGGATTCCAAAACCATAGCCCAAATTCAAACTGAGTAATTCCCCTTGCACAAGACCTGCACCAGCAGCCCACAGCCATTTGTTTTTTTCGGGCCACGTCCCTCTTCCCCAATCAAGCACCGCATAACTTTTGTCATTAAACTCGTAAGTTACGTTGTTGTATTGGATGGAACCTTTACAAAGTAAACTAGGCATTTTGTATTCATAAAAAAAAGTAGATTCTGAAAATGGAGTGATGACAGCCAGGGCTTCTGGTGCTTTTTCTACTAACTCAAAATTTCCTTTAATGAACTCAGAATGAGTATCTCCAATGATGGAGTATTCTATGGTTCTTTTATCTTTTAGTTTTATGATTCGAATGAACTGATCCCCTTTTTTGAATTCGATCGGATCCGTTGTATTGGTCGGAAAAAAGATTTCTCCAGGTCTCACTAGTTCTGTTTTGGAAAAAAGAACTTTGCCGGTAGCAAACTCTAAAAGTTCAATACTACCCATTGCTAAATTTCCAATATCAGTGATGGTCACAGCTCCACCGAATTTTTCGTTATAAAATGTATAATGTTCCCAACGTTTGTATCGTTTTGGATCGGCTTTAATAAAAGATTCATTGATTTGAAAATGAGGGTATCTGGACCAACCAGAGACATTTAATTTTCCATCTGCCAATAAAAGTGGAATCGAACTTTTGATTTCCTTTTGGCTGGTAGGATTGGAACCAGGTTCCGGAATTTGGACGATGGTTTTTCCGTGTTGGTCTACAATTTGACCAGGTTCTAATTTAGCATTAGAACAATTGAATATGCAAAAACTAAGGAAAATTATTCCTAAAACGTTTAGCAGTTGCGGTTTGATTTGAAACATAAATGTTCTCCAAAAAAATAAATCCTATATTAAGAGTCACTCAAAGTCAATAACTCTTGAGATTGGAATCTAATTTGTTCCACATACTGTTCTAAATTTCTGGAGGCATCCGAAATTTGGCTCACCTCGTCTTCTAAAGCAAGGATTCCTTTATTCACTTCTGTTTGCCCCGAAATTTGTTCTTTGGTACTTAAAGATATTTGTGAGGACAAATCATTGATTTCATTCAGACGACCCAGGGTATCAAAAATAATTCCTTTTTGTTTTTCAAAAAGTACGTGCATATAACTTACTTTTTCAGTTGTTATTTCTAATTTTTGAATTTGATTTGTAGTTAAATTCCCTGTTTGTGCAGATACTTCAGCAGCATTGAATATAAACTTTCGCGAATTCCCCACGACCTCGGAAATGATCTTTGCATTTGTTGCGGTGAAATCTGCAAGTTTACTCACTTCACTAGCAACCACAGCAAATCCCCTGCCTACGTCTCCAGCTCGTGCGGCTTCAATGGATGCATTTAGGGAAAGTAGGTTTGTTTTCTCTCCAATTTCTGCGACAATCTGATTGATTTCATCTACTTTATCAAAAGAGGATTTTATAGAAGATAAATATTCACTCGTACGTTTGGATACGACTGCAATTTCAGTAGTATCTTTTTTGTTTTCGTTCGCAAGCGAAATCAACTCTTGGTTAATGGAACTTATTGTAGCGACCAATTGATTGAGATCATTCGATCCTGAAAATAAATCTGTAATTTTTATATTTTGATCATTTATGATTTTTGCATTGGACTCGAACGAAGAAAAAAGTTCCGTGTTGATTGCTGTCACTTGCTCTAAAGATGCCGCTTGAGATTCTAATCTTTCTGCTGTCTGGGATATATAGTTTCCACAACTTTGAATGGAAGATTCTAAATTTTTGGCAGCACCTTGTACCAAATTTTTCTGTTGGACTGACTTTAAAAATAATTCCTCAGATTCTTTTGCTTTCTCAATTCCTTTATCACTGATTCGAATCAAAAGGGCAATTAGCCTAGAAAGTAAAACACCACTTACGATTATAAATATCCCTTTAATAATCTCAGCAGAAGTTCCCACATACCCTGTTTGGATATACAAAGTAGGATCTTCAGTAGGAATTAATCCACCGTAAGAGATGGAAATAAAATATGATAAAAATACTCCCATTCCCGCCAAACATCCATTAAATAAAACAAAACCTGGGTTTCCCAGAAAACCAGAATAGATCAAATAAAAATACACAACCAATAAGACTGCGGTATTGCTTAAAGCAGACTTTGCTTCCATGGGACCCATACTACAATCAATGGATGTATTAATTAAATGGATTCCTATGTCTAAGATAATGAGTAACTTATGAAACCAATCGGGAGGGTTGCCGATCCTCAGCCAAAAAAAACATAGAGTGGCATAAACTCCCATAATCAATGTTCCAGTCAGATGGATCGCAAACATTGCGGGAGGCATACTTTCTCTTGCTCCAACCAATGCGAAAAAGAAGATAAAAAATAAAACAATCCTGATTCGATTGACTGTTACTTTACCATTTTGCCAAAGGCCCTCAATGCTCATTGTTAATTTCCGGTAAAAACTGGTTTGCGATGATTTGAGAAACTATCCAACGCTTCTTTTAAATCGGAAGAATCTAAAATCTTCGACTGCAATTCGATCTCTAATTCCAAACTTTGCTCTAAAGGAATTTTATCTCCTTGTCTGATAATTTGTTTGGTAATTGCTATGGTTTTCGGAGGTAAGGACTTAAATTTATTTGCAAATTGTTTTACAGACTCATCTAATTTTTCTTGTGGAACTACTTTTGTTACTAAATTCAGTTGGAGAGCTTTTTCTGGATTAAATTTTTCACCTAACAGAACAAGTTCATTTGTCGCTGCAATGCCAGCATTTCGAGTGATCCTGTTTGTTCCCATAAGAACCGTTAAACCTAATTTTACCAAAGGAATTGAGAAAACTGATTTTTCACTGGCAATTCTAAAGTCACAACATTGGCCTAACATAAACCCACCACCCATACAAAATCCTTGGAGTTTTGCTATTGTAGGTTTTGAAATATTCTCAAATGTTGTAAAACAACTCTGCATCTCTCGCATATTTGTCTTGAATTCTTCTGCACTGATTTCAGCTGCTTTACTTAAAATATCAATATTTACTCCAGAAGAAAAATGTTTTCCTGCACCTTGCAAAATGATGGCCCAAACTTCATTATTTTCCTCTAGTTCTTTACTAATTTTCTTTAGTTCAAAAAGCGATTCCATATTCATTACATTCAAATCATTGGTATGTAATGTAATGGTTGCAATTCGATCTTCAATTTCTATATTCCATGATTGATACGTGTTCATCCAAAATCCGCCTATTTGCGATACATAGATTCTATTTCGTTATGATACTTTTCTTGAACTCGATTTCGTTTTACTTTTTGTGTTTGAGTCAATTCATCATGCACAACAAAGGGATTTTGTAAGATATAAACATTGGTAATCCGTTCAAAAGACTTAAACCCATTTTTATCGGAGACAAATCTTTTGACTTCTTCCTTCACTAACTTCTGTAAATGTTCATTTTCATTGTAGAGACAATTGTTTAAATCCAGAGAAATAGAATGCAATTCCAAGTAAGACTGTACTTTATCAAAATTTAGTAATATTAAAGCCGCTAATGATTTTTTATCTTGTCCCACAACAACTGCTTGGTCTATATATTCACTTTGTTTCAAACAAATTTCGATAGGCTCTGGTTCTACATTTTCGCCTCCAGAAAGTACAATTGTGTCTTTAGCTCGTCCCGCAAACTTCAATGTTCCTTGGGCAGTATAAACAAGTAAGTCACCAGAATTTAGCCAACGATCAGCAGTTAATACTGCTTTTGTTTTTTCTTCTTCTAAGTAATACCCTTTCATATTATGAAATCCATGATGATGAGCGACACCTTTGATTCCAGGTTTAGTAACTTCCTTTCCAAACTCATCAATGAGTTTGATTGAGACTCCATTGATTGGTTTCCCAACATTACCCACCGAAAAGTCATTATAATGTCTTATCGTCGAAACACCCGAGTTCTCCGTCATCCCATAGACTTCTAAAATAGGCATACCGATCGCATACATAAATCGATCCACTTCTGCTTGCAAAGCTCCCGCACCAGCGAAGGCATATCGCAATCTACCACCTAATACTGATAATATTTTCGCTAGAACTAATTTCGAAATAGGGAGTAGAGGAAGGTAAATGATTAATTGAATGAAATGAAGAATTTGTGATAAAATCTGAAAAATGGTTTTAGGAGAATTTAACCTCGGAATTCTATCAAAGGCAAGGTCATAACAAATGGAAAAATTAACTGAATTCCAAACAAGTAATTTCAGAAAATACTTTTTGAAAACATTACTTTTGTTAATTGTATCTTTGATTTTGTCATAAAAACTTTCCCAAACACGCGGAACCGTAAATAATATTGTTGGTTTTGCTTTCGCTAAATCCTTTCCAAGTTCAGGAACTGTTGTGAACGCAATTTTGATACCGGAATAAAAACAGATGGTTTCAAAAATTCTCTCACCACTATGCCAAGGAGGAAGAAACCCTAAAGTCACATCACCTTCACCAACATGAACTCCTGTTTTTCGAAATTCTGCTACAAGTGAATTGATTTCGAAAAGAATACTTCCATGGGTAAGCATCACACCTTTTGGTTTTCCTGTTGTGCCAGAAGTATAAATGATTGTCGCTAAATCTTCTTCCTGGATTTGTTTCCCTCTGGAATGAAATTTATCTTCGTCAATGGAAGAACCTACTTTTCTTAAGTCCGAAAAGTTTAAGATAGGAAATCCTAACTCAGTATTTTCACTCCTATGATCTCCAAATAAAACGACGGTTTCTATTTGTAGTTTTTTTAGTTCAGGTAAAAATTTGAGTAAAGCTTTTTCATTTTCAATAAAGACAATCTTACATTCCGCATGAGTTAAAATATAACTGATATCATCTAAGGTTGCATCTGTTCCCCGAGGAACATCGACACATCCAATATTTGTAACTGCCATACTCACTTGTAACCATTGGTGTCCCACATCAGCAATGATTCCAATTCTGTCCCCAGTCTTTGTGTTTAGGTAGAGTAAACCTTTTGACAATCCTTCCACAGAAGAAACAAAATCATTATACTTAACGTCATGATACTCTTTCTTGTTATCTTTATAACTCTGAACAGGAAGATCGCCATACAAACGTCTTCCTTCTTGCACTAAGTGATACAAAGTTTTCTTTTCTAAATGGGGAACCTTCATACTTCTTCCTAAATGTTTATATTCATGTGGTTTAATAAAATTTTATCTTTAATTTTCTGCGGTAAAAAACGATTTAATCCCAAAAAGAATGTACTCATAAAATCAACTTGATTGAATAACTTTGGTTTATTAGAAACAATTACTTTTACAATTCTTTCTGCAGCTTGTTTTGGATTAGTGGCTGTTCTAATCAAATCATTGTCTCGATTGATAAAACGAACACAACGATCATAATAGGGTGATTCCTTTTCCGGTAATTTTTGTGCTTTGGCTGCGAAGTTTGTAGATACTTGGGCCGGTTGGATCATAGCCACTTGGATCCCGAAAGGAGTTACTTCATAACGTAAGGAAGATACCATTCCTTCAATGGCAAATTTAGTCGCTGAGTAAATGGACTCAAAAGGAAAAGGAACTTGGCCCACGAGTGATGACATAACTATAATTTTTCCTTTCTTTGCAACACGCATAGAAGGAAGGAACGCTTGCAATAGTCTTGCACATCCCATAACATTGATATCAAAACATTGTAATGCCTTGTTCAAATCAACTTCTTCAAATGGACCAAAAAAACCAATTCCAACATTGGATACGACTGTATCTACGTTACCGAATTTTTTTAAAACAGTATCTTTGAATTTTATTAGTTTGTCTGAGTCAGTGATACTCAATGGCTCTAAATGAAACTTTGCATTTAACTTTGATAATTCATCAGAAAGACTATCTAAATATTTTTTTTCAATATCAAATCCGCAAATGGTGTACCCTTCTGTCGCTAACATGAGAGACACTTCTCTGCCCATTCCCTGTGCAATTCCGCTAATTACAATTACCTTACTCATTTTTTTCTCCTTTAGAAAAATATTTCATTTTTAAAATAGAACTTTTAAAATCTGGATATTTTAAACTATAACCAACGGATTTAAGTTTTCGATTATCCATATAATAATCGTTATATAAATATTTGATTGCATCAAATTCTAAATCAGGAATCTTCCCTCTGAGTTTTGCAATTGGTGCTTCCAATTTCGCCAAAACTTTAAGAAGTCCCAGAGGAATGTGTATTTTATTAATCTTCGATCCAAATGCTTCGGCGGCTAAGTCCAAAGCTTCTTCCAAAGTTGGATGACTATTATCTGCTAAATTAAAAATCCCACCAAATACCGTTTCCCTTTCAGACAAATAAATAGCGGCAGATGCTACATCTTCCACTCTAACATTCGCTAACCTTTGTTTTCCATTTCCAGGAATCCCGGCGATCTTTCCATGTCTTGAAAATACTTTTCCTGCACCATCGTTACAACCAGGACCATAAACTGTGCAAGGCCTTAAAATGACTGTATTCAGCCCCTTTCGTATTTTATTTAGTACAATCTGTTCGCCATCATATTTACTCTTTCCGTAAGCATCTAAAGGATTACAAAGATCGGTTTCTTGAAATGGAGATCCATTATATGTTCCATAAACACTCGAAGAACTAAAATGAATATATGCTTTTACTTTATTTTCTAGTGCAAAATTAGTAATTTTATCAACTGCATTCACGTTGATGGGTTTTAATGTTTCATAAGGAGTGCTTAAATTACAAATTCCTGCTACATGAAATACACGATCCACCCCAGCAAATAAAGCTCGAAGTTCTTCCTCTTTCCGAATATCAGATTTAACAAATTCAATATTCGAATTCTTTAAAGTTAGGATTCGATCATTCCGTAAATCCGTAACACGAATTTTTAAAGATGGATCCTTTGAGAGCTCTTTTAAAAGTTCAAAGCCAATAAAGCCATTCGCACCTGTAACTAAAGTTGTAGCTGTAAATTTCATATTAGTAGTGATAAGAAGGTCTAAGAATTTCTCGAGCTACGTTATTTAACATTACTTCCGAACTACCTCCGCCAGCTAATAGTGATTTCACTTCCCTAACATAACGATCGTAGGGACGGTTTCTATAACAAGCATGAGAGCCTGTGAGAGTGAATGCTTTATTAACTGTTTCATCGGCAACAACGCCAGCAAGATACTTCGCAATGGAAGTTTCTAAATTGTGGTTCACTTTTTGATCATGTAACCAGGCAGCTTGGTTCCTTGCCAGTTTCGCCGCTTCTAATTCAGAGGTAAGTTTTGCGATGATCCATTGAATTCCTTGAAAGTCAGAAACTCTGTTTTCGCCGACCTTTCTGGATTTTGTAAAAGAGACTGCATGTTCCAGACATCCTCTAGCAATTCCAAGTAACTGTGATGCAACACCTAATCGACTAAGTTTAAAGATAGCCATAAAGGTTTCGATCCCCCTTCCTTCCCTTCCTAAAACAGTATCTGCTGGGATTCGACAATCTTCAAAGTGAACATCATACATTGGTGCTGATCTTAAACCAATGGGATCTTGTTTTTCGTAACGAATTCCCTTGCTATCTTTATCCACCAAAAACTCAGTTAATCCTTTGTCTGTTTTGGCCAATACCATCATCAACTGAGCTTCTTTTCCCAAATTGATATGGACTTTTAATCCATTTAACACCCATTCGTTTCCATCCTTCACAGCTGTTGTTTGAATGTTTTGAAATGAAGATCCCGCATCTGGTTCAGAAATTGCTTGGGCAGCCATAATCTTTCCCTTTGCAAGCTCAGGTAGCCATTTCCTTTTCTGTTCTTCTGTTCCTACAGCTAATAATCCTTGTTGGGCTTGAATTAAATTCTGTGGACCATAGACTAGTTCTTTGGCCGTTTCTTCCATGATGATTGTATATTCCATGGCCCCTTTTCCCATCCCGCCGTATTCCTCTGGTACAATCACTCCAGTCCAACCTTTATCACCTAATGCATTCAATACGTCCCATGAAAATTCGCTATCTCGTTCTTCAATATCCCTTTGTGGATCTGCACCCGCAATCTTAGCATAAGCGGCCACTGCCTCTCGCAATTGGTTCTGTTCTTCTGAAAAATAAAAATTCATCTAAGTAATTCCTTTTGATTCTTTTTTGATGTTAAATAAAAATATAAAGTCGCAAGCGAGGAAGTGATAGGAACGAAAAGAGCGTATAACAAGGGCATCCACAATATCTCATTTACTAAATTCGGTGGAAAACTTAGCAATATCACTGCAATCGTGAGTGGTCCATTTTGGATTCCTGTTTCTAAGGAAACGGTTGTACTTTGGCGTTCGGTTAGGTTTAAAATCCGACTAAAGGTATATCCAAATAGATAACCCAAAACCGTAATAAGGATTGCAGAAATGTACATCGCCATTGTTGTTTTTTTGAGAATCTCTATATTTTTAGGGACCATGACTACAAGAAGAAAAACGATCATAAGAATTCCCAAAAAACTTCCTACTTTCTCAATCTTTAACGCCAATTTCATGTTAGCTGATCTTATTTTAATTCCAATCAAAACTGGTATAATCAGGATAAAAATGGAACCAATAATACTTTTATAAGGAATTTGAATCTGTTCTGTATTGAATCCTGAACAATACAACCAAAACAAAAAAGGCATCATCACAATCGCAAGAATTGTAGAAGTAATGGTCATACTAATGCTCAAAGCTACATCGCCTTTAGCATAATAGGTTAGTAGATTTGAAGTAGTACCACCGGGGGTACATCCAACCAAAATCAAACCAATAGAAAATAATGGTGAAAGTCCAAATCCAATTGCTAACCCAAAGGCAATTAAAGGCATAAACCCAAATTGAGATATCATCCCAATCAACAATGGCTTTTTCGAATGAACTGCTTTTTTAAAGTTTTCTACGGTTAAGGTTGTACCCATAGCAACCATCAGAAAAAAAATCATGGAAGCAAATAAAATCTCTTCGACTCGTGTTAACATAATTTTACTAAAATTCCTCAACCAGCTGAGTCGCTAGTTTTGATGCAATTGCATAAATCGTAAAACTCGGATTCACTCCAAGACTCGTGGGGAAAATAGAACCATCAATCACAGATAAATTTTTAATATGATGATGTTTTCCATTCGTATCTACTACCGATGTTTTAGGGTCCTTTCCCATGGCATTACCACCTAACGGGTGAGTTGAATTCACCACTGTGTTAGGAGATTGGATTGTCATTGACTCAATACCTTTTTTTGCATCTAACCAAGAAGAATAGGGGTTCACTGCATTGTTTGCGGGAACCACAGTTTTAGCACCTGCTGCAAACTGGCACTCCGCCATTGACAAATAAGATCTTCGTATCCCATCGATCATAAAGTCATTGAGAGGATAATCAAGGATTGGATAACCGGCTTCATTTAATGTTACAGTACCACCTTGGCTGTCTTCGTTAAATCCATCTCGAATTTGAGAGACTAACACATGCAAGTTTGGATAACTTTTTACATACGCTTCAAATTCTTCTCCGACCAGTTTACGCAAATTCATTAAAACAATGGGTTGAGCACCCACAGCTTCTATATTGTAACCGGCCCTTCCTGTAACTCCATCCTTCCATAAAAATTCGTCTGAAGCAACTGATTGCGGTGCCCCAAAAAAACCAAATACGGAAGAAGGCATTTCAGCCACCGAATAATTGTGTAACTGCACAAAAGTTCTTTTACCGATCAGTTGGTATGGGTCTGGAAGTTTGGAGCGTAAAAGTAGAGCTGGCGAGTTAATAGCGCCAGCACTAGTAATGAAATGTTTTGCAAATAATCGTATTTTTGGTTTTATCTCTCCTTGGGTCACCGCAGGAGAACAAACTAAATGATCAATGGAATTTTCTTTCCACTCATAACGGACAGCCTTCGTATTGTACAACAATGTAGTTTTTTCTTTGAGGGCCGAAGGAATCGTAGTAACTAACTGGCTTTGTTTGGCATCCACTGGACAACCCAAGCCACAATAACCTAACATACGACAGTTTTTAACATTTCTTGGAATGGAACTATAACGCCATCCTAAGTTTTTGGCACCTAAACTAAGTAGATTATTGTTTTGATTATGAGCTTCCCATGTCTCGATAGAAAGTCTTTTCGATGCCATTGCAAACCAAGGTTCCAAATCATCCGAACCGTAACCTTTAATCCCTAGCTGGTTTTCCCAATATGTCAATGTTTCCTTGGGAGTTTTAATGCAAGTGGTCCAATTAACAACAGTAGATCCTCCGACTGTCCTTCCTTGAACCACGGTGAATGCTTTGTCTTTAGTAGGACGAGTTGCACCTTCGAAGTATAACCGATTGAACGTAGAAAGTTCCTTTAAATCAAAGTCCTTACTTGTTTCATAGTTTCCTTCTTCTACAATGATGACTCGGAATCCCGCTTTAGATAAAATTTCTGCACTGGTTCCACCACCAGCACCGGAACCAACAATAACAAAATCTGCTTCTAGATCCAGATCCTTCTTTAAATAGGAAACATTAATTAATTTATCCATGACGTAATCCTAATGCATGTTTTGGGCCAGGATACCCAACATGTTTCCAGGAATAGGATGTTTCAAAAAAACCAATGGTAATCATTGATTGTAATAGAAAGAAAATAGAACGAAATAAACTTATATAAGACATCTTCCATTGATTTAAAGTTTTAATGACTATATTTCGATCCGTCTGTTCCCAATGAGAAGCAGATCCGAATAAATACCATCTAACAAGTTTTAAGTTTAAAAATTGGATGGCCTCCAATATCTCGTCTTGTGTATGAATCGGAAGAGTATATAAATAAGAATCAATTCCGAGGATCACTTCATTGATGACCTCTTCCTTTTCTAAGGGTTCTTTGGGAAGGAACTTGAATAGGAGAGCCTCACTCAAATGAGAAAAAAACTCCTGGGCTTCAGGATCTAAAAATTTGCAAGAGAGACCTCTGCCAACGATCACTGAGGTGGTAGGTTTGCATTTCCAAGTGGAAAGAAACAGAAAAACTGCACCAAAGGCAGAAGTTTTGACAACAGTTCGCCTAGAAATTAGATTTTTTCTCGAAATTGCCATCGTAAATCCGTAATATCCTCACGAAATAATGAATGAATATTCATTCCTTTTTTTACTTTACAAGTACTTTTTTAAAAAAAGAATGAAACGAAAGAGATTCTGGGATTGAATGATCCCAATTGAAAAAGGAACAATTCATCCAATTTGTTTGGATGGTAGTGAGTACCATTGATCGAAAAGTCTTTAAAACTAAATAAGAGCGAAGAAATCCTTACAGCTGCATTAGAATTATTTACTGCAAAAGGATTTGATGGAACAGCTGTTCCACTCATTGCCGAAAGAGCCAACGTTGCTGCAGGTACAATCTATAGGTATTTTGCGAGTAAGGAAGAATTAGTGAATAGTCTCTTCCAACGCTGGCAAGAAAACTTATATGATAAAATCAAAACTGAATTTCCAATGAATGGAAATCCAAGAGAACAGTTTCACTTCATCTGGCACTCTATGGCCGAATTCCAAAGAGAAAATCCACTCGCTTTTGATTTTTTAGAAATGCAGTACAACCTTCCCCATTTAGATAAAAAAAGTGTAGAAAAACGGGCATTACTATTGAAATTCTTAACTCGATTTGCACATAACAACCGTAGTTTATTTAGAAATTTACCACCCGATGCACTGATTGCAATTGTTTGGGGCGCTTTTGTGGGTTTGGTGAAAGGATCAAGAAACGGGAAAATTAAACTAGATTCAGCATTTTTAAAGGAATCGGAAGAATTGATGTGGAATGCGATTCAGTTACCCACAAAATAAATTTTAATCTAAAGTTAAATCTACAAAAAAAGAATAACCTAGTTCGTTCACCCGCGAAAAGACAATTACATTCTTTTTTAATTCTTTATCCCAATAAGGATCACTGACCTGCCAATTCTCTGAATCTCTAAAAACTTGTTTCACATGTTTATAGAAGAAAGGCATATATGACCAGTTTTTCTGAATTAATTGCAGGTTTTCAGTAAAACCCGTCTCACTAGTCCTTTCATAATATGGCGAAACTTGAGTGCCTAACCAATCGGTTACATAAACTCTTTTAATATGAGAATCTAATTTGAAAAATGAATGTGGATCGATAATCACTCGATTATCTAGTTTAATTGTTTTTAAATTGATAGTATTGAGTTTAGTTTTTATTTGTTTTTCAAATTCAATCTCGGTAGCGACCTCCTTTCGTTTTATTTCGTGATACAATTTTAAGTGTGGTACCACAGTATCACAAATACTTTGTTTATCTTGATTTAGTTCAGAAGGTCTTCCTAAAAAATACCCTTGTAAAAGACTTGCTCCAGAACTAATTGCACGATACAACTCTTCTTCTGTTTCAATTCCTTCAAACAATAACTGGGATCCAATACTTAGTGAGATCTGTTTCAAATATTCCAAAATAGATTGGTATTCTCTTTTTTCGATGGATTTTTTTAATAAATTTAAATCAATCTTAATGATATCAGGTTTAATAGCGCCTAATCGTTCTAAGTTGGAAGATTCAGATCCAACATCATCCAATGCAATTCCAAATCCTTGTTCTCGCAAAAGTTCAACACCAGCAGCCAAAACATCTGTTCCGTAACTTCCTGATTTTTCGGTGATCTCAATTACAATTTGATTCAAAGGAATCCCATAACTATTCACTAAATCAGAAATTGGTAATGTATTAGACCGACTTTCTTCATATTCCAATATGACTTGGTCAGGTGACATGTTTACAAACAATAGATCCTTCGTTGATTGTATTTTTGCCAATGAAAGCCCAAGTAACTGTCTATCAATAATACTCATTCGCAATGCAGAAACATGCGGATCAGTAAACTCCGGAACTGCCACAAGGTTCCCCGTTTCATCTCGTTTCCGACCCAATGATTCGTAGGCAACCACCGTCTGTTCCTCAACGGAAAAGATGGGCTGGAGTAAAGGGACATAATGGTTTACTTGCATAGATTCAGCTATCGATTCCAAAGTGTTGAGGTTTCCTTCCAACCATTATCTGTTTTAACGGAATAAAATTCAATAAATTAAACATTTTTCTGACTTTCAGCAAATTCCCACCTTAGGTTTGGGGATCGATGGACAAGTCTTGACCCTCTTTCCGCCTTTTCTTAGACTCAGACGATGCGGCACTACCTCCCCCTTATTGGAATTCTCTTCCTTTCTCTTTGGGCTAACCCAACACCTGGATTCGGATTTCCAACGATCAATCGGGAAGGTAGGAATGCCACTGATCCAAATGCAGCCTGGCAAATCCAAAGTCGAATCACTCCCGAGATCGATGGACAAAACATTTTTAGCATATTATACCATTCAGATGGAAAGTCAGCCATCATTGGCACAACTGATTTTTATATTTACCGTATTAACTTGTTAGATGGAAGTTTGATTTGGAAAGTACAGGCTAAGATGTACTACCAAAAAGAATTTGACGGACCAACGATTTTTGATGTATCTCCCGATGGGAAAACTTTCTTAAGTTTTGGACAAACTGATCCAAATCTCCAATCGTCAGAACGTTTTTTGGTGATTCGATCATCAGATAACGGTAACATAACAAGAAAATTCCCTGCTGAATTTTCAGTTTTTTATTCTCACACTGCTGATATAGACTATCGTTATCCAGGCGATGAGAGCAAACAAAATAGAGAAGCCGCAGGACTATCACCTAACTGGATACAAACAATAGATAGTGCCAAATACATTGATGGTGGAAAACGAATCCTTGTTTCCTACAAACACAATATGGATGGACCTCATTTTTATGATCGAAGATTGGTAATTTATGAAACAAACTCCGGCAAAAAAATAAATGAATATCAGTTAACA
Organism: Leptospira wolbachii serovar Codice str. CDC; assembly: GCF_000332515.2. Taxonomy (NCBI): domain Bacteria; kingdom Pseudomonadati; phylum Spirochaetota; class Leptospiria; order Leptospirales; family Leptospiraceae; genus Leptospira; species Leptospira wolbachii. The sequence continues at coordinate 1,785,304 of NZ_AOGZ02000014.1, forward strand.
TCCGATCCAAACTCAGCGGATTGGACCCAACCTGCCGGATTCGAAATCGCACACCTTCAATTTCCATACCAATATGTTAATAAACGAAATACAATTATATACGGCAATGCCCACGGAAGAATTCACGAAATCAATGAATCCATTATGGTTCAAAATAGTAACATTCCGCTTGTAGAAGAAAAATTTGCAGGTCCCATTGTTTATATTCCTCTCAGTAGTTCGCCGGATTTAGAAACCAACGATAGGCAAACTATTCGTTCCCTCACAGTTTCCCCTGATGGAAAAATGTTATATTGTTCTGCTGGAATCGAAGGTGGTTATATTCAAGTTTATGGATACAATCTAGAAACCAAAAAAGAAATGTTTCGATCTTCCTTTTTTGACGCAGGGGAATTAGTATCTCCATCAAACGACATTCTCGTAATTGGTGGCTTGTATTCGTCAGGAAGATTCCATATCGTAGATACTAAAAAAGGAATTTTACTTTTTGCATCGAATGACGAAGACAATTATATACATCCCCATCTTTTTTCTGTACATCCGAAACAAAGAGAAATACTGGCTCTTTCGTCAGGAAACCAACTATTCATCCTTCGTCCCCAAGGACCAGTATTACCATGGTAAAAAACTGACTTCCCATTTTTATTAAGGTAATCAAACTATTAAAACACGAATGAAACAAAAGACCAACACTCGATTTTTACCGAAAGGCCTTTCCATTTTACATGAAGATAGAGACATTCTCGTAGTAGACAAACCTGCAGGACTCCTCACCATCGCCACCGAATCAGAAAAATCAAAAACTGCCTATGCCGCACTTATGGACTATGTGAAAAAAGGAAGTGAAAGATCAAAGAATCGAATCTTTATCGTCCACAGATTAGACCGAGAGACTTCTGGAATTTTAGTTTTTGCAAAAACAGAAATGGCCAAACAAACCCTCCAAGAATCTTGGGAAAAAACAAAAAAAATCTATTTGGCTGTAAGTCATGGAGTTTGGAAAGAGAAGTCCGGTACTATCCAATCCTTCCTTGTAGAATCCAAGGCCCACCGCGTGTATTCCACTGACGAGCCCGAGTTAGGAAAACTTTCTAAAACAAAATTCAAAGTTTTAAAAGAAACCAACTTATATTCTTTATTGGAAATAGAACTACTTACTGGTCGCAAAAACCAAATCCGTGTCCATCTTTCTGACAAAAAACATCCTATCGTTGGCGATACAAAGTACGGAAACGATGTGAGAACTTATCCTCGTATGGCCCTTCATTCTTTTTCTATCCAATTGACGCATCCGTTTAATAAAGAAGTACTTACATTTGAAACCAAGATCCCAAGTTTTATCACTGGTCTTGTAGGCGGTTATGAAAGGAATACAAATGAAACATAAAGGATTTATTTTTGATATGGACGGAGTTGTCGTTGATAACCATTCCTTTCATTTCAAAGCATGGATGGAATTTTCTAAAAAGTATCATTTCCCCTTAAACTCAGAAATTTATAGAGATACCTTCAACGGTAAAACCAATGTTGACCTCTTCCGAATGATTTTTGGAAATATCTCAGACAAAGAAATAAAACAGTATGGAGATGAAAAAGAAAGTTGGTACCAAGAATTATATAAAAATGAAATGAAACCCCATACTGGTCTTATGGATTACTTACAATTTTTAAAAGACAACCATCTAAAGATTGCTCTTGGTACCTCTGCTCCCACAATGAATGTAAATTTTACTTTAGATACTTTATCCCTACGACATTTTTTTGATGTGATAGTAGATGGACCTATGGTGAGCCAAGGTAAACCCCATCCACAAGTATATGAACTTTGTGCAAAGGAATTGGGACTAGATCCTAAAGATTGTGTGGTATTTGAAGATTCTCTCGCCGGTCTACAATCGGGAAAATCGGCAGGATGTTCCATCATTGGTGTGGCCACATCTCATACCGAATCAGACCTAAAAAGTCATGTGGAACAAATCATCCATGACTTCACCGACCCTGCTGTCTTTCATTTATAAACAAGTGTTATTCTTGAAAGTCGGTGAGTAGATTTCCTTGTTTGTTTGAGAGATCAATGCGAATGACTGCAGTTCTACCTTCATCCGTGTAAGACAAGTCATCAAAAGACAATTTACGAGCCATAAAAATTCCACGACCATGAGTTTTAAAGGCATTTTTTGTCATCGCTTCCACAGACAAATACCTTTGCCAATCAAAGCCTTTGCCTTGGTCACTCACTCGAATTTCTATATGTTGATCATTTTTTTCAAAAGTGACTTTTACAAATTTGTCCTTAAATTCGGGAGTTTCTAACCTTCTAAAAATTTCTTCCATAAGTTTGTCATTATCATGGAGCTCTGATTTTTCCTGATAGGATATACCCAAATTTCCATGTTCGATGGCATTGTTCAAAATTTCCATAATCCCAGTTAACACGCGTTCTGGATCAGGACAAGCATTGGCAAGTAAAGGTGCCAACTCATGAGACTCACGAATGGATCGAATCCGAAACTCCCCCGTAATCATATGCCGAAGAGCACCCATACCTTTGTGAAGGTCTTCTTTCGCTCGTTGAAGTTTGATAAAATGTTCTACCGCTGTTTGTACGATACGAACTAACAAAGTTCTAGAGTAAGGTTTAGTTAAATAATAAAAAGCACCGGCATCCAATCCTTCCGTCATATCGGTAACAGAACTCATAGCTGTTTGAAAGATAACAGGAATGTCTTTATACTTTTCGGAACGTTTGATTTTTTTTAAAAGTTCAATTCCATCCATCTTTGGCATGAGTCGATCTAAAATAATTGCATGGAACAATATTGAATCTGAACTAAGGATTTGGAATGCCTCTTCCCCATCTCTTGCTTTGACAACAGTAAAGCCTTTATCAGAAAGAGACTCATCAATGATCATCAAATTGATCATTTCGTCATCCACTGCTAGTAAGTTAATCATCGGAGTCCTTCACGAGAAATAGGAATTAACATAGTAAAAATTGCTCCCTTTTCTTCATGGTTCTCGGCATACAACAATCCGTGGTGGTCATTGACAATTTCTCTGGAAATGGACAAACCGAGTCCCGTTCCTTTGGTTCCTGCTTTCACTTGTTTGGACTGGATGAACTTTTCAAAAATTTTATCCAAATCTTCGGGAGGAATTCCCGGTCCAAAGTCACGAATTTGTATTCCGATACCATTGATATACGACTGAGTTTTTCTCGGAATAAATTCTCTTCGAACCATACTAATTTCAATATTAGTGTCATTTGGAATGAATTTTAATGCATTTGATAAAATATTTCGTATCACCTGTTGGATTCTTTCGTAATCAAACTCAGCTTCCCACCGTTCTTCCTTATCTAGTAGAACAACTGTGATCCCTCTTTTTTCCAAAATTACGCGCATTTCATTAATTACAAATTTTGTAGTTTCTTTCAGACAATTTTTCTCAAATAGATATCGCATCTTACCGGACTCTAGTTTGGCGATATCTAACAAATTCTCTAGTAGACCTAACAGTCGTTTTCCTGAAGAATCAATAATTTGAAAGTATTCTTTAATTTTTTCTGGAGGGACAGATGCTGATTTTTCTTCTCCAAGTTCTGCATAACTCAAAATGGCATGGATCGGTGTTTTTAGTTCGTGTGAGATATTGGCAAGAAAAAGCGACTTCATATACGATGCCTCTTCTGCAATATTTTTGGACATCTTTAGGTCCATGGTTTGGCTTTCTACCAAATCTTCTAAATGATTTCGATACTGATAAAGTTCTTGTTCTTGTATCTTTCGAAGACTAATGTCTCGCAAAATTCCCGTAAACATTTTGCCTGTTTTTGTTCTAAATTCTCCGACAGACAGTTCACAAGGGAATACTTCACCTGACTTTCGTTGTGCGACAAGTTCCCTTCCTACACCAATGATATGTTGGAGTCCTGTCTCTTTATATCTTCTCAAGAAAGTATCATGTTTCCCCTTATATCCATCGGGTATGATAATGGTAACGTTTTTACCGATAACTTCCTCATGATTATAACCAAAGGTATTTTCTGCTGTTTTATTAAAAAACTGAATGATACCTTCATCATTGATAATGATAATTGAATCGGCGGCATTCTGTGCCATAGACAGAAACCTAGACTCACTTTCTAAAAACGCATTTTCCAAACGTTTTCTTTCAGTGATGTCCCTATGGTTGGACATGATGTATCCTTCATAGAGAACAACAAAACGGACTTCCACATAACGAATATTTGGTTCTATTCCATAAGAATACTCTTTCCAAAATACTTGGCTCTTCTTCTCTGATAAGTAAGCAAGGGCTTCTGCTGTGATTTCACGAAGATTGGGAGGTAGGCCTACATCAATGTGTTTACCCAAAAGAGTTTCTGGTTTATCCCCAATATTGACAAATCGAGAATTTTTATAATCAACGATGATTCCATCTCGATTGATTTTGAGCCAAAAATCGGGATTGGACCTGAGAAGGTTTTCCAATTCCCGTAATACAACTTCCGCTGGAAATTCGGAAGGATTCTGCCAAATCCGGGAAAATGAAGAATTAGGTGCCATTTTAGTAAAGTCCTGATAATGAATCTCTGAAAGATCGCTATTTTCGGAAAGAAATTGTAAGAAAAGAGTGCGAAAAAAGAATCAACGTAAGGATTCTTCTCTTGTTCTACAACCACCTTATCAAACCAATCCTGTTTCATTTAGATCCAGAATCGGCACACCATCTTGTGTCAGGTTTTCTTTCGCTTTCTCAAAAGATTCCTTTTTTTCATAAAACCCTTTCCACTCTCTTCGAATACAAATCGGAAAGACTGAAACAAACGATTCAAGGAATTCAGTTTCCAAACCCTCTGGGTCTTGCAGCCGGTTTTGATAAAACAACAGAACTCTTTCCCACAATGATTCACATGGGATTTGGATTTATCGAAGTGGGAACCATCACAGCCAAAGAACAACCAGGCAATGACAAACCCCGGCTCTTTCGTTATCCAATACACAAAGCGCTTATCAACCGAATGGGATTTAACAACCCCGGTGCCGATATTGCAGAATTCAATTTAAAGAACCAACCAAAGTCCGGAGTTCGTGGGATCAACGCAGGAAAATCCAAAGTCACTGAATTAGAAAACGCCGTAAGTGACTATGTATACACTCTAAAAAAATTAGTTCCTTATGGAGACTATGCTGTAATTAATATCAGTTCTCCGAACACTCCAGGCCTTCGTTCTCTTCAAACCAAAAAAAGTCTGATTGAACTTATCGAAGGGATCCAAACTGCTTTCGGTAAAAAGTTCCCCATTCCTTTGTATTTAAAATTTGCTCCTGATTTATCAGAAGAGGAGTTAATTGAAAATCTAAATGTTTGTTTGGATTACAAAATTAGTGGTGTCATTCTCACAAACACTACATTAAATAAAGATGTACTTGGTGAAGAAAATCCACCAGAAGGAGGACTCTCTGGTGTACCCCTTTTCGAAAAATCCCTTCGATTTGTATCCCTTGCTTACAAAACCCTCAAAGGAAAAATCCCTATCATTGGTGTGGGTGGGATTGATTCAGGAGAAAAAGCGCTGCGAATGATCGAAGCCGGTGCCAACCTCGTTCAAATTTATACAGCTTACATTTATGAAGGACCTTTCTTGCCTTACCAAATTTGTTCCTATCTTGATAAAACACTAAAAGAAAAGAAACTTTCGAATATCTCCGAACTTGTAGGAACCGGAAACTCATTATGACAACAACCAAACCCGGTGGAAAAATTTGTACTCACTTCGGAACTTGCGGCGGATGTAATTACTTAGATATTGATTACACCAAAGAACTTCGAAAAAAAGAACAGAACATCAAAGAACTATTCAAAACCTATCGCCATCTAGAATTTCGAACCATTGTCCCCAGTCCTTCTCCTGAATTTTATCGTCACAAAATCCAACTACCATTTGGAAGAAGAATCATTGGAAACAAAACCCTTCTTACCTTAGGTCTCTTCAATAAAGAATCCACATTTGTCTTAGACCAAACCGAATGCGATATCCAAGATCCAGGTCTTACAGAAATTGCTCTGGCCGTCAAACAATGGGCAAGGCGCGAAGGACTCCTTCCATACAACGAAAAATCCAAACGGGGAATGATGAAGTATCTTGTAGCAAGAAAATCTTTTTCTACAGGGGAAATCATTCTTGGGATTGTCACAGCCAAAGAAGACCTACCTCATCCCAAAGATGCTTCCAAAAGACTCCACACTGCCATCCAGAACCGCATTGGCAAAACAGGAAAACTTGGTAAAATTGTTGGTATCATTCATAATATCAATACAAAACATACCACCATGGCTCTTGGCCGCGAAGAACATTTGTTATGGGGTAGACCTTATATCCATGAACATTTTGGAAAACATAAGTTCCGAGTAGGCCTTTCTACTTTCTTACAAGTAAACCCCATCCAAACTCCGAGTTTGTACAATTTAGTATTAGATGAAATCGAACCTGAAAGTCGGGTGATCGATGCCTATTCTGGGATTGGAACCATTTCCTTTTGGATTTCTGGTAACTGTAAAGAAGTAATGGGAATCGAAGAAAATCCCGCTTCTCATAGGACGGCCCTCGAATCGATCAAATACAATCACGTACATAATGTACGATTTCGCAAAGGTAGAGTGGCCGATGTGTTACCTTCTCTCTATGGAAAAAACTACGACACCTTGGTTCTAGACCCGCCAAGGTCTGGCCTCGGTGCCGAAGTTGCCGACCTCGGTGCCGAAGTTGCCGAAACCATTTTGGGAATGGGATTTAAAAAAATTGTCTATGTATCTTGTGATCCCATGAGCCTACGCGAAGACACAAACCTACTTGCCAGACAATATTTTTTAAATTCCGTCCAACCAGTGGATATGTTTCCAAGAACCGATCATGTGGAAACGGTTGCCGTATTTAGAAATAAAAATCTCACATAACATCCATTACAAACTCAGAGGCTTTTTTACTAAAAGCCATAATGGTAAAACTGGGATCCACACTCACCCCTGTCGGAAATACAGAAGAGTCTGCTACAAACAGGTTTTGAAATCCATGAACTTGGTGGCGAGAATTCACCACTGAGTTTTCCGGTGATTTTCCCATACGACAACCACCTGCTGGGTGAGGCGCTGCCATTGGAAATTCCGCAGGCCTCCAAGCTAAGGCATCCATTTCTTCTTTTTTCGGCATTTTAGAATACTTACGGAGTTTCATTCCAGCAAGGAAAACTTCTTTAGCGCCAGCTTCAAAGTTTAACTTCATTTGCTTATAAGTAAGATCGCTAAATATCTGTTTGGTGATTTTACCAAAAGGATAATGGATTTTTCGTTTTCCAGAAAAATCTACTTCGATGGAACCAAGTTCCCCATCCACATCATCAATCCAACCAATGGTGCCGCCTAAATGTTCCATTTGTTTCATATAATGGAAATGTTCTTTTCCAAAACTTGGGATTAGAGCCGCAAGTGTCGCTGGCTGCAATTGGTTTGGCATGAGCATATACCCACCTTCTCTGTAGTTCCCATTTTGGAATCTTGCCAACCGAAATCCTTCCACTCCATAAGCTGCGGGAATATTACGCCACTGGACAATAGGTTCTTCATATAACGCATGTACCATGGGAGAGGGATTGATCGCAAGGAATTGGCCGAGGGCAGGAAGTCGTTTCTTGAAACCATTCCGAAGTAAAAAAGTAGAACTTCCAAAACCACCAGCGGAGACACAAACTGCTTTGGCTTGGAAAGTCACTTTTGTTTTTGTAGGTCTTAAAGTCCGCCGATCAATCACCACAGCTTCCAGTCCTGTGACTTTTTGACCTATGTAGTTTAATTTATCAGCTCGAAGGTCCGTATAAACATCGGTTCCTAATTGTACGGCTCTAGGAATATGAGTCACAAGTTGCGACTGTTTGGCGCCGAATAGACAACCTTGCATACAATGTCCGGACTTTTGACAGTTCTTTCTGGCCTGGGGAACCGCATGACCTTCCCAACCTAACCGTTGTGAGGCACCACGAAACAAACGATTCATAGGATTAAAATATTCTTCCCCAGCCGGTGTTACATGTAGATCATTTTCCAATTCGGGCCAAAAGGATTTTAAATCTTCCGGCAAGTGGTGTTCGATTCCATACTTTCGGTTCCATAAGAGTAGCCGATCTTCCGGTGTGCGGTAACTGTCTGCCCAGTAGTGGACCGAGGCTCCACCCAAATTGTTTCCATACACAAGATTGATCCCACCGTCGGCTGTTGTATGGAAATTTCTCTCAGCGGAAACCTTTCCTCCCATATTCAGTTCATTGTTGTCAAAAGTTCCTGTATGGTAGTTTCCCCCTTGTTCAATGAGGGCAACTTTGTATCCTTTTTTGGAAAGTTCATAAGCCATGGTCGATCCACCACATCCCGACCCAATCACAACTACATCCACTGCAATCGTTTCCTTTGGTCCGTAACTTTTATAATCGCGATACATTCCTGACTTCATCTTAAATCTCCTGTCCTTTCACCAAATTTTGGTAGTGAATCCTTGCCTCACTCCACTTCTCTGGGGGATTGGCAAAGGGGCCTGGATAAGAAATGGAATTCCATGTGGATTTGTGTCCGTAATATACAAGACAAACCAGTAGTTTTAAATTTCCCACTACAGCACGTACAATATCAGAATCTGTTTCTGCTAATTCCAATATTAGTTTTTCTCGTTTTTCTAAAGTAAGATTCGAAAAAAAGGAAAAATGTCCATAAAGTAGAGGAATGTATTCCATAACCATCACCGCGGAATGGAAATCTTCCTGAATTTCTTCGGAGACAAAATACAACTCCTCATCCAATCTTCGCATAACGTTTGCTTCTTCTAAATTGGGCATTCCCGGTTCAGCAATCGGTAAAACGACTTCTGAAAAAGCAGTGACTGTTTTAGTTTCCGAATCACTAAAATAGAAATATCGGATTTTGGATTTTATCCCCGCACAAAAGAGGAGAAGGGCGAGAAAGGATTTTCTAGAGAAAGAGTACATACATTCTTCCTTGGTTTTTTTCTTCTTTTACAACATTCAAAACAGGTTTTCCCCCAAGAGATAAAAAGGCATCACCACTGGCTTTCATATCCCAAATTTCTCCCCGGAAAAACACATTGATACCCGCCTTTACCTTAGGATCTTTCAGGCGACCCAACATGGCATATTTTTTCCAGGCAGTCCGTTCGGAAATAGAACCGATATCTTTGGGATCAATATCCTTTGGATTCGCATAACCGTTGTAACCATTCCATTTGGTAGTCCAAGCATCACTTGGTGAAACAAAGGAAGGAACAGCCAAAAGTTCTGCTTCTGATTTTTTTAACTCTTGATACACTTCCGGAAACCAAGAATCGGCACAAACCATAGTATACAATTTCCCAAGAGAGGTTTGGTAGGTGGGATTTTCTTCTAACTTCCCTTCTTTCAAAAATTCTTTCTCTTCAATAATGGGAAATAGTTTACGAACGATTTGGTCATCCACTCGTCCATCGGGATGAAAATAAAAACTTACATTTTCTAAAGGGCCATCGGTCGGAGTGATTTTTCCTTCAATGACTTTGGGATGAGGAAGTACAATGGAACCCGCCACTATGGCTACCCGATACTCAAGGGCAAGCCGGACAAAAACAGATTGGTATCTGTCAGACATCTGCCATGCCTTCATCCGAAAGAGTGTCTCTTTTAATGTGTCTGAGGAATAAGATGTGCTAAAGAGATAATGCCAAAGGAAAGATCCTAAGTTTTGTTTTACTAGCAATTCCATCGCCTCTTGGATCGTAGTGGATGCAAAAATCGATTTGTCTTCGGCAGTGACCACAAGCCAAGTTCCCAAGTATTCCGGTAGGACTACGATACTGCGATCGACAAAGAGAAGTTCCTTCTCTTTTGCCATTTGAAAGTATTCACGTAAGGCGAGATAAAAACTATCTTCTGTTGCGTAGCTGTACTTACTTAGATAGGGTTCCATCCCTACAAAACTTCCACGTTTTCCCGATCCTTCTGTCTGGATGTATACCTTTGGTTTGGGAAGGAACTTCGTGATTTCCTCCTGAGTTACAACTTGCTTTTGGCACTGGATCGTAAAAAAGGTAAGGCTTACAAAAACGGAGAAAGAAACGGAAAAACGCATTCACCAAATCTACTACACATTTTCGTTTCAGACAATATTTAATTGTGTTCTTAGTTTTTTCTTTTATTTTGACCTTATTCTATGAAAGAGAAACCTGCTCCCAAAAAAATCGTTCTCGCTTACTCCGGTGGACTAGATACTTCCGTCATCTTGGCTTGGTTGAAAGATACCTACGGTTGTGAAGTCATTGCTTTTTGTGCCGATGTGGGTCAAAAAGAAGAGCTAACCGGTCTCGAAGAAAAAGGTAAAAATACCGGAGCTTCCAAAGTCTACATCCAAGACCTTCGTTTGGAATTCGCACGTGACTTTATTTTTCCCGCCATTCGCGGAAATGCAATTTATGAAATGCGTTATCTATTAGGAACTTCTCTGGCAAGACCACTCATTGCCAAAGCGATGGCAGAAGTGGCAACGAAAGAAGGTGCTGATGCTTTCTCTCACGGCGCCACAGGAAAAGGAAACGACCAAGTTCGTTTTGAGCTTACTTTCAAAGCCCTTTCACCAAATTTACAAATCATTGCCCCTTGGAGAACTTGGGACTTTGGTGGCCGAGCCGACCTCATTGAATATGCAAAGAAAAAAGGAATCCCTGTTCCCGTAACAGCCGCTAAACCATATAGCATGGACCGTAATTTAATGCACCTTTCCTTTGAAGGCGGAATTTTAGAAGATCCATTCAATGAACCCAAAGAAGATATGTTTATCTTAACGGTTTCTCCAGAAAAAGCTCCAGACAAACCAACTTACTTGGAATTGGATTTTGAAAATGGGGACTGTGTTGCAATCGACAGAAAAAAAATGAATCCACTTGAAGTGATGGAGACCTTAAACGATTTAGGTGGAAAAAACGGAGTCGGAAGAGTCGACATCGTAGAAAACAGACTCGTGGGTATCAAATCTCGCGGAGTGTATGAAACTCCTGGCGGAACCATTTTACATATTGCACACCGTGATTTAGAATCCATCACTCTCGATCGTGACACCCAACACAAAAAAGACGAACTCTCCCAAGAATTTGCTCGTTATATCTATAACGGCCAATGGTATTCCAACCAAATGAATGCTCTACGGGCCTACATGGATTACACTCAAAAGTATGTCAATGGCACTGTTCGTATCAAACTTTATAAAGGAAATTGTACTGTTGTGGGACGAAAATCCAATAAGTCTCTTTACAACGCAGGACTTTCCACTTTTGAAAAAGAAGAATTGTACAACCAGTACGATGCCGAAGGGTTTATCAATCTTTATGGACTTCCTATGAAAGAGTGGGCAAGGGTAAATAAATAAGATGAAAAATATCGCCGTATATCCAGGTTCTTTTGATCCGTTCACCAACGGTCATCTCGACATTATACGGCGAGCCCATCCGTTATTTGAAGAGATCATCATCGCTGTCGCCATTAACTCCAAAAAAAGCTCTCTTTTTTCACCAGAAGAACGGGTGGAAATGATTGGAAAGGTCTTTAAGGGTTGGGATAAAATCAAAATCGATACTTTTGAAGGACTTACAGTAGACTATTGTAAAGAAAAGAACTCACGTGTCATCTTACGAGGACTTCGGGCCGTCACAGATTTCGACTATGAATATGCAATTTCGCTTATGAATAAAAAATTAGCCCCAGAAATCGAAACTTATTTCTTAATGGCAGACAATGAGTACTCCTTTGTGTCCTCAACAATCGTCAAAGAAGTAGCAAGACATGGAAGAGCTGTATCCAATCAAGTCCCAGACATTGTGGGCGATGCCCTTACAAAAAAATTCTCCGTTTAAGGCGAAAATGAGGATACTATGAAAACACGTTCTTCTTTCTTTTACGGTTTCACCTTACTTCTGTTTGGTTCTCTTGGTTATTTCCTCTTACAAGCAGGAAGTCTGCTAGAAACTACTAAGACTATAGTTTTAGTACCGAATGGACATTTGGATACTGAGAATTTTTTTAACAGGTTCCACCACCCACTGGCTCTACTCTTTCTTCAGATCATCATCGTATGTGGATCGGCAAGATTTGTTGGGTATGTATTTTCACGTAAACTCAAACAACCTTCCGTTATGGGAGAAATTGTTGCAGGGATTTTACTTGGACCATCGTTACTCGGTTACTACTTCCCAGAAACCATGGGATTTTTGTTTCCACCGGCAAGTCTTCCCACTCTCGGAACACTCAGCCAAATTGGTTTGGTTCTTTTTATGTTCATCATCGGGATGGAACTAGACTTATCTGTTCTCAAAAACAAAGCTCATTCTGCCATCATCATAAGCCACGCAAGTATCATATTCCCTTTCTTTTTAGGGATGATCTTGGCTTATTATTTTTATACAGACTATGCTCCTGAAAATGTAGGATTTTTATCTTTCTCACTCTTCATGGGAATTGCCATGAGTATCACTGCCTTTCCTGTGCTTGCAAGAATCCTTCAGGAAAGAAATCTTACAAGGACACCACTCGGTGCTATGGTTCTCACCTGTGCTGCTGCCGATGATATTACCGCTTGGATCTTACTTGCGATCATTGTTACCATCTCCAAAGCCGGGAATTTGAATACAGCTCTATTTACCATTGGCTTATCTTTTGCATACATCCTAACCATGATTTATTTGGTAGCTCCCTTTCTCAAAAGGTTGGGTTCCATTTATATTTCACGTGAAAACCTAACACGAACGGCAGTGGCCCTTATCATGATGATTCTATTTCTTTCCTCACTCACAACAGAGGTAATAGGAATTCATGCGTTATTTGGCGCCTTCCTTGCCGGCGTGATTATGCCGGCCGAAGGAAACCTAAAAAAACTCATTGCTGAAAAAATCGAAGACATTGCGGTCATTTTGTTTTTACCGATTTTCTTTGTGATCACTGGACTCAGAACAGAAATTGGTCTTCTCAACGATTCTCATCTCTGGTTAGTTTTCGGTTTGGTGATCCTCGTTGCCGTAGTTGGAAAATTTGTGGGAAGTGCCTTTGCGGCAAAAATTGCTGGTTCCAACTGGGAAGACTCACTCTCCATCGGTGCCTTAATGAACACAAGGGGCCTTATGGAACTTGTGGTTCTCAATATTGGGTATGATCTAGGAATCTTAAGTCCAGAAATCTTTGCTGTATTTGTTCTTATGGCACTTGTGACCACTCTTTCCACAGGTCCACTCCTGGATGGAATTCAAAAGTTTTTCTCAAAGTCAGAAAAATCAATTCAGACAGAAAAACCAACGGATCGCAAGTTACGAGTGTTAGTGGCCTTCGCTCAAGAAAAAATGGGAAAAAGTTTGGTTCGTTTTGCTTATTCTCTTTCAGGAAACCAAAAGAAAAATTTAGAAATCACCGCCCTACACATTTCGCCAAACGATTCCCTTTCCAATGAAGAAATTCGTCGTTATCGCGATGCTAGTTTTGAAGCCATTCGCCAAACAGGCTCCAGTATGGGAGTCCAAGTCCAAACAGAATATCGCATTACAGACAATGTCACTTATGAAATTGTTAATTTTGCCAAAATCAAACATACAGACATTCTCCTTATTGGTGCTGCCAAACCATTATTTTCCCGAAGTTATACGGGAGGGAAAATCAAAGGGATTTTGAATTATTGCCCTGCAACAGTTGGGGTTCTTATCGACAATGGCCTTGAATCCTTGGACAAAATTGCCATTCTTCATAAAGGGGAAAAAGACCCAATCCTTGGTTTTGCCCAAAAACTAACCTCACTCAAAGGAATGAAGTCGAACAAAATCAAGGTGGAAGACCTAGTCCAACCAGAAACTGATTTGAATCCTTACCCAATTGCTCTGAATAAAATCACAGGATTTTCACTGATTCTCATTGATCTGAATGTTTGGGAAGAAATGGGATTTGAAAAAATGGATCTTCTCCCAACTTCTTTTCTTTTGGTTCGTTTTTTAGCCACCTAAAGATTCGATTGCTTTTTTCGGTTTCTCCAAGCTTTTGGAGATATGGAAAGAACTTTTATCATGCTTAAACCCGATGCTGTGAAAAACAAACACATCGGTGACATCCTTCAAAGAATTGAAAAAGAAGGATTTAAAATCCTAGGACTGAAATCCTTAAAACTCAGCCTCGAAGACGCAAAACAATTTTACGCAGTTCATGCGGCTCGTCCCTTCTACAATGACCTTTGTTCCTACATGGCTTCTGGCCCAATCGTTGCTTGCGCTCTAGAAAGAGACAACGCAGTAGCTCATTGGAGAGACGTCATCGGTGCCACTGACCCGAAAGAAGCAAAAGCGGGAACCATCCGTGCCCTCTTTGCAGAAAGCAAAGAAGCAAATGCGGTTCACGGTTCTGACTCTGTAGCAAACGCACTTCAAGAAATTGCGTTTTTCTTCAAAGGGTATGAACTTAACTAAGTTCGAACAAAAACAAAGATCGGTTCTTTAGGTAGAACCGGTCCTTTACCAAGTGCCAACTCACCTTTCAAATATTCTAAAAACCTCCAAACAACTCTTTGATTCTTTTTTTGAATCCTATACCAAAGAATTATTTTTTCCGAATACTCGCATAACAGAAGCTTGTTTGTATAGCCTCCGTGCTGGTGGAAAACGAATCCGACCCATTTTTGTAATCAATTCTTTTTTTAGCCCAACTGAACTGCCGTTAGAAACCAATCTTAAAAAACATAAGTCTGTTTATTTGGCTTCTCTTGCTGTGGAATGCATTCACACTTACTCTTTGATTCATGATGACTTACCTGCAATGGACAATGATGACACCCGACGTGGTTTACCTACTTGCCACATACAATTTGATGAGGCTACTGCCATTCTCGCTGGGGACACACTCAATTCTCTTAGTTTCTATCTTTTGTCTTTACTCGAGACCGCAGACCCCACTGCCATTCGTGATTCCATACAAATCCTTCACCAAGGTGCCGGCATCAGGGGAATGATCCTAGGCCAAATGGAAGATATCGAAGAAGAAAAAAATCCTAGCACCAAAGATCAAGAATCTAAACTCACTTCCATCCATGAAAAAAAAACCGGTGCTTTGATCGAAGCATCGTTTCTTTTGGGAAACCGACTCAGGCCTGATTGGGAAGAAAGAAAGGTAGTTATTTCAAGTTATGCGCAAGAAATCGGTTTATTATTCCAAATCACAGATGATATTCTGGATGTGGAAGGAAATCTTGAAGATCTTGGAAAAACCCCTGGCAAGGATGCTAAGGCTGGCAAACTCACCTACCCTGGTCTTTATGGAATGGAAACCGCTAAAAAGTTAAGGGATGAATCTGTCGCTAAAGCAATTTCTCTCATCTCCGACTTACCTTCCTTAAACAATGAATTCTTTTTAGGATTGCCTAAGTACATTGCCGAAAGAAAAAATTAGACTCGATGAATACCTCGTTCGCGAAGGTTATGCGATTGACATAAAATTTGCACAATCGTTGGTTCTCTCTGGCTCTGTCCTCGTAAACGATATTGTTGTTTCCAAAGTGGGAACCAATATATCACCTAAAGACAATGTTCGTACCAAAGAAAAAATCAAAACGTATGTATCTCGTGGTGCGTACAAACTTCTTGGAGCTTTTGATTCCTTTTCGGATGCCAATGTCCAAAACAAAACCTGTATTGATTTGGGTTCCTCTACTGGTGGGTTTTGTCAGGTGCTTTTAGAAAAAGGTGCCTCTCGTGTCATTGCCGTGGATGTGGGGTATGGACAATTGGCACAAAAAATTGCAAATGACCCGAAAGTCACGGTTTTTGATCGCACTCATTTAAAAGACCTGAAGATCACTCAGTTGGAACCTTTGACACCGGAAACTTGGATCACTATGGATTTGAGTTTTATATCACTAGTTCCTGTATTTGGATCACTCGTTTTACTCTTTCAATCTAGTCCGAAAATTGTCTGGCAAGGGATATCTTTATTCAAACCACAATTTGAAGTCCACCCCTCTCAATTAGAAAGGGGTGTTCTTAAAGATTCGCATAACATCGGATCTACGATAAGAACCATCTGGAGAAAGATTAAAAAATTAGATTCACATCTGAAATTTTTAGGACTTGCTGAATCTCCCATCCAAGGTGCTGACGGGAATCGAGAATTTTTGATTCGCTGGGAATGGAAAGGTTAGGACGAAATTAATTAAACAGCAAAACCAGAAACTGCTTCTTTTAGTTGGTCGGTAGTAAAAGGTTTCATTAGGTATGCATACGATGGGTTCTGGTTGATTCTTTGTTTGGCGGTATCATCCAAAAAACCTGTCAAAAATAATACGGGTACAGAGAACTGTTCTCTTAAAGACTCGGCCGTATCAATTCCATCCAAAGATCCTTCAAGATTGATATCCATTAGGATGAGATCCGGAACTTTTTCAGAAACAATTTGGAAGGCCTCATCCCCAGAAGGTACGACTGCAATCACATGAAAACCGAAGGATTCGATTTTCTGTTTGATATTGAGTCCGAGGAAGGGCTCATCCTCAACGATGAGGATGTTCTTTTTCGTCATATATGCTTTATTTTATAGGGGGGGGTCTGTTAAAAAGTAAAAATACTCTATGGCAGATAAAAGTATCAAACAACCCGAGAATGTACCAGGAAAATACTATGTCGACCAGACCTGTGTTCCCTGTAGCGACTGCATTAAGGAAGCCCCTAACTTATTACAATACAATGACGACGAAAGTCATATTTTCTTTAAAAACCAGCCCACAAACCAAACTGAGGAAAAGCAGGCAAAAGCAGCAATGGCAATGTGTCCTGTCGACGCAATTGGGGACGATGGTGAGTAATTAAGTATTGTAGAATATTCGGATATTTTTAGCAACTATCTCTGGTTTTTCCAAATGAATGGCATGCCTAACTTTCGGAATCCAAACTAGTTTACTTTTTTTAATATACGATTTCATTTTCTTCATCATAAAAGGGGGAGTGATTTCGTCTTCCGCACCAGCTAAAATCAGCGTTGGAACTTGAATACCTTTCATTTTCGAATCAAAAAAGATCTCATCTTCTCGACGTAAGGTGTTTTCTTGTAAATACTCATTGGGTTTTTCGTTCCATATAGTAACAAGTATATGGCGAAATAAATATCCGGGTTCAGGAAATTCCTCACCGTAAAGATAGCGAAGTAGTAAAATCACTTGTTTTTCTGTTTTGGGAAAAAGAATTTTACGCATTCTCTCACGTTCTGGATGAGGAATCCCACCAGGAGCAAGAAGAATTAACTTTTGAACTCTTTTATGGATATCTTGTAAAACTAAATGTTGGGAGGTAAGACCTCCCATGGAATGTCCCACTAAACAAATTTCCTTTAGTTCTAATTTCTCGAAACATTCGAGGAGTAAGTCAGCCCAAACATCAATTTGGTATAAATACTTTACTAACGGTAGCTTACTTTTTCCATAACCTGGTAAATCAAATACATAAAGTGGGTATCCATCATTTAACAGCTCTTTTATGACACGACGAAATCCGAAACTTTCATCTAGCAATCCATGTAAAAAAACAATTGGTTTTTTGTTGCCATTTCCAAATTTCCAATAAAAAATTTTATGTCCTCCCATACCTACGAAACAGGGTGTTCCACCCATATTTTTCATTGATTTACGTCTCTGGGACTGATAGTTTCGAAAAAGGCTTCGGTAAAAGTATTTAATCATAATGTTGAATTTAAAAATTGAAAGACTATCGCAGCTACTCTCCCATTCCCAGAATGGATTAGTTTTCGTCGATCTTAAATCCAAACAAATCCTTTATATCAATGAAATAACAATCGAACGTTTGGAACTTAAAAATACTAATTCTTTGGAAGTCCAAAATCTCTTTTGCGATCACGAACTTTTAATTTCAGAAATCCACGCGCACCCACATTCCAAAAGTGAATACAAATGGTTCCTAAAAAAACAAAATTCAGAAAAGGTAGCCGTCTCTGTTCATTATTCCTCATTAACGGAATTTTTTGATGCAAATTCAGAAATCTATTCGATTACCATCAATTGGAATCAAATACTCGCAGAGGAAAATTCCGAAATAGTTGACCATTTAGAAATTCCGTTCTTCCAAACCGACTTAGCAGGCAATTTAAAATACGCTAATGATCGTTTTATAGATTTTTTCAAGTTATTACCAGACCAAATTCAATCCTATACTATTTCTGATGTTCTCACCTTACCAGAACAATCTAAGAATGAAATTTTGAAACGGAATACAAAACAAATTCTCAACTTTCAAAGAGAGATTGGAAATTCGACAACTTTTCAATTACAAAGTTTTATTACAACAGAACAGGGAAAGCCCACTGCCATTACTATCCTCTTACTTGACCTTTCAGAATTACAAAATGCAGAACGAATCGTTAAATATGGAGAAGATAAACTAAGAACATTCTTCGCTACCATGAACAATGGTTTTGTGATTATTAACAAAGAGGCTAAAATATTAGAAATAGCTCCTATTTTTAAGTTTTTGTTATTCCAGGTTTTTGCTTTTGAAGTTGGTGAAGATATTTTTCACTTCTTCGATGAAAAAAGAAAATCTAAATTGATGAAGGTACTCGATTCTGTTGTCGAAAGTCAAAACACACAAACTACAGAGTTTGATTATGTTCTTCTAGGTGAAGAAAGAACGTTTGAAATCCGTTTTATTCCCGTTAGACGATATGATCCCAACGATAAAAAAATTATGTTGGTATTTTCTGATATTACGGAAGCCAAACGTATGGACAGGCAACTCATTGAGTCGATGAAATTTGCCAGTATTGGTGAAATTGCAGCTGGACTCGCCCACGAAATTAACAACCCACTACAGAGTGCTCTTTTGTATTTAGATGATTTAATTACCGTTGATGAAACAGATTTGAATGAACGCCGAAATATTTTAAAAAAAATCGAATCGGCAAATTTACGGATTCGTGATTTAGTTAAGGCGTTACTTGATTTGGGAAGGATGGAAAGCCCTAATCGTGATTTTGTTTCGCCATATTATATTTTAGTTCGAACTAGCGAGCTCGTCGAAGTCAGCTGTCGAAAGAAGAATATCAATTTTACAAGGCACGCTGGACCAAATTTACCTGGAATTTTTGTTCGATGGCAAGAAATTGAACAAGTATTGATCAATTGTGTGGTAAACTCCATCAATGCGCTTTCCGAAATGGAAACAGCGAGACAGTTTCCAAAAATTGAATTAGGTATCGATTTAATTAAAAATCAGAAAAAAGAATGGGTCGTTTTTTCTGTCGAAGACAATGGTCCAGGGATCGATGATGATACTTTGGAAAAAGTTTTTTTACCCTTATTTACAACAAGGCGTAATAAACAAGGAACAGGTTTGGGACTTTCTATTTCTAAAAAAATTATCGCAGAGCATGGTGGAGAAATCTATATTAAAACAAAGGAAGGAACAGGAACAAAGGTAGAGATTTACCTTCCTGCCCATACAGATGATAATGGATAAGATTTTAATAGTAGATGATGAAGAAGACATTCGAATTGCCTTAAAGAGAGTTTTATCTCGTGAAGGATATCAAATTGAACTCGCTGAATCTGCGTCCGAAGCAATACAAAGAATTTCATCAGGAGAAACCTTTTCTGTTGCTATATCAGATATTTTGATGTCAGGAATGTCTGGCATTGATTTTACAAAGTTTGTTGCTGAAAAAAATATTAATTTGCCGGTGATTTTAATCACTGGAAATCCAAATCTATCTTCTGCTGAATCTGCTATTCGTTATCATGCATTTGAATATATCTCCAAACCGGTTGATAGAACACAAATTTTATCAGTTGTTAAACGAGCATTAGAAGTTAAAAACCAAAAAGACTCCGATTTGGAAAAATTGAAGTTATCGGAAAAATTAGAAAAAGCCTTAAGAACTCAAAATCTAGATTTAAACCGACAAAATGCAGCTATACTAAATGCAACTTCTGACGCTGTCATTACTATCGATTCAAAATTAACTATAGTTTCTGCAAATAAAGCAAGTTTTGAAATGTTTCGATTCCATACCCCTTTGGATCTGATTGGACAATCCGTAAAACTTCTTTTTCCTGAAAATAAAATTCAAAAGTATATGGGACAGGTTTCTAAAGTCCTTAGTGAAGAAGAAAATAAATCTACTCTACAACTATCTGATGTTACACTATTACGTTCAGATTTTTCCACCTTTTTAGCGGATATTGCAATTTGTTCCTATAGTTTAGATGGAGATACTTATTACACAGGTGTCATTAGAGATGTAACACAAAAAAAAATAATGGTCGAACAACTGATCCATTCGGAACGTCGAGCATTTTTATCTGTAGTGGCTGCAAGTATTGGACATGAAATCAATAATTCCCTGACTGCCATCCAAGGTTTTGTGGAAATGGCTTCTAGAGAAAATGCTGACACTATGTTGAAAGATCGAGCGTTAAAAGTGACTCTGAATCAAACAGAAAAATTAAGGGCACTGACATCAAATTTGTTACAACTTGGAAAATCATTAAAATCAAATAATGAACAATCCAAAATACTCGACTTAAACAAAGAAATTTCATCCGTTCTTCAAGTATTTAAGGAAACGGCAAAATTGAAATACTGCCAAATCAAAAGGGAAGAATCTTCCGAACATATTCCTATCAAAATGAATTCGGATCAATTTGCTTTGTTACTTTCGAATATATTATTAAATGCCGCCGATGCCACTAATAACATTGGCACTATAGAAATTTTATCCTACCAAGATCAAAAGAATTCTCATCTTATCGTTACCGATGATGGTGATGGTATGTCGCCCGAAACCTTGGATAAAATTTACGAACCCTATTTCACAACAAAAGAACTAGGGAAAGGAACTGGCCTAGGAATGTTTGTAGTCAAACAAATTGTAGATAATTTTGAAATTCGACTAGAAATTGAATCGATTGCTGGCAAAGGATCTAAATTTCATTTTATTTTTCCAAAGGCCATAGAATCATAGTTGCTAAGTGTCTCCTGAATTTAACAACTTCCAATTAGAATCAGTACTTTCTCGATATGGCAAAAATTGTAAAATTATTCCCTTACAAGAGGAAGCTTCTACAAGGCGATACTTTCACGTAACACTACCAAATGGTAAAGAAGAAGTAGTTTGTGCTGATGAAGCAGTAAACGAAGATTTTATCATTATCTCCGAATATCTAAATGCCAACGGAATTCATGTTCCCAGAGTTCTTGATGCTGATAGAAAACTTAGCCTCACCTTTATGAGTTTTGAAGGACTAAATGATTTTAGCACTTATAATCTTAATGACTATAAACAGAAATTCCCAATCTTAATTAATTTAATTTTAAAAATCCAATCCTTAGATCCACCTCCGCTTGTAAAAAATAGAAAATTTGATATAGAAAAATTAAGCTTTGAAACTAACCTCACACTAGAAAAATTCGAAGGATTTCGCCGACAATTTAATATTAAAACCGATATTTCCAATGAGGCAAAAGCCTTTATTGAAGAGACTGTAGGTTATTTAAACAAATATCCTATTAATGTTTTCACTCACCGAGATTTCCATTGTCGAAATATTTTAATTTCACCTAACTCAGATTACTCTTTGATCGATTTTCAAGATGCACGGATGGGTGTTCCGCAATACGATCTGGCTTCCATATTATATGATGCCTACTATCCTCTACCGAGAGAGTTTCGTTCGTTAATGCTGAAGTCCTTCCAAGAGAGAAATGTAGACCAATCAAAAAAATTTAATGATACATTTTATTTACAAGCCTTACAAAGATCTTTTAAAGCATTAGGAACATACTTCCGAATGGTTACAGACCATGGAAAAGATAAGTTCAAACCGTCGATCATCTCCTGCCTAAATCAACTGGAAGAAATTATTCAATTGGGTATGTTTGCCGACTCATTGTATATTTTTGTCCGAAGTTTAAGAGAAGAACTCAATCGACATAAGGACTTTAAAATTCGATGAAAGCCTTTGTTTTAGCTGCTGGCTTTGGAAAACGAATGGGAACTCTTACAGAAAATTGTCCAAAGCCCCTATTAAAAATCCAAAGTATATCGCTTCTTGATTATAGTTTGTACCTACTAAATGAATGGAAAACTTCTAAAGTTTGGATCAACACACACTATTTAGGCGAACAAATCAAAAACCATGTTCAAAATTTTAAACAATTTCCCATCAAAGTTTTAGAAGAAAAAACAGAAATACTGGGTACTGCGGGTGGAATTCGAACAGGTTTGTCAGAAGAATCTTTTACAGAACCTATTCTACTTATCAATCCAGATACTTTATTTTTCCCGGATCAAACGTTTTCGCCTAATACTAGTTTATCGAATGAGAGTAAAATCCATTTATACTTACTACCGACTTCTACCGATCAGAACTACACGAAAATCGAAATAGGTAAAAATGGATCTTTAAAATTCGGAACGGGAACCTATTACTATATTGGCCTTGCCATTTTAAATCCAAAGTGCCTGTCTCATTTAGAAAAAAACAGATATTATGACCTTTCCGATATATTTAAAGAATGTGCCGAACGAGGAGAAATTACCGGCGAGGTATTCTCTGGTACTGTTCTGGATTTAGGGACAAAGGAACTCTGGGATTCTTACTCGACAAAAGATATATTTGGAAGTCAGCTTTCCAAAATCCAATCATTCCTTAATTCCTCATATATGGCCTAGGATTTCTTCTTTTCGCTTTTCATATCCTTTTTTTCCCAGTAGAGCAAACATATTGTTTTTATAGTCTTCGACTCCTGGTTGGTCAAAAGGATTTACACCTAACATATAACCAGATACTCCACAAGCAAATTCAAAGAAATAAAGTAATTCCCCAATAATTTCTTCATTTATTACAGGCACTGTGATTTCTATAGAAGGTACACCCCCATCTTGATGAGCAATGAGTGTTCCTAACATTGCACTTTGGTTTACCTCTGAAAGTTTTTTGCCCGCCAAATAGTTCAAACCATCTCTATCGTCAGATTTTTCTGTTAGATATACATCTTGTTTTGGAGATTCCACTTTGATTGTGGTTTCCATTAGAATTCTTTCCCCATCTTGAATGTATTGGCCCATAGAATGAAGATCTGTAGTAAATTGAACTGAAGCAGGAAAAATTCCCTTAGTTGTTTTACCTTCACTTTCACCAAACAGTTGTTTCCACCATTCAGAAACAAAGGACAAGGCTGGAGTATAACTAACTAAAATTTCGATTTTTTTGCCACTCGCATAGAGAGAATTTCGAATGGTAGCATAAGTAGTTGCGATGTTTCCTTCAAAAGCTGTTTTTGATTTTAATTCTGCCTCCATTTGTTTTGCGCCATCAATTAGTTTGTTAATGCTAAATCCTGCAGCTGCAATCGGCAATAACCCTACGGGAGTCAAAACAGAATAACGCCCCCCTACATCATCAGGAATTATAAAAGTGGGAAAGCCGTATTCATCCGCTAATTGTTTAAGGGCACCTTTTTGTTTGTCGGTTGTAGCAAAGACTCGGTTTTTAACATTTTCCCTTCCATACTTTCGTTCCAAAAGTGAGAGTAACAGACGAAAGGCGATAGCTGGCTCTGTTGTTGTTCCTGATTTAGAAATGACATTTACAGAAAACTCTTTGTTCTCTAAGAAGGCCAATAGTCTTGAATGATAATCCGCATCCAAATGATGTCCGGCATAAATAATCTTTACTGATTTTTTATGTAATTCTTGCGCACTGAATTCTGGTGTTAAAGCTTCAATGACAGCTCTTGCTCCCAAGTAACTGCCGCCAATTCCCACAACCACCAAATACTGCGAATGAGATTGAATGGTTTCAGCAGCCTTTCGAATCCTTTGCAGATCCTCAGAACTTGTTTGGCTGGGAAGATCCACCCAACCTAAAAATTCTTTTCCTTGTCCTGTTTTTTGAAGCAGAGTTTGTCTAGCTTTCTCGGCGTTTTCCAATCCCTTCTGAACCAAAGTTTCAGTAAGAAAAGATTTCACAAATCGATCTGAAATTTTTAAGTTCGACATAACAACGATCCTTGAATAAAGTATGGCATCGAAAGGAAGATGATGTGGATTCTTTTAGAAGTAAAGAAAATTTGAATCGATTTGAATCAATATTTGGAAAAACAAAACAGCCCCCTCGTTTGTTTCAAGCTCCCGCTAGGATCAATATCATTGGGGAACATGTTGATTATTTAGGTGGGACTGTGCTTCCAGCGGCCATTGATTTTGCTGTTCAAGTATATCTCCGTCCAAATGATACATCTTCCTACAATTTATATTCAGTCACTTATAACGAAACTGTTGAATTAAGGAAACCTCTACTGCCAAATCCAAAATCTTCATGGACTGACTACATAGCAGGTGTCATAGTCGAAGTTGAAAAAAAAGGACATATCGTCCCAGGATTTGATTTACTCGTAGATGGAAATATTCCCCAAGGATCAGGCCTCTCCTCTTCAGCTGCTTTTGAAGTGGTAACCGGTTATGCGATCAAAGAAACCTTTGGATTGCCTATTTCACGCGAGGAAATTGCTCTCATCGGGCAAAGGGCAGAAAATCATTTTGTTGGAACCAAATGTGGAATCATGGACCAATTCATCATTGCTGTAGGCAGAAAGGACGACTGTATTTCCTTAAATACCGACACCCTGCAATACTCTTATCACCATTTTGATTTAGGAGATTCTGAATTCTATTTAATCAATTCCAATGTAAAACATAGTTTAAAAGACAGCGCTTATAACCAGAGACGATCGGAATGTGAATCTGCGTTGGCGAAAATTCAAACAAAGTTTCCAAATTTTACACATTTGTATGACGTGAATCTTTCAGATGTTCAAATTGGTGAATGCCACCTAACAAATGAAGAACGAAAACGAACGAAACATGTTACCTCTGAACGCGAGAGAACAAAAATCGTAATCGAGGGTTTGGAATCAGGGAATTTCAAAGATGTTGGTTCGGCACTTTTCGAAACACATTGGTCCTTATCCAAAGAATTCGAAGTGTCTTGTCCCGAAACAGATTTCATTGTTGATTCTTTGCAGAGTCTAGGAGTCACTGGTGCCAGAATGATTGGTGGTGGCTTTGGTGGATGCGTACTCGTACTAGATATGAAAGATCATTTTTCCAAAATCGATGCAGTTTTAAAAAAAAGTTATCAACAAAAATTTAACCTTGAGATAGACTTCTACAAGTTTCACATTTCGGATGGGGTAAAGGAAATTTCAATATGATCGAAAACTGGAGTGATTACACAGTTGAAAGTGGCGACTTCAAAATGGAAGTTCTCCAACAGAGATTTGTCCCCCTTCCAGAAACAGCTGTGTATTTTGAATTGTCTGGAGAAATCAACCTCTACAACTCACAAGTCATGAAAGAAAATTTGGAAATTCTCATTTCAAAGGGATCAACTACATCTTCCTAAACTTTGAACAAGTCAGTTATATCGACAGTTCTGGCCTCGGTGTTTGTTTGGGGATTCATTCTAGGCTTATGAAACAGAAAGGATACATTCGTATCATCTCACCTTCTGAAAAAGTAAGATACGTCTTAGAACTAACAAAACTGCGCAGCCTGCTCCAAGTTTTCCCGACATTGGAACAAGCTTTGCAAGCTGGTTAGAAATAAGTAGGGAAAAGAAATTTCAATTTTTTAATTTGTTCAGGGTTCCTTTTTTCTGGTGCAGTCACCAAAGAAAATTTTGTACTTCCTACAAGGCTTGTGTCATCTGACTTTCCTAACAGGTCAATCAGTGCCGAGAGTAATTTCTTAGCGGTTTCTGCATTTTTACTTAGGTTGCCCAAAACCATTTCCAATGTTACATGGGCTTCATCTTCTTTCCAACAATCATAGTCTGTAGACATACAAACCATTTGGTAAAGAATCTCTGCTTCCCTTGCTAGTTTTGCTTCAGGGAGAACTGTCATATTGATAATGTCCGCACCCCAAGATCTGTACATGTGAGACTCAGCCCTTGTAGAGAAAAGTGGACCTTCCATACAAATCAAAGTTTTGTTCGAATGGATCGGAAGATTAATTTGTTTTGCAGCTTCCTCTACTTTTTTACCAAGGCCTGGCGAAAATGGATCCGCAAAAGGAGCATGTGCCACCATACCATTTTCAAAAAAAGTGGAAGGCCGTGCTTTCGTGCGGTCAATGATTTGTGAAGGAATGATAAAATCTCTAGGGGCAATTTCTTGGCGCAAACTTCCCACAGAACTAAAAGCAATGATTTCTTCAACACCTAACTGTTTCAATGCGGCAATGTTGGCGCGAACAGGAACTTCACTTGGATTTAAAGAATGTCCTTTTCCATGTCTTGGCAAAAAAGCAATTTCTTTCCCTTTAAAGCGACCAATGGTGATTGTGTCCGAAGGTTTACCCCAAGGAGTTTCCGGGTGGATTTCTTGAATGATCTCCATTCCATCGATTGAATATAGGCCAGTCCCACCAATGACCCCGATTTTTACTACATTTGCCATACGAATCCTCTTAAAGTGCAGTTTTCCCCTAACGATTTTGGTTGCATTCGTTTTTTACCTTTGCAGACTGTAGAATGCTCATGGGAGAATACATGAAATCCAAAATACTATCCTTCACCACTCTAACACTTCTATTTTTTACGGTAGGTAACATCACCTCCGATTCTGCTTTTGACATGTCGACACAGTCGGACCGCAAAACAGTGAGTGTTACCATTTACAATGGAGGAATTGGTCTCGTTCGAGAAACTCGGACTTTAAATCTTTCAAAGGGAATTCGCACCTTACGGTTCGAAGATGTTCCCTCACAAATCATTCCACAAACTGTGCGGGTTAAAGGAGAAGATCCTAAAAAACTCACAGTCTTCGAACAAAACTATGAATACGATTTAATTTCTCAAGAGCGCCTGATGGACAAATACATTGGGAAAGAAGTGACCCTTCATAAAGAGGGAAAAGAAAAAACTACTTCTGTTAAGGCTACACTCATTGCAAACAACGGAACTCCCGTGTATAAAATTGGGGATGAGATTTCCTTAGGATACGATGGACGGATTACCGTTCCCACGATTCCCGAAAACCTATTTGCGAAACCTACTCTTGTTTGGAAATTGAAGAACGATACCGAAAAGGAACAAACTGTAGAAGTTTCTTACCAAACCAATGGTCTTGGTTGGTCCGCTGATTACATACTTGTTCTGGATAAGGAAGAAAATCTGTGCGGTCTAAATTCTTGGGTCACCTTAAATAATAATTCGGGAGCGGAGTTTAAAAACGCAGTTTTACAACTTGTGGCCGGTAAGGTAAACTTAATCTCCAACCAAGTGAATTCTTATGCAGTACAACCTCGTTCTGTAAAAAAAACGATGATGAAAGAGTATGATGAGTCGGCAGAAGCACCTGAATTCAATCAAGAGAATTTATCAGAATACTACTTATACACTTTGGACCAACCAACCAACATAGGTTATAACCAAACCAAACAAGTACAACTCTTTCAATCAGAAGGAATCGAAATCAAAAAGTATTTCGTTTTTGAAAATCTCCCTATGTATGAAGGAAATGAAAAGAATTTCAATAATGCAAACATCAAATACATCTTCAAAAATGCGAAGAAAAACAATTTAGGAAGGCCACTCCCACAAGGAACCATTCGTGTTTTTAAAGCAGATTCCAAAGGACGCCAACAACTTCTAGGAGAGGATACAATTGATCACACTCCCGAAAACGAA
Organism: Leptospira wolbachii serovar Codice str. CDC; assembly: GCF_000332515.2. Classification (NCBI taxonomy): domain Bacteria; kingdom Pseudomonadati; phylum Spirochaetota; class Leptospiria; order Leptospirales; family Leptospiraceae; genus Leptospira; species Leptospira wolbachii. The sequence goes on from NZ_AOGZ02000014.1 coordinate 1,813,111, forward strand.
GAAGTAAAAATTCGAACAGGCCAAGCTTTTGACGTAGTTGCCAATGGAAAACGACTCTCTAATGAAGTGTTTAAACTTTCTCGCGGAGACAAGTCGACCTATTCAGTAGAAATTCGTAACAGAAAAAAAGAAGAAATTGAAGTAAGGTTCTACGCAAGCCTTTGGGGAGATTGGAATATCACAAAATCCTCTCATAAATTTACAAAAGAATCTGCAACCAAAGCATACTCCGATGTTCCAGTGAAAGCCAATGAAACCGTGACTGTGGAATATACAGTAGAGACTAAATACCACTAATGGACAACAAATATGACGTAATCATTATCGGTTCTGGTATTGGTGGCCTTACGGCCGCCTCTATCCTTTCTCAAGTGGCGAAAAAGAAAGTATTGGTGCTGGAACGTCATTTTAAGTTAGGTGGGTTCACTCATACATTCAAAAGGCTAGGAAAATTTGAATGGGATGTCGGAATCCATTATATTGGGGATTTAGGTGAGGGTTCGATGTTAAGAACTCTATTCGATTCCATCACCAGAAAGGGTGTAAAGTGGAACAAAATGGAAGAACCATTTGAAGTCTTCGATTACCCGGATTTTAGTTTTCCAGTGTATGGAGAAAAGGAAAAGTTTAAGTCGGACTTAAAAGAAAAGTTTCCTTTGGAAACGCAGGCTATCGACCAATACTTCCGCGATGTAGAAACTTTTACCCAATGGTTTGGTAGGCATTTTACTTTGAAAGCTTTGCCTTCCGTTTTTGAAAAGGCCGCCAAGTTTTTAAACATAAACCATATCCCCACTCCCTATATCACAACCAAAGAGTATATGGAAACTCATATCAAAGATGAAAACTTAAGAGCCATACTCAGTTCCCAATGGGGGGATTATGGACTTCCTCCTGCATCATCGTCTTTTGCTATCCATTCTATGATTGTTGCTCATTACTTTAATGGAGGTTATTTTCCGATTGGTGGATCTTCAAAAATCGTAGACTCGATTGAACCCATCGTAGAAGAAAATGGGGGTAGTTTAAAAATCCTCCATACTGTCAAAGAGATCCTTCTTCAAGGCAATAAAGCAATAGGGGTTAAGGTAGAGGTCCAAAAAGGGAAAACATTTTCGGAACAGGAATTCTTTGCCGACGTGATTGTATCTGATGCCGGAGCCTACACAACTTATAACAAATTGTTACCGAAAGAACATTCCCTATCTTTTCAAAAGCCATTGGAAACTTTGAGTGCGCAAGGGACCACATCCATCACACTCTATATTGGATTTAAAGAATCCCCAAGAAAACTCGGATTTCACGGTGAAAACCATTGGATCTTTCCTGAAGCAGATCATGACGCTTGTTATGCGAAAAGAAACGATTTAGTGAACGGAAATCCACCGATGATGTATTTGTCTTTTCCTTCCTTAAAAAATCCGGAATCCGAAGGACATACAGCAGAAGCGATTAGTTTTGCTGATTATTCACTATTCGCAAAATGGAAAGACGAACCCTGGAAAAAACGGGGGGAAAACTATACCAAACTTAAAGAAACTATCATAGAAGGGATGTTAGCTTTCTTAGAGAAACGATTTCCTGGATTCCGGGACCTCATTGAATTCACAGAACTCTCTACTCCTATCACCACGGAATTTTTTACCGGACATAAAGAAGGTTCCATTTATGGACTTTCCTGTACACCGGAACGCTTCAAACAAGAATGGTTAGGTGTGAGGACAACTATCAAAAATCTTTACCTAACGGGAGCCGATGCTTGCTCTCCAGGCGTTGCAGGTGCTCTTATGGGCGGGGTTGCGGCCTCTTCTGTGGTTTTAGGACTGACGGGGACTCTGCGACTCATGAAAGATCTTTTCCAAAAGAGCCAAGAAACCAGTTGACAATTGGTTTAAGATTTGATAGTTTGATATTAAACTAATGGGAACAAAATTTAAAGGCTCTAAAAAAGAAGTACAAGCTCTGGATGCGTTCATCAAACTAAAACGCGCAGCGGAATCTTTATCTTCCCGACTTATTTCTGAGTTTACCAAGTGGAATATCTCAGAAAGCCAATTCGGGGTTTTAGAGACATTGTACCATTTGGGTCCACTTTGCCAAAAAGAGCTGGGGGACAAAATTCTTAAAAGTACAGGAAACATCACACTCGTGATCGACAACCTAGAAAAAAGAACCCTCGTAGAACGTGTGCGTGGTGTGGAAGACAGAAGGTTTATCTCTGTCCATCTAACTACAGAAGGAAAAAAACTCATCGAACAGATTTTTCCTGACCACGTAAAACGGATCACTTCAGAATTTGCAGTGCTCTCCCCGGATGAACAAGAGGTTCTTGGAAAGATCTGTAAAAAACTAGGAAAAAGAAACGAAGTTCTTACTAAGTAATTTAGTTTCGGTAGTCCATTACCAAACGAAATCCTGCCCGCCTATCTTCTGATAGGTTGGGTATCCCACCATAAGACCTAGCACTTGCAGTAGAATTCTTTGCCGAATCGGAATACGATCCCCCGCGAACCACTTTATAAATTTTGCCGAAAGAGAAGTTTTTGATATGATGCCCAGGATACAATTGATAATCGCTGGATGTCCATTCAGCTGCATTCCCACACATTCCTATGGCACCGTAAGGACTTTCTCCTTCCGTAGATAGTTCATACACGGACTGGGCCTTTCCAATTTTTGATTCTCTTGTATTACAATACAAAGAGTCGAATTCATCGCCAAAGGGATATTTGGTTGCAATGATTTGGTATCCTAAGGTTTCATCGCGATTGGTATACTCAATCACACCTGGACCTCTTGCGGCCTTTTCCCATTCCCATTCGGTAGGAATTCGTTTGCCGACCCAACTTGCATAACGTTCCACTTCACGATATGTGAGGTGGACCACAGGAAAATCCCCTTCTCCTTCGGGATATTTTCCCCCAATCCAATGAGGGGGACTTTGGGTATTAGTTTGTTTTAAAAAGTATGCATACTCAGCATTGGTGACTTCAAATTTATCGATATAAAAGGAAGGCATCTCTTTTAGATTTGATGCTTTTGGTTCCAAATAGTATGGATTGAAGCTATCGGCAGAGGGATCGGTTCCTTGGCCGTAAAGAAAAAGACCGCGCGAAACAAGGACCATCTCTTTTCTGTCTTTAGGATGAAAGACTGTTTTTCTCGGTGGGGTAAATCTTCCCTTAAAAAATGCATCTGGTTCTGTAAAAAAATCTTCTTCTATATAACTGGAGATATAGGCGTCAGTTGTAATCTCTTTCATTTTTGAACTGAGATCTGGTTTATAATCACCTACTAACACTACTTCGATGAACTGATTTTTTTTATTGATATGTTTTTCTTCCCAAACCGTGTCACGTAGAACTAGGACTCCTTGTTTGAGATCTGTGACCTTTTGATACACCGGAAATTCCTTTGTATCGGCAAATAATGATTTAATTTCATTCAAAGAGAGTTTAGAGATTCGTTGGTTGCGGTAAATTCGAACTTTGATCCACAATCTATTTTTATAAACACCAACCACTTCTCCTTTCCAGAGTTGCACTTTCTTTTTGGTTGTCGCAAAGGGTGATTCTTCCGAAGTTTCCTCTTGCGAAACAAGGGGCCCGATTACGATCCCCAAAACGAATAGAATCAATAGTAGTTTTTTCATACTGTCTTTTATCATCATCGGCGTATTTTGCAGAAACCTTTTGATTGAAATTTCCTGTGCATATATACAATCTGTGGGAAAGGGAAATGCCACATTGATCGAGTTTCAATACAAACGAGAGAAGGAAAACATCCTCATTTCCCTAAAAACGGATTCTACCCAGATTGGTACCTTCCACCGAATTGCTACGATCATTTATGCTCTGAAAATGGACATCCTTTCTGGAGAACTGAGTACTGTGATCGAGAAAGGTAGGGAATTTACAATCGATTCGTTCATTTTACAAGCAGATGGTGGTGATACTACCCAGGCCGCATTTAAACTAGGGATGATGATGGATTCCTTGTTTTCCAAGAATACTAAGTTTGAAGAAATTTTGGAGAAGTTACAAATCCAAGAACCGGCCGTTGCCACTTTCTTTCGAGAAACACCAGAATTTATATTTAGCGATCTTCCTGAACGAAATGAAACTTGTTTGTATTTGGAAAGTAGTGCTGGAAGGGGTTTGTTGTATTATGTTTCACGAATTCTCATGCAAAACCAAATCAACATTCGCAGTGCCACCATCGAAACAGACTTCGAAACAGGGCGAGCCAAGGACAGTTTTTATTTAACCGATGTTTCGGGGAAGATGTTTGCTTCTTCTGATCTTGCTGACAAAATCAGAAGAGAAATTCTAGCCCCGATCCAATCGAACTCTCGTTAGAGATTAATTTTTACAAAGAACTTTTAAGGAAGTAGCTTTATCAACTTTTGGTGCTTTTCCGTTAGAAAAACGGTAAGCCAAACCTGACTTCTTATCCACTTCTGTTTTAGTCCAATATTTCTCTTCGCTAGATTTGATCTCTTTCGGAGCAGTCGCTGCAAATTTAACTAGATCGTCTTTAGAAGGAACAACACCACCAACAGATTTACAATAAGCCGCAGCTTCTGTCCATTTTTTGGATGCCACTTTATCCACTAAGAATCCAGCAGCGGAAACTTCTGGCTTTGCTTCTTCTACTTTTTTCTCAGGCTCAGCTGGTACTGGTTTGGTTTGCGCATCTGCAGGAACAGTCGCAACTGCCACTGGAGCTTTTGTTTTGAAGTATTTCACGTATCCTAAGTACCCGATGGCAAGCACTCCGGCCAAAACTAAAAATAGATACACTCCATTTCCAGATTCTTTTGTACCGTGGGAAGATCCGTCGGAGTGAGATACCGGGGATTGAAGAGAAACTTGTGCTGACTCATCGTTTCTGAATAGAGATGCACTCTCGTTTCTTGTAGATTGTTTCTTAACCGTATTTGTTTTCTTAGCCGCTTTTTTGACAGCCTTCTTCTTAGCGGCAGATGATGATTTTTTCGTTGCCATAATGATAATCCTTATTGCCGAGACAATTCTAATTATAGTTATCACATAAAATCAGAAAAAGCTGAAGAACTTCTTCTCAAATTTGTTTTTTTTTAAAATTTTTTTAAGTGTGTTTCCCTTTCTCCTACGAAATCGTGATCCTAGATGAAAGAAGTTCGTATTGGTCTATTGGGTGCCGGAGTCGTCGGCACTAGCTTACTCCAACTCTTGGATAAAAACCGAGAAAAAATCCAAAATCATTATGGAATCAACTTACAACTAACGGCCATTGCCACTCGTAGCCCGGGAAAACTCCAAGGCAGAACGAACGTTCCAGTAACAGAGGATGTATTGTCTGTTACAAATCGTTCGGATATCGACATGATTGTTGAATTGATAGGCGGAACGGATATGGCCTACAAAGCCGTTCGTTCTGCTTTGGAAAATGGCAAAACTGTCATCACAGCCAATAAGGCGTTGTTATCCGAAAAAGGTAGAGAACTGTATCCGATTGCAGAAAAAACTGGGGTTGAACTCGGATATGAAGCTGCTGTTGCTGGTTCCATTCCTATCATCCGCACTTTAAGGGATGGCCTCGCCTCATGCGAATTTGAAGTCATCTGCGGAATCCTCAATGGAACCACCAATTTCATCTTAACAAAAATGGAACAAGAAGCTTGGGACTATTCCACTGCCTTAAAAAAAGCCCAAGAGTTAGGATTTGCAGAAGCCGATCCCACCTTCGATGTAGAAGGGATTGATGCCGGCCACAAAATCAGTTTGCTTGCGAGTCTTGCTTTTCGTGAGTACGTTTCGTTCGCCTCTTTATCGGTAAAAGGAATCTCTGACTTACAATCTTTAGACATCCAATCTGCCTTGTCCCTAGGATACCGAATCAAACTTTTGGGAATCTCTAAGCGAAGTTCGGCGGGTGTTCTGACCAAGGTGCATCCCACTCTTGTTCCTCTCGACCATCCGTTAGCAAATGTGATGAATGAATCGAATGCTGTTTTTTATAAAACCAAAGAAGCAGATTCGGGAATGATCACAGGAAAAGGGGCCGGTGGGATGCCGACAGCTAGTGCTGTTTTATCCGATATCATTTACTACGCTTCAAGACTCGGAAGCAAAGACATTGCTAAAGAAAACAATCTTTTTCCACAAGCAAAAGCGTTTCCAGAGCCAAACAATTTGGCACGTTACTACCTTCGTTTTTCCACCGTGGACAAACCAGGGGTTCTTGCGGAAATTTCTCAGGTCCTCGGCCGTCATAATATTTCAATTGCATCCGTCCAACAGAAAGAGTCAACTTCTGAACCTGTGTCTGTGATAGTAGTCACTCATGCAGCTACGGAAGGAGAATTCCAAAAATCTCTGCAGGAAATTGATACCATGTCTGCCATCATAAAACAAAAAACCGTGGCCATCCGGCTTCTGGAAAAACTGTAACTCGCCATGGCGAATTTACAATTTCCATCCATGGACCTAAAAACAGAATTCGTTGATATCAAAGGCGAACGAGTTCTCGTGGTCTCATTTGTCGGCCAAATCACCAATACCAATGCGTATGAAATCAATCGGAATATTTCGGTGATTTTCAGGGATGCGGTTTATAATATCATATTGGAACTAACCAAATTGGAATACATCAATAGCATTGGGGTGGCGACACTCATCGGTATCATCAAAACCGTAGAGAGCAATCATGGTAAAATTCTGATTGGGGGTTTAAATCATTTTTTGGAAAACGTGATTCGACTCATGGATTTGCCAGGCAAAGTGAAAATCTTCCATACTAAAAAAGAAGCAATCTCTAACTGGGAATAGTTTCTAAAGGTTTTTGTTCTTTTTTCTTCCAAATTTCGTCTTCAATCAAATCCAAAAGTTGAGTCAGTCCCTCGCGAGTGACCGCAGAAACGAGTAAGGACCCATTTTTTTCGAAAGAGGCATGGGTTTCTTCATCGAGTCCATCGGCTTTATTAAAAACCACCATCCTTGGGATTTCATTCAACTGTAACGAGTTGAGAATTGTGTCTACCGCTTCCATTTGTTCCGCATAATTAGGATTAGTGGAGTCTACAACATGCAGGAGGAGATCCGCATCTCCTAATTCCTCGAGAGTTGCTTTGAAAGCTTGGGAGAGATCTGGTGGGAGGTCATGAATAAATCCCACGGTATCTGAGATGATGATTTCTCTTTCTTCTGGAAAACGAATTCGTCTTGTGGTAGGATCCAGTGTCGCAAATAATTTATCTTCTGCAATGACTGTAGAATTGGTTAAGGCATTGAGAAGAGTGGACTTACCTGCGTTGGTATAACCGACAATTCCCACAATGGGGATTTCATTTCTCGTTCGGGCTTTGCGGTTCAGCTCCCGTCTACGTTTTAGATCTTTGAGTTCATTTTCCAAACGAGTGATTTTTTCTTCCACTCGCCTGTTTCCAATCTCCAACTTGGTTTCTCCAGGCCCTCTTCCCCCAATTCCTCCTGTTAGGCGACTCATGTTGTCATCCAATTCAGAAAGTCTATTTTTTAGGTACTTAAGTTGGGCAAGTTCCACTTGAAGTTTTCCATCTCTTGATTTTGCATTTTTGGAAAAAATATCTAAAATGAGTTGGGTTCGATCGATGATTTTTAAATCACTGGCATCCGAGATTTTTTTTGCCTGAGAAGGTGTGAGTTCCAAATCAAAAATCAAATGTTCAATGTCTTTATGAACAGAAGTTAAAATGATCTCTTGTAATTTTCCTTTCCCCACAACGGTTTTGGGATCAGGATCTCTTTTTTGGATATAGGTATCCACCACATTGATTCCGGCAGTGCGACAAAGTTCTTTTAGTTCCGCCATAGAATGGTCAGGCGAACGTTTCATCTTTCGAACGTCATACACACCCACAAGGAAAGCTCGGTTTTCTTTTTGCGATTCCTTTAGGTTCGATGTTTTTTTAGTGAATTCAGATTCTAATGCTTCTACTTGCTCTAAGTATCCATACTTCAATTGGCCTGGATATTGTTTGGCCGAAAGGATCCACGGTTCCTTTGCTTCTGGATCGGGATTGATAAAGGCTGAAAAAAAGAATTTGGGAATTCCGTCAGAACCAACACAAGCTGCCGTAATGGAATCAAAACGGTTGAGAACAAGGTCCATGAGGTCTTCTTGGTTTAACGGATGTTCTTTGAGATGTGTGTGAAAGAGGCGAAGCCCGCGGAGTCTTGAATGGGCAACTCGGAACCGGTCTAAATGAGGAATTTCGATGGAGTGGTCATTCCCTACAATCAGATGAGTGACATAACCTGACCTCTCAATGAGAAGGCCCACCTGCCTACTGATTTCCACTGAAATCTCACCTACGAGCCTTGCTAGGTCCATAGATATGATAGAATCCTCTCTAAGACGCCTTTCGGAGAGAGATTTTAACTTTTTTAGCTGGTTTGGCTTGAGACCAGCTAGATTGCCGCTAATTTTACTTATAGTAAGTATCCGATATTCAAAGTATGGAAGTAGGCTATCAGATGTTTCAAAAGGGTCAAGACATAATTTGGAAGAGCAGTTTATGGGTGGTCCTTGTTTTATTGATAAGTTGTTCCACATCAAAACCTTACCAGTTAACAGACGTTTCACCAAAGTATAAAGAATACCAAGGAAGCGATTTAGATCCCCATAAAGCGAAAGATGTAATCATCCCAGTAACGAACAATCGTAAGTATGATGAGTTTATTCAAGAGGCTCACAAAGCCATCGCACTATTAGAATTTGGGGAAAACGTAGCTCTTCGGGCTGATAGCAAAAAAACTGTGGGCGAACCGGTCGATAAAGAGATGCAAGCTGCAGCCTATTTGGAAGAAGACCTACCTCCGATCATCGCTAAACTTCCGGGACTTATCCAAACCAACCAGGATTTGATCGATAGCACTCCGAATGACTTTGATGGACCGGCCATTGGTCGCGTGAGTTATGAATTAGGTAATATCTTAGATGCTTTAAAACAAAATAGTCCCAAAGCAATTGGAATTCACAATGCAATCCGTCATTTACGTTCAGACTCAGGAAATTACAACCAAGGTAAAGATGCAGCAGAGAAGGAAATAAAACCTGTAGTAGAAGATCCCGTTATCAAAACCAATGAAATTGATACCGCAAAAAAAGTTGAAAAGGTAATTCCAAAAAAAGTAGATACTACTCCCAAAATTTCCATCAAACGAATCAATCGCAAAACAAAGGTTACGGGAAAAGCAAAAGTTACTGAACAAATTAATGAATTAGTTAAAAAGGAAGAGGAAGAAGTCCTCTCTGATGAAGAGAAAAAAGACAAAGAGTATACGGAACAAATTCGTAACGGACTAGTTCAGGTATTCCAATGGGAATACTACCGCAAACCCAAAAACTTAGAAAAAATTCTAGCCACACATCCCATTCCCCGTGTTCGTTCGGCAGCTGCCCTGGCTCTTGGTCGCTTAAAAGCAGGACGTCTGAGTTTACAAAATGCCATTGATAAAGATGGATACCAAGTAAGACCTGCGGCTTACAAAGCCCTGTCGGATCTTGGGGACAAAAGGTCTCTTTCTTATTTTATTGCTGGAACCAAAGCGGAAGATCCCGAAGTAATCGCTGTCAGTTACGAAGGACTCGGGAAAACGAAAGATCCAGCAGGAAGAGAAATGATCCTCACCACAGGACTTGCCTCTGAATATGTAGTGATTGTATCTGGAGCCCTTCGAGGACTCGCCTATCATAAATTAGATGCTGACGTGGAAGTATTTGATAAATTTCTTAAATCCAATGAACAAGAAATCAAAGAAGCAGCGCTTGAAGCCCTTGCCATTCATGGAAGTAGAGAAAGTCTTAGAATTTTAGAACGAGTTGTGGCGGAAGAACCAAACCTTGCTCTTATGGCTGTGGATGAAATCAGCAAAAATCCATCACTCTCTGCCACTTTTGCTCTCATTAGATTGAACGAAGCCCAAACCGATGAAAAACTCGGAAAACGAATTGGAGAGTCTTTACTCAGACGAAAAGCCTTCGGAAAATATGCCATCATTCTGATTGAAGATGACTATCTCAGATCAGAACCTAACGAACGTTCCAGACCGGTATCTTATATTAAAAATAAAGAAATTGGTCTCATCCTTTCTGAAACGAAAAAGGAATTTGCCGTTCGGATCGGTGACGATATCCTCACGGATAAATACATCCAAGTAAAAATGGAATCCACTCTACCTGGAGCACGCGGGGCCTTTGTGACCGGTTGGGTGTTCTATCCGAAACTAGATATCATTGAAGTAAAACAATTGGGGAGTGACGGAATTACTGGAAAGTATTCCAATTTGAAAAAAGGAAAACACAACAATCTCTTCAATCCTATTGAAGAGATCAAAGTTCCTAGAAAGGATTAACTTTTCCGAAAGATAGGGCGGTGGGAACCCATTCCACCGTTCCTTGTTTGAGTGGCACTTTTGGAATCATCCAATGAAGGCCGCAAAACCAAGGTAAAAACCGAGCAGAAAACGGCATCACACCGAATACATCAAATCCAGTGGAAGCAATGACAAGAACGCCCTTGTAACCGGATTTGTAAATTTTACGCATCATCCAAAGTCCAGAGGTCTGGGTTTCCATAGTCACATCAGAAACAATCATATCGTAATTTGGATTTTTAGAAAAAAGGACTAGGCCTTCTTTTGCATCCACTGCCCTGTCCGATGGAATATTTTTAGAATCAAAATAAGATTTTAAATTGTTCGCATAACGATCATTATCGTCAACAATTAAAACTCTTTTCATATTTGGATCTCCGCATCAGCAAATTGACTATCATATAGTTTTTTATAAATTCCATTCTCTGCCAAAAGGGAATCATGGTCCCCTTGTTCTTTGATCTCACCTTCTTCAATCACAACTATGTTTTTCACACGACGCACAGTAGAAAGACGATGGGCGATGATAAATGTGGTTCTATTCTTAAAGAGTCGCTCCAAAGCGCGACTGACCAAACGTTCCGATTCCGCATCTAATGCACTTGTTGCTTCATCCAGAATCATAATTTCTGCATTTCGTAACAAAGCACGAGCAATGACCAGACGTTGCCTTTGGCCCCCACTGAGATCCAGTCCTCGCACCCCAATGACCGTGTCGTATCCATTTTCCATTTTGGTGATGAAGTCGTGAGCATTGGCAAGACGAGCCGCACGAACCACTTCCTTACGAGAAGCAGCCCCCGTTCCATAAGCTATGTTATCTGCAATGGTTCCGTGAAAGAGGAAAATTTCCTGAGTCACAATCCCAATTTTTTTACGAAGGGAATTAAGCGAATAGTTGCGGATATCCATTCCATCGATGCGAATTTTTCCAGCAGTGGGATCAAAAAATCGTGGAATTAAATCCATCAAAGTTGATTTTCCAGAACCACTGGTTCCCACAAAGGCATAAGTTTCACCAAGTTTGATATCTAGGTTGATTCCTTTTAGGACTTCTTGGTTGGTTCCTGGATAAGAAAAGTGAATGTCGTCAAATTGGATTCCCTCTTCTATTTTTTCGAGAACCGTTTCATCTCCATGTTCTACCACTTCAGAATCCCGGTCGATGATTTCGAAAATGCGTTTTCCTGCCGAATTAGCTTGGGTAATTTTACCGACCATTTGTGAAAGCTGAGTAAGAGGACGAAGTAAAAATAACAAGGTAAGGAGGAAGGCCATAAACTCACCCTGGGTGAATTTACCGGAGTAAATGAATTTGGCACCCATAGCAAAGTATCCAAGCACCACCACAGAAGAAGTCAGTTCCACAAGGCTTGGTGCCATTTGTAAATAGAACTGTCCCTTGAAGGTGCGACGATACACCTTATAGTTGATGTTATCAAATTTTTTAAGGTCCTGATTCTCTTGGCGAAAGGTACGGATGACCTTAA